>JADGQM010000303.1 GCA_017881795.1 Syntrophobacteraceae bacterium
CGTGGTTGCTGACAGCCAGGAGCCCCCAGCTTGTCGCAGCGAACAGTCCGGTAGGAAAAAGGATCATGAACGGGTGAACCAGCAGGGCGACTACCGCGAGCTTAACCTCGCGGGCTCCGATTTTCTTGCCCAGATACTCGGGCGTACGGCCGACCATCATGCCGGCCACGAAGATTCCGATTATCACATAAAGCAACATGTTGATCATCCCCACACCCTTGCCGCCGAAGATGCAGTTCAGCCACATTCCAACCATCGGAGACAAACCGGCAAGCGGGTTGAGGCTGTCGGCCTCAGCGTTCACGGCGCCACACGTCACGTCTACCGTAACCGCTGCATACGTCGCCCCAGCCGAGGTCCCGAAGCGCAGTTCCTTGCCCTCGAGATTGCCCAGGTGCTGGTCTACCGGCAAGCCTGGGACGGCGGGAAGGGCCACCTCTCGTTTTCCTCCCGGTGCGGTGGCGGTGGGTATATGATAGATTCGGGCAGAGTGGGCCGTGAACGCCGGGTTCGGTTTCAGCGTATCGAAGTAGACCGACCAGACGATGGTAGCAATCATCAACGTCATCATGACCGAAAAAATGACGAGGGCATGCTGCAGCCGGCCGAGCATACGACCATACATCAGCACCAGCGCGAACGGGAAAATCATCATGGAGAGACAATTCAGGAAGTTCGACAATCCGGTGGGGTTCTCGAAGGGATGAGCGGAATTCATCCCGTGGAAGCCGCCCCCGTTGGTCCCCAGCATCTTTATGGATTCGAAGGCCGCCACCGGCCCGATCGCGATGGTCTGCTGCTTTACCTCGCCCTTGTCCGTCGTTCCCATGGCTGCGGGTTCGAGCGTCGAGACCTGGTAAGAGCTCTGTAGGGTCATCGGGCTGCCCTGTGTTATAAAAATGAGAGAGACGACAAAGGCTGCCGGCACGAACATGTAGACCAATACGCGCCACATATCCAGGAAGTAGTTGCCGAGCGATGAATCACTGCGCAAAGCCCGGATGATTGCTGTTAGCGCACTCAAGCCGACTGCAGCCGACACAAAGAGCATGAAGATCCCGAAGAAAATCTGGCTGAAGTTCGACAGAGTCTGTTCCCCGGAATAGTGCTGAAGGTCCGTGTTCGTCATGAACGAGGTCACCGCTTGAAAGATGGTAGTCGGGAATATCATCCCCTTCCCATCCGGATTCAGCGGCATCCACGGCTGGAGCGCCAGGACCAGGAAACCGAAGACAAACATAAAGACGTTAAAAATGAGCAAGGAACCGGTATATTGCTGCCAGTTCTGAGGCCCGCTGTTCAGCGTTTTTTCGACCCAGCGAAAGACCGGCAAAGGCCGATACTTTCCATCCATGATCCACGCCATGTAGCGACTTAGGGGGAAGGCAATGAGGGTCCCCGTTGCCAGAAGTGCAAAGGGAAGCAACCAGGTTTGTATAAACATTCTTTTATCCTTTCAGTATCTCGGTATCAGCCGCTGCCCTGCTTAGAACCATTCCGGCCGGACCAGAGCCACAATCAGGTAAACGAACAAAAAGGCCGCGACGGCCGCCGTCAGATAGATCATCATTGACATCACCTCATCTTCTAAATTTTCTCGCAAGCTTTCATGAACAGATAACATAGCCCCATCGCCACGAGGCCTAAGAGAAACATTCCCGGCAGCCAAATTTCGAGATTCATTCCAATTCTCCTCAACTTTTTATAAGAACTCCTTAGTACAGCTCCGCATAAAAGGGTGTCCGAATTCGATGCGTAGGGTGGGTTAGGCGCGTCTTTTTGCGCCGTAACCCACCGAAAACCATCGTTGGGTTACGCTGTCGCTCCACCCAACCTACATGATTTTCGGTCACTCTTTTGTGCAGACGTGTACTTAGGACAAGAACTCGCTTCCCCGGGCTATGCCGTACAAGACGCACAACCCGATCATCAACCTGATCTTCACACTCATCGCCACGACTTCGCCAAAGGCTAAGTACAGCTCCGCACAATAAAGTGACCACAATCCTAACGTCATTCCGGTGACAAACGGAATCCAGAAAAACTGCCTGGATACCGGCTTTCGCCGGTATGACAAGCTGAATTCGGACACTCATTTATTCGGCCCTGTACTAAGAGCAAGCCTCATGCCATGGGTTCGCTTTTGTATCTAATTGATAAATAACGATGTTTTCAGGAGAGTTTTGGAAATGGGATGTTGCCGGATTTCAGATTTCAGGACTGAACATTTCGGGAGATTTCAAACTGAAATAGATCTTCAGATTCCGTATTTTTTCCTGCGCCGCCAGAGGGTTACCGAATCCATTCCCAACACCTCGGCCGCTTCTTCAAGTGATCGGGCTGCCGCTAAAACCCGCCGAATGTGCATTTCTTCAATCTTCTCGAGGGAAACCAGGTCGCCGATATTGGGCACGGGTTCTTTTGTTGGTGCAAGCCTTACCGGTAGATGTTCCACGCCAATACGCTCTTCGTTGCAGAGGAGCACGGCGCGTTCGATGGCATTATGCAGCTCACGGACGTTGCCAGGCCAGTCGTAAGTTTGGAGCACCCGGACCGCCTCTTCGGTCAGACCAAGAATGCGACGATGGTTCTGCCTGGCAAAAAAGGCCAGCATGCGCTCGGCGACCGGCAGGATATCTTCACGCCGCTCGCGAAGGGGAGGGATGACGATATCCACCACATTCAGACGATAAAAAAGGTCCTCCCTGAAGGTTTTGTCCTTTACTGCGGCTTCGATGTCAGCATTCGTTGCCGCCATGATGCGGACATCGGCCTTGCGTGTTTCCAAATCCCCCACCCGCTCGTAAGTCTTGTCCTGAAGGACCCGCAAGAGCTTCGGTTGAATCGAGAGCGGCAAATCGCTGATTTCATCGAGCAGGAGCGTCCCCCCCTGACCGGCTGCAATGCGTCCGGGATAGTCCCGCACGGCCCCGGTAAACGCCCCCTTTGCATGGCCGAACAATTCGCTCTCCAGGAGTTCCGCCGACAGTGACGGGCAAGAGACAACGCAAAATGGCTTGCCAGCGCGACTGCTCCAGGAGTGGATCGCCCGCGCGAGCACGGTTTTGCCGGTACCGCTCTCACCGCTGATCAGGATCGTGGCTTCGCTGTCGGCGACCTTTCGGGCCAGTTCAAGGGTCCGCTGCATCACCGGGCTTCGCGTTGCAAGGTCAACCTCGGGAGAGACCTCGCTCAGGGTTTCCTGCAGTGTTTTAACCTGTTGCTCCAACGCCCGCACTTCGGCTACCTTGCGCGCGACCAGAGCCACTTGCTCATGAGTGAAAGGCTTGGGGAGATAATCGAAGGCGCCGCGGCGCATGGCTTCCACGGCGGTGTCGATGGAAGCGTAAGCCGTGATGATCACAATTCTGGTCCAGGAGCAGAGCGCGCGCAGAGCCGTAATCAGCTCCATGCCCGACTCGGTGCCCAGGCGCAAATCCACCAGCGCCAGGTCAAAACATCGCCGTCTCGCTTCGCCCAAGGCATCCTTCACATTACTGACAGCCGTAACGTGATGCCCTTCTGCCTCAAGCGAAATGCCAAGCACCTTGCGAATATTGGGCTCGTCGTCTACTAAAAGCACGGTAAGGGACGGCATAAAATTCTCAGAGACGCCCATCGTTGCTTCCCTCGGGTGAATGACTGGCTCTTTGCATTAGCAGATAGCCACCTTTCCTAAGAAGTGCCGGTCAGGGTGCTGCCTGCTCTTCGATTCTTAAAGAAATCTTTACAGCCACGCAGGAGAAATCTTATAACCTTCACCTGGTTTTTGTCTTATTTGGGCCGCCTGCAACCGGTTCTTTCCCGCCTGTCAGCCTCTTGGGAGCTGGAGACCATCGAGGGTGGCGACCATTCGTTCCATGTCCCAAGGGCGGTCGCGGTAAGCCAGCAGGAAATCTATGAGAGCATGCTCTATAAGACGTGTGATTGGCTGGCCACCAAATTCTAGCGAGGCAGTCATCTAACTCAACTTGCGAATGCGCACCTCGATCTCCTTATCGCCCTTCAGCAGATCCACGATCTTGGCGGTATCCGTATTCCCATAATGGTAGGGGTACAGGATTTTGGGGCGGAAGCTTCTGGCCGCATCGGCCACCATTTCGGGGGTCATGGTGTACGGTAGATTCATGGGCAGAAAGGCAATGTCGATATGCTTAAGCTGCGCCATTTCCGGGATGTTCTCGGTGTCGCCCGCCACGTAAACTCGCTTGTCACCAAAGGTCAGCACATATCCGTTGCCGCTGCCCTTCGGGTGGAAGGGTTGCCCGGGGCTGCGCATGTGGACGATGTTGTAGGCCGGCGCCGCCTCGATGCTTATGCCTTGAATGGTTTGTGCCTCGCCATTGCGCATGACCTTGATTCCATTGACCTCTTTGGCGCAGGCTTCCGACCCCACCAGGACCGTCTTGTCCGTGCGCAGCAGGTCAAGTGCTTTGAGATCCAGGTGGTCGGAGTGTTCGTGGGTCAGGAGGATGAGGTCGGCTTTGGGAAACTGACTGAAATCGGCCCACTGACTCACCGGATCCACATAAATCGTCTTCTCCCCGAGCGTGAAGATGAGCGAGGCGTGTCCCAGGAAAGTGATCTTTAGGCTTCCGGCAGAGGTCTCGAAGACATCGGTCTCGTATTTCTGAGCCGTGGCAGCAAAAGCAGAAATCAGAACAAGAACAAAGGCCAATGCGAGCAGTTTCATCATGGTGGACCTCCTTGTTGGCAAAAAATAGTGGTCAATGGTTAGTAGAGATACTTCGAGCCCATGATACATGAGTTGTCGTCACTTTTCCATCCTTGACCGTTAGCAGCGCGTCACGCCAAACAAACATTGCCGGACGCCCGAGGTATGTCAGGCAACGCTGCCAAACAAATTGTTGCCCTATGCATTGCCCGACGCCGAGTTAGAGATTATTATGAGCGCCGTTGTTCCAAACATGCCTCTGGGATCACAGCCGAAGGCTGAGCCATCTGTCAAGAGTGCTCAGCTGGGGTATTGACTTTCATGGGCTAATTTTCATTGTTCGCAGGTGATATCGAGGCATGATAAGAGGATGTCCAAAAATAAACTTCTTTTTTTCACGAAGAGCACGAAGAAAACGAAGTGATTTCTTCGTGCTCTTCGTGTCCTTCGTGGTTTGAAATAAGGTCAAAATGAGAGCAAGTTATTTTTGGACGGACCCTATTTGCCACGATGCATGGGATGGACGCGATGAGTTGATCCAGGTGAGCTCTCGTCGCAGGACGTAACAGAACGTATTGGTAACTAATTCAAGGTGAAAAGCGATGGACGAAAAGCAGAAAAGTACGGTTGAAAAATTTGCGGCACACGTTCAGCAT
>JADGQM010000068.1 GCA_017881795.1 Syntrophobacteraceae bacterium
CTGCACGCCCGGGGTGATGGGGCGGGGGACGAAAACCCGGCACGAACTCGTGAACAGGCATAGCGGTATGAGACAGCAGCCCACAAGGAAAACGAAAACCTCCTGCGCAATGAACGGAATGGTAAAGGGCACTGATTCTATTCCTCCAGAGTTTTGGGTTGATCTATCGGGGGAGCTTTTTCCTGATATTTGCATGCTGGATTGATGCACACCAATTTCTGATCACCCCCTCGGCCCTGCTTTTCAAGAAGCGCCGGCGCACCACACCCTGGGCAAGTCTTCTGGACTAACTTTCCCCAGACTGCGGTCTTGCACTTGGGGAACTGATTACAGCCGTAGAAGTGCCGCCCGGTCTTCCCAACACGTTCCACCAGTTGGCCGCCGCAACCCTCTCGCGGGCATGGGATGCCGGTGCTCACCGACTGTGTGTTGCGGCACTGAGGATAACCGCTGCAGGCAAGAAAGACCCCGAACCGCCCCCGTTTTAAAACCATGGGCCGGCCGCACTTGTCACAAGTCTCGCCGGATGACTCATTTTCTTCCAGCAGCCGGATTCCTCCTTTTTCATCCCGTTCATAGTTTGACGAGAAAGAACAATCCGGATAACCACTGCAAGCGATGAAGGGACCATTGCGGCTCCACCTGATCTGAAGTCCGCGCTGGCAGCGAGGACATGTCAGTTCTGTAGGCCAGCCGACCCCTTTCAAATTCAACATGTTGCTCTGCGCGCTCTGCAGGGTCCCGGAGAACTGCCGATAGAATTCATCAAGAAGCTGGAGATAGGGATATTGACCTCGCTCAATTTCATCGAGGCTCTTCTCCATTTTAGCCGTAAACTCGGTATTGATGATATTGGGGAAGTTCTGGACTAAGAGACCGTTAATGAACCACCCCAGCTCGCTTGGATGCAGTCGCTGCTTCTGCAAGGTCGCATATTCCCTTTCCAGGATTGTGGAAAGGATCGTGGCGTAGGTGCTGGGTCTGCCAATGCCGAGCTCCTCCAGTTCCTTGATGAGACTCGCTTCGGAATAGCGCGGCGGGGGTTGGGTGAAGTGCTGCTTTGATTTCAGCTCAAGCAGCGTGAGCTCCTGTCCTTCGGCCAGTGTCGGCAGCAAGGCTTCGCCGTCTTTCCCGGCATCTCCGTTCTCCTGACTTTCCACGTAGAGCACCATAAATCCAGGAAATTCGACGGTCGAACCCGTGGCACGAAACAAGAATTCGCCGGCCGCGATGTCAACGGTCTTCTGCGCAATCAGGGCGGGCGCCATCTGGGAGGCGATAAACCTTTTCCAGATGAGCGTGTACAGGCTTAATTGCTCTTTGCTCAAGTACGGCGCCACCTTATCGGGAGTATGCTGAACATCCGTCGGGCGAATCGCTTCGTGGGCGTCTTGAGCGCCCGCCCGGGCCTTGTAGAAGACGGGCTTGCCCGGAAGGTATGCCTCTGACCACGCCGCCGAAATATAGTTTCGCGCGGCCTGGACTGCATCGGGTGACAAGCGGGTGGAATCAGTCCGCATGTACGTGATCAAGCCCTCAGCTCCATCATTCCCCAGCTCAATCCCTTCGTACAGCTTCTGTGCGACCCGCATCGTCTGTTTGGCCGAAAAGCGCAGACGGCGTGCGGCTTCCTGCTGCAGGCTGCTGGTAATGAACGGAGGAGCGGGGTATTTTCGCCGTTTCTTGAGATCAACCTTGCTTACTCGATAACTGAGAGGGCGGAGGGCTTGCACCAGATTGTCTGCCTCCTCAGCCGAAGAAATGACGCATTTCTTCTTTCGGCAACGCCATAGATGCGAGGTGAAACGGTTCTGAGCATCACTTTTCGCGTCACCGTTGAGCACCCCAGGCAAGAGGTCAGCTTCAATCGTCCAGTATTCCTCAGAAGTGAACTCCCGGATCTCCTTTTCGCGCTCGCATACCAACCGCAGAGCGACTGATTGCACTCGGCCGGCGCTCAGGCCTCGCTTCACCTTTTGCCAGAGGATCGGAGAGATTTGGTAACCCACCAGACGATCTAGGATGCGCCTGGCCTGCTGCGCTTCGTAGCGCTCTCGATTCAGTTCCTTCGGGTGAGCCAGTGCTTCTTGAATGGCTTTCTGGGTGAGTTCATAAAAGAGCACCCGATAGATGGGCTTCTCCTTCGCATGGATTTCCTCTGCGATATGCCAGGCAATGGCTTCCCCCTCTCGGTCCGGGTCCGGACCCAGATAAATGGCATTGGCTTTGGCAGCGGCCGCAGTCAAATCATCGATGATTTTCTTCTTCCCTCTAATGATCTGATAATCTGCCTGGAAATTCTTTTCGAGGTCAATTCCAAGTTTATTCTTGGGAAGGTCCTTGATATGACCCACGGAGGCCTTTACCACAAAATCCTTCCCGAGATACCGTCCAAGGGTTTTCGCTTTGGTGGGAGACTCTACAATTAGCAACGACTTCGACATCAAGCTATCCTTTGCACACGAAATATTTTCCCGGCAGTTGCACGACTGCGCCCTTCAGTTCCAACGCCAGGAGTACAGACATAACCTGGGACACCGGCCATTGCAATGAGCGACATATTTCATCGATATGTCGCGGATGCAGATCCAGGGTTTGGAGTAAGGCCGCTTCCTCCTCGGTAGTGGCTTGGCAGCCGGCAGCATTTTCCGCCTCAGCTTTGGGCGCCCAGCTCGGGCGAATCAGAGGTCGGATCTCTTCCAAAATATCTTCTGCGCTTTCGACCAGTTTTGCGCCCTGCTTCAGGAGCCGATGCGGACCAACACTCTGATAATGGCGCACCATCCCGGGAACGGCGAAAACCTCCCGGCCCTGTTCCAAAGCCAGGCGGGCGGTGATCAGGGAGCCACTGCGGTGGGCGGCCTCGACCACTACCACGCCGAGAGCCAGCCCGCTGATGATCCTGTTGCGCATGGGAAAATGCCCCGCAGCGGGAGGCGTCCCCAGAGGGAATTCCGTAAGGATGGCGCCTGATTGGGATATTTCTCTGCGCAATTTGGCATTCCCACGAGGATAGTCCACGTCCAGACCACAACCGAGCACTGCCAGGGTACGCCCCCGGACCCTCAGAGATCCACGATGGGCCGCACTATCGATGCCGACTGCCAGCCCACTGACAACCGTTACCCCCGCCTGCGCCAGATCGCCACACAGTCGTTCGGTAAAAATCAGCCCGGGGGGAGAAGCTGCCCGCGACCCAACCACCGCGACCGAGACGAGATCTCTTGCCTCCAGCGCACCCCTCACAAAAAGCACTGCCGGAGGATCCGGGATCGCTGCAAGATTTGCGGGATACTGGGGATCATTTAAGCACAGCAGGTTAATTCCCTCTTCCTGCAGCCGCACCCATTCCGCCTCGGGCGAACGAATCATGATTTTATTGATAAGGGCGAGACGCGCCTTTTCTCTAAGTCCGGGAACGGCGTCAAGATCGCCGGGGCCAGCTTGTAAGATGGCTGACGGCGTTTGAAAGTGCCGCAGCAGCCGTAGCAGCGAACGATTCCCCAATTCGGAAATCAGTTTCAGACCGAGCCAGGCGATTCGTTCTTCATCCATACTTGACGATCCATCTCTGAGGTCGCGGAGCTCTTTTCACCCAGTCACTCTATCAGGAAACCAGGCGACTTTTTCAAAATGGTTTTTATCCCCTTGTGCCAGTGTCCTGTTGGATGATAAGTACAGGCCCCTATGGGTTTTGTCAAACTGATGATGGATCTTTGAGCAATGAGCGACACGAAGGTTATTCCTTGAGTACGAAAGATCGGCCGCGTAAACCGGAACTTCTTGCCCCCGCGGGCAGCCTTGAGAAATGCCGCATTGCTTTTCTCTACGGTGCGGATGCAGTGTACGTGGGAGGAAAAGAGTACAACCTCAGAAGCTATGCCGGAAACCTTGATTCCGGAGAACTGGCTGAAGCCTGTTACCTTGCTCACCACCTGGACAAAAAATTGTATGTCACCGTTAATGCCTTTGCCAGAGAACTCGATTTGGAGACTCTGCCCCGTTACTTGCAGTATCTACAGGAGATCCGCACCGACGCCATTATCGTCAGTGACCCCGCGGTTCTGCTCCTCGCAAAACGCTGGGCGCCCGAGGCGCCTCTGCATTTGAGCACGCAGGCAAACACTACCAACTCCCTCAGTGTCCAATTCTGGCAAAACCAGGGAATTTGCCGAATTAACTTGGCCAGGGAGCTCACCTTCGAAGAGGTGCAGGAAATTCAAAAAGTCGCTGCGATTGAACTTGAGGTATTTGTTCATGGAGCCATGTGTATCGCCTATTCCGGCCGCTGTCTGCTCAGCGCCTTCATGAACGGCAGGAGTGCCAACCGCGGCCTTTGCACGCAGCCCTGCCGCTGGTCTTACAGCCTGGTCGAAGAGAAACGACCGGGGGAATATTTCCCCATCCGGGAAGACTCGAGGGGGTCTTACATCTTCAACTCTAAGGACCTCTGCCTTCTGGAACATCTCGGGAAGTTAATGGCGATCGGGGTGCATGCCTTCAAGATTGAAGGGCGCATGAAAGGCGCCCTCTATCTCGCCAGTGTCATCCGCACCTACCGGCAAGCCATCGACAGGTACTGGGAGGCCCCCGAGATTTTCGAAGTGGACCGAAAATGGCGCGAAGACCTTGCCTGGGTGAGTCATCGTCCTTACACCAGAGGCTTGCTTTTTAGTGATTCAGCCGCATGTCAGGGGGTAGAAACCGCGACCAGCTATGTCCAAACCCACACCTTGGCTGGAATTGTGAGGCCGGCGCCCCAGAGCCGCTGGGAAACATCCTTAAGCCCCCACAATGATGGAGAAGATTGGACCTACATCGAGGTTCGAAGCCGCCTTCTGCCTGGAATGAAATTGCATTTTCTGGGTAACGATGGCGCCACTACGATCCACGCCCTGGGGAATTTTCAGGATCTATCGGGAAATCCCTTACCCGTCGCCAACCCTAACACCTGGATTCGCGTTCACCTTACTTTCCGGACCTTTCCCAACGAGGTAATCCGAACCCGCCGCTAAGTACAGCTCCGCACAATAAAGTGACCACAATCCTGACGCGTCATTCCGGTGAAAACCGGAATCCAGAAAAACTACCTGGATACCGGCTTTTGCCGGTATGACGAGCTAAATTCGGACACCCATTTCTGCTGCGCTGCACTAAGCGGTCGCATTCAGTCCACCCTCCAGCTCAGTCGATCATAAAGCACCAGTAAATAAGTCCGGCATTGATTGCACCGATAGTACTTGCTCTGTGGCAGATAGCGCATCCAAGGCTTCCGTTCAATGCGCCTGAATCTGCGGCTGCTGCAGTTTGGACAAGCCTTCTTGAAAGCAACTCGAGACATATCAGCCCCATCTCCTCAGACCGTTTCCCATGAAAATAGTGATCCGTCGCCAATGATCAGTGGCCAGAAAATGGCCAAAACGCTCTGAGCCCGACGATGCCGCCAGCCTGAGCACCGACTTGTGATCAGTATTACTCGTCACACATTTTTTCTCTTGCGTCAAGGGGCCAAGGCTAGTGTAATGGCAGCCTGAACAGAGTTGTCCGTTCACGTTTCACGCCTGGTGGTCGACGCATTTCATCGAAACTGATCATTGGTTTGTGACCCTGGGTACTCATCTTTGATCACCGATCTCCAGGCGATGTTCAACCCTCTTGAAGGAGACCGCGATGTTTAAAGACCTCAGCATTGGATTCCTTGGCGGCGGAAATATGGGTGAAGCCCTAATCAAAGGGCTGGTTGGGGCTTCGCTCCTGGCGCCTGATCAAATCCACGTCTTCGATGTCAGTGCTGCTCGCATGCAGCATCTGAGTAGCAACTACGCAATTCAACTCAGCCCTGATGCCGGGCATCTGGCAACCTCGAGCCACCTGATGGTCCTTGCCGTCAAGCCGCAAGTGATGCCAGTCGCCCTGAGCGAAATCCGCTCGCACCTTCACCATCACCCTCTGGTGATTTCCATTGCTGCAGGGGTTCCCATTGCAGCCCTAAGTCAAGGGCTGCTGCCGGGAGCGCGCATCATCCGGGTGATGCCCAATGCGCCGGCTCTGGTCCTGGAAGGAGCTTCCGCGCTGGCGCGAGGTCCAGGAGTTACCAATGATGACATGACGCAGGCGCTGGCACTCTTTCAGGCCATCGGGAGAGCGCTTGAGGTTGACGAGACCTTACTGGACGCGGTTACCGGCTTGAGCGGCAGCGGACCTGGATATTTCCTCCTCGTTCTGGAGAGTCTCATCGATGCGGGCGTGCTCATGGGACTCCCCCGTCAGGTTGCCCGCGAGCTTGTTTTACAGACCGCAGTGGGAACCGCAAAAATGGCTCAAGAAATGGGTAAGCACCCGGCCGAACTGAAGGACCTCATCACCTCGCCCGGTGGCACTACGATCAGGGGGCTGCGAATTCTTGAGGATCGCGGAGTTCGTGGCGCCTTCCTAAGCGCCGTCGAGGCCGCCACAGCGCGTTCGGCGGAACTGGGAAGGAAGAAGTAGGGAGTTTTATGCGTAACGGTACAGGTACTCTTCGACCCTGACTTTCCGCATCGTATTCGCGGAGCTCATATATCGAATCTTTCCAAAAACCGGACGCTGCGGAAACCAGGGTCGGTCGTACCGACCGAGAACCCAGAAGATACCGGTGTAGGAATTGGGATCGCGACCATCCAGGGCATACTTGTTGTTCAGCTCGATCATGACCGCCAGGGCGTCCTGAGGAGACGGGGACCATTCCAGGATCTTCTTCCCCCACAGCATCCTCAGGTAGTTGTGCATGCGTCCTTCGAGCAAAAGCTGCCGCTGCGCCGCATTCCATAGCGGATCATGGGTGCTCGCCGCTTCAAACTCATCGAGAGAGTAAACATAAGGGCGGACGTCGCCGGCGTGGTCGAGCAGATCCCTTTGGGCCCAATCCGGAAGTGATTCGAACTGATCGTAATCCTCCCTCTTTGAGCACATGTTAAACCCCAGCTCACGCCAGGTGATCAGTTGATCGAGGAAGGCTTCGGCGCCTTCATCCATGCGCCACCAACCGACACGCTTTCCTGTGGCTTTTACACTCAACCGTTCAGGAGTCCAGTCTTCCCGCTCAATCAGGTCAGCGATCACCTGGTGAACCGAAATGTGACCAAAGTGAAGAAAAGGAGAGAGGCCACTGGCGCCATCCTCATCCGGACGATTTCGCACCATGTGATAGGGATGCAACTTTTCTCTGAGAAAGGTCCGGAGCGTGCTTCGGGCGGCATCAGAACCGCCGCGCAGGGGCGCAGTTTGAACCTGGTGATCGATAGGCAGGGCATTCAAGCATTCCGGAGTGGCCTTCAACATAGCGTCTGGAGCCGGTTCCCAACGGGCCGTAATCGCCTCTGGAAGGGCGGTCAAAGCCGGCAGGAACGCACCAGCCAGAGGATCCGCCGCCGGGAGCTGACCGAGGTGTTCCGGCAGGTTCTTTTGCAGGAATCTTCTAAAGGAGAAAGCGGTGACAAAGACCTGCTCCGTGGCCCTCAAAGGAAGCAAGCCATTGGAGTCCACGACTTCAAGCTTCACCTTCAGGGCTCTTGCGGCGGCCCTGACCATCCTGGGCAGGAAAAAGGCCGGGAAGTCATCGGCAATGACGAGGCAGGCATAGGAACCCAGTTTTTCGAGCAGGCCTTTTCCCTCTCCCTTCCGCTTTTCGACGAAGGGAAAATAGAACACGGGGGTTTCGCGAAAATGCCGCTGGTTGTCTCTCATGCCGTCCAGAATGAAGCCATGAAGCCGGTCGCTCGCCCAGTGATAATCACACCGCAAGGCTTCGAGAATGACCAGGGGCTTCCCCAGTTCTTTTGCCCAGTCAACCGCCCGTTGCAGGCTGAAGTTCCAGTCCCTTCGGCGAAAGGCGGTCATCCAATAGAGCACAAAATCGCCCCTGGCATTGACCGGCATATCGTTGGCTGCCGTGATTCGAATTGAGGGGACCATTGATCACTTTTTCACCTGGGCACGAGTTTGATCTCAAAAAGCTTCGGCCACAGCTTCCCGGTGACGAAGATGCGGTCACGGACCGCGTCATAGGCAATGCCGTTCAGGGCATCCGCCTTCTGGACAGGGCCAAGAGCGTTCCGTAGCGACGAGAGGTCGATCCATCCGAGCACCTTTCCGTTCTCTGGCGACACCATGGCGATCGTGTCTTTCTGCCAGATGTTGGCAAATATCTTACCTTTGATGTACTCCAATTCATTCAGGTTCCGGATGGGGAGGTGCTCGTCAAGCACCACGACTTGCCTCATTTCCTGGTAGGATTCGGGATCGAGAAAGCGCAGCACGGCACTGCCGTCACTCATGACAAGCGACTTGCCGTCATGAGTGATCCCCCAACCCTCGCCCTTGTACTGGAACTCATCCACCTTCTGAAAGGTATCCCGCTCATAAACGAAGCCAATTCCAGAACGCCAGGTCAACTGAATCAACGTCTCGCGCCACAGGGTCAGACCCTCGCCAAAATATTGGCGTGGAAGCGTTTGATCTTTCAAAACCTTACCCGTCTCAAGATCCACCTTGCGCAGAGTGGAGGCACTTTGGTAAGCGCCGGTGCTCTCATAGAGGAACCCATCAGAATAGACCAGCCCTTGAGTAAAGGCCTCTGGATCATGGGGATAAGTCTTGACGATGGTGATGTCATAATGGGTTGGGCCGGTGGGAAGCGATTCCGCTCGCTCAGCCTTGGCGCTGTCGGCGGCCAACAATCCCGAGGCAGAATAGCTCGTCTGCCCGAAGCATACCAGTGAAACAAAAGCTGCGACAGTCACCAATACCGCCCTGACTAATCCCATACACTTATACCACTATTTTAAACCATAGCCCCCCGGCCAACACTGTGATAGCGAAATCCCTTCTCCCGCACCATATCTGCCGGGTAAACATTTCGAAGATCGATGAATATAGGCTCGTTTAACAAGGTCTTGATCCGGTCGAGGTCAAGAGCTCGATACTCGTTCCATTCGGTCATGAGGATCAGGGCGTCGGCCCCTTCGCAAGCCTCGTAAGCATTCGCACAGTACTTGACATCGGCAAGCACCTTAGCAGCTTCGCGCATGGCCGCCGGATCATGAGCGCGAATCACGGCCCCATGCTCGAGCAGAGTCGAAATGATGGTGAGCGCCGGGGCGTCCCGGATGTCATCGGTTTCCGGCTTGAACGCAAGGCCGAGGACGGCGAGCGTTTTTCCGGCTTCGCTGCCGCCCAGAGCGATCCTGATCTTTCTTGCCATGCGTGCTTTCTGAGCCGCGTTGACTTCAATCACCGCCTCCACAATCCGACTCGCAACGCCATGTTCCTGGGCAATGCGCAGAAGGGCATGGGTGTCCTTGGGAAAACATGACCCCCCATAACCCGGCCCTGCGTGCAGGAACTTCTTTCCAATCCGGCCATCCAGCCCGATTCCCCGCGCCACGTCCTGAACATCTGCCCCGATTTCTTCACAAATATTCGCCAGTTCATTGATAAAACTGATCTTCGTGGCGAGGAAGGCGTTGGCTGCATACTTGATCAACTCGGAGGTCTCGATCCCAGTAATGACAAACGGCGTCTCAAGGAGATAAAGGGGTCGGTAAATTGCTTTGAGGACTTCTTCCGCCCTCGCTGAATCGAGCCCGATGACAACCCGGTCAGGATGCATGAAATCACGGATTGCGGCCCCTTCTCGCAGAAACTCGGGATTGCTGGCCACGTCGAAATCGGCCTTGGAATTCGCTGCGGTAATGAGGCGTGCGACTTGGCGAGCAGTGCCAACCGGCACTGTGCTCTTGTTGACGACAACCGTGTAATCTTGCAGATAGGGAGCCAGTTGCTGCGCTGCCTCATACACGTAACTGAGATCGGCATACCCATCACCGCGCCGTGAGGCAGGCGTCCCGACAGCAACAAAAATCACCTGGGCTTCCGGCACCCCGGGGCTGAAATCAGTGGAAAAGACGAGGCGCCCGGCCTTCACATTTTTCTGGACCAAAAACTCAAGGCCTGGTTCATAGATAGGAATCTCACCTTGTTTCAGGATGCCGATCTTCGCTTCATCCTTGTCGATGCATGTGACCTCATGACCAAACTCTGCGAAACAAGCCCCGCTGACCAGTCCCACATAACCGGTTCCAATAATAGCGATTTTCATAGTGCCATCTTCCCCTTATGAAAGTTGTCCTGTCAGCCGAATGTGACTCTATCAGCTATTCGCTTCCCTTACAAGGCTGGGCATGCACCCTCGAAAAGGTCACGATAGGTCTTTGCTTTCTCGCGTTAATAGTGGATAATAGTGGAAAAATGAACTCAAACGGAAGCAGATTACTTGAGGATATACATTTGAGGAACACTTCACGACCAAAATTCCTTCACAAAAAACCCTATTCCGCCAAGAGACCGTCGGTGGGCCCGTTGAGTGGCTCAGACCAAGCCTTTTCCGTACGTATACACCGGAACCTTCATCCCGTTCTCGACCGCATCCGGATTCCTCACCCTCAACCCTTCATCCCGGATCCCTTTCAACTGGAGGCTCTTGAGGCCCTGGAGCGGGCGGATGTGCTGGTGACCGCTCCCACCGGCGCTGGTAAGACTTACATCGCCATCAAGGCCATCGAAAGGACACTGCAAAGCGGTGGCAAGAGCTGGTATGCCTCCCCGCTGAAGGCTCTTTCTAACTCAAAATATGAGGAATTTTCACAACTTTTCGGCGCGGACAACGTCGGAATTCTCACCGGAGACCGGAAAGAAAACCTGCAGGCCCCGGTCATTGTCGGCACGACCGAAATCCTCCGGAATCAACTCTATGACACGATGCACCGGGGCGAAGACCTCGAAGAAGACCTCGTAGTCCTGGATGAAGCCCATTTTCTTGGTGACGAAGATCGAGGAGTGGTTTGGGAAGAAGTTTTCATTTACCTGCCCTCACGGGTGAAGCTTCTGCTGCTCTCCGCAACCATCCAAAATGCGCAGGAAATCTGTTCCTGGCTGGAGTGGCTTCGGTCTACACCATGTACCTGGGTTGCAGCCTATGACCGGCCGGTGCCGCTTTATCCCCTGTTTCTTTTTCCCAATGGAGAACTGAGCCCGCTCAGCACCCGGCGGGGACTCTTTGCCAAAGTCCGAACTGTTGACAGCAAGTCATTCCCCAAAAACGATTTTCCAAACATCCCGAGAGTCCTGCAAACGCTGCGGCAGGCTAATTTGCTTCCGGCCATTTTTTTCCTCAAATCACGTGCTGATTGCGAAAGGGCTATTTTCCTCTGCCATCCGGTTCCCGAAAGCGATGGTGCAAAGAGTTCGGCACTCTTCAAGCAACGCCTCGACGAGCTTCTGGAGGACTTCCCTTTCCTGCGGCGACATCAGCATCTCTCGATCCTGAAATACGCCCGGGTCGGAGCCCATCATGGTGGCCAGTTGCCCCACTGGAAGCTTTTCCTTGAAAGACTCATGCAGGAAGGATACCTGGAAGCCATCTTTTCCACTTCGACAGTGGCTGCCGGCGTGAACTACCCCGCCCGCACGGTAGTGATTTGCCAGAGCGACCGTTTCAACGGCCGTGAATTTGCCGGACTCACGGCCACTGACTTGCTGCAAATGACGGGACGCGCCGGCCGCCGAAGCATGGATGAGATTGGCTTTGTCCTCGTCTTACCCGGCCCGCATCAAGATCCGCAGCTCATCCATGACTTGCTCAAATCACCACCGGATGGCATCAACAGCCAGATCCGGATCAACTTTTCCATGGCGCTTAATTTGCTCCTCTCCCACCGACCGGATGAAATTGCCACCCTTTTCTCCTCTTCCCTCGCCACTTTCCAGAATCTCAGAAGAGAAACCGAGATCAGCGAGGAAATGCTGGAAGCAAAGGAAGCGCTCAACCAGTGGCTGCCACAAACCGCGTGCGGCTCTCTGGAGCAACTGGCAGAAATTCGCCCTCAGTACGGCTTCCTCAAAGAACAAACGCGAAAAGCTCGAAAACTCTGGAAGCGCCAGGCTTCCATCCATTCGTTTTACGATCTTCTCGTTCCCGGCAGGATTTTCCTCAGCGGGCGAGGAACCCCTTATGCCGTCATCTCCCTCCCGCAGAGGGAGCAACAGACCATTGAAGCCGTTCGTCTTGCCTTCCCGATGCGCTACCGAAGAGGGCGCATCCGCACTTACAAAGTGAGTTTTCAGCGCATCCGCGCGCTTGCGGAAAAGCTCGGGAGCCTCCCCTCTTCAAAAGACCGGGAAGGATGGGAGGAGCTGGCTTCTCAGATGACCTCAAAGAAGCATCATCCCGGGAAAGAGGGATCGGATGCGGAAAAATGGCTGCCGCTCGAGGTGGCCGCCCGCGACCTCACCGGGCTGGCCACGACGAAAGCCGCCCTGCCGTGTGATTCATGCTCCCTTTTTGGCCCCTGTCAGAAACCGACCTCACACCCCTTCTCCTCAGCGGTGCAGCAGTATTTTGCCCAACTCTCACACATGGACACCATCCAAGAGCAGCTGTGGAGATCATTCCTGCAGCATTACCGGATTCTCCAGGAGGAAGGCTATGTGAACGAGCAAGGCCAGCTGACTGAGGATGGTTTGTGGACTTCAAAGTTGCGGCTGGACCAGCCGCTGCTGATCTCTGAAGGCATCCGCAAGGATGTCTTTCCCGCCGAAAATCCCGAACTGCTGGCGGCGCTCATCGCACCCTTTGTCATGGACCGGGAACGGCCCGGTGACATTCAGCTATCTACCCTGGTCTGGAAATACCCCGAGGTCGCCAAACCTTTTTTCAAGATGCTCCAGGGTCTCCAGCGTTTACGGGAACGGTTGCAAGCGGAAGGGTTTTCGACTCCGCCGCTGCCGTTTTGGACCGTCGTTACGGTGTTCTACTGGGCGCGGGGAGACTCCTGGGAAAAAGTGCGGGAAGTCTCCGGGATGGATGAGGGGGATCTTGCTATGGTGGTCTTGCGAACGGCAGACCATCTCCGCCAGATTGAATCCCTTGCCGAGACTCATCCCCGCCTCGCGGCATCGGCCCGCCAGGCAATTGAAAGAATTATGCGCGAGCCGGTGTTGATGGAGTAGCAGTTGTGACGCCCGCGCGGCTGGGGCGCAGGAAAAAACCGCGCTCCCGCGTTCGTCCACACAAAAACCCCCGGGAATTCACATCCACGGGGGTTTTTGTTTGCGAAGAGCCTGTCTGGATAATTCCCTATAAAGCTGGTTCCCAAGCTCTGGCTTGGGAACCCACTTGCTTGGAAGCTCCAGCTTCGTCGGACTCGTGGATACCTCATGATACTCAAGACGCACAGGAAGCTGGAGCTTCCGTGCCTGCATTCCCAAGCTGGAGCTTGGGAACGAGCGGGCGAACGAGCTCTCCCCCTCTTCTGAAGGTGGGTCGGGGGGATTTTCCCTTCGAGTTTTGCGCAAAATTTGAATTTTCAGACAGCCTCTAAAGATATTGATGCTGTAAATTCCATAAAAAAAAGACGCCCCGGATGAACCAGGGCGCCTTTGATTAAAGTTCCTGTCCTCGTAACCCAGAGACTATTACGCTTGGGCGGAAATCGGTAGCTAGTTCCGGTGGGCACGGTGAAGCTGTGCCCACCCTACAGCGTTCCCGGTTCCGTAGGGTGGGCAGGCTTTTCTTGCCCACCGGAAACATGCACGAACTTATGCCCGTGTGTACTAGATGTGTTTCTTCTCAGGTGGCTTCGTTGTGAAGAGAATTATACATCCAATGGCGCACAGAACCGCTGCGCAGAGGAACGGCATGTAGTACGTTCCCGTCATATCCTTCAGGTAGCCGCCGACCCATGGCCCGGCAAAGCCAGCAAGCCCCCACGCCGTAAACAGAAGGCCGTAATTGCTCCCCTGCGCCGTCGGCCCGTAGAACTGGAGGCATGTGGCCGGGAACAAGGTAAACATGGCGCCGTAGTTCCAGCCGATGAGGATTGCAATGAGCGACAACCCAGCGACGCTGCCGCCGAGCTGAAAAATCGCGACCATCGCGATTGTCTGCAGGAGAAACGTCACAGCGAAGTAAACGCGAATACCGATCTTGTCGACAAAAAAGCCGGAAAGAACCCTCGTCGCCGCATTGCTGAAAGCAAGGGAGCTTACGGCTCCGGCAGCCGCCATAGCCGTCAGACCCGCATCCCTTCCAAAACCGGCAAGGTGACCGATGACCATCAAGCCCGCAAAGGAACCGCAGAAGTAGGCCAAATACAGCAGCCAGAACTTGGAATCACTTTTGCTTTCCTCATGCGTCCAGTCGCGGACCACCTTGGGAGCCCCAGCACCAGCGGGAGGCGCCGGCGGATTCCAGCCAGGGGGCTTCCATCCTGCCGGGGGGACCTTCAGCATCAGACCGGCTCCAACCGCCAGGATCCCCATGGCCACCCCGCAGTACCAGAACACGTACCGCCAGCCCATGGTCGGGTCCGTAATGATATAGGTGGCCAGAGGCCCCATGAGGAACGAACCGAGACCGAGGCCTACCACGGCAAACCCTGTCGCCAGGGCGCGTCGGTCAGGCCACCACTTCGGCGCCGTCGCAATGGGTGGCAGGTAAATAATGCCGCCTCCAAAACCAGCAATAACACCATAGGTAATATAAAGCTGAAACTTTGACTGAATAAACCCGGACAGGACGAAACCGATACCGAGAATGATACCGCCCGCAATAACCACACGACTCGGACCGTACTTATCGCTGATACGACCTGCGGGAAACGTCATCAACCCGAAGATCAGACAGCAGATCGCGAAGGCCAGGGCGATCTCCGCACGGCTCCACCCGAATTCCGTGTTCAACGGCTTAATGAACACGCTCCACGCATAGAGAAGCATCCCGCACGTGGTACTGCTTATCAGCCCGCACAGTAAAGGAATCCACCTCGGTTGGGTAGCTTTTACTTCTTCCGCCATTATTTAGACCCTCCCTTCAATGAATAAAAAGAACTAATAAATAAGACGTATTAATAACCCCCGATCTCCATTCATTGCTTACGATACGATAGTGTATGGTATCAGATCGTTTCGCAATGACTCCCCTTGCCGTTTAAAAAACAGTCGATTCTATGACCTTTCCTCCCCCCTTTCTTTAGGTGATAGGTGATAAGAAATCGCTTTTTGAGCTCTTTTTGACAGCAACTGTCGTAGATGCTGTCAAGGACATTTGGCATTACCACACAACAGCATTTACGTGCCCTCACTCAACGGAAGCTGGACCGGGCACAAGGCCTGTGACGAGAAAAGTTTTGTTAAAATAAGATTTGAGAAAAGTATTCCTAAAGCATCAACTGGCAAGCGGCGCCGAGAGCAGAACATCTACAGATCGAGGTAAGAGACTACAGCCACGCGATCCGGAACAAAGATAGCGTGATGCTTTAGCGAAAAAGATCCTACACATTACCATCCTCTGACCCGCCCAGGATGGTTCCAAAAATGAACAACCTAACGGAAACATGGAGAGAAGTATTGCAAACCGGTTAGCTTCCTCCCTCTTCTCCTGGATATGCCCGCCTCACCCCCCCTCTGCGTGATATGGTTGGAAACATTCCAATGGTCATGCGGCCTTGGAACCCATTCCTAGAGTCGCGCGCGATGATGGCACAATTGCAGGGTGGTGTCAACGCCTATTCTCACGCCTTCTCACGGTTATTCTCGGTGGATATCGTCAGTGATATCGGTCAGAAGGATTTCTCGAAAGGCTGCAGGTGAACATGCTCGATATCTTCCTTCAGGAAGAACCTGCTCTCCTGCACCTTCTTCAACAGCGGTCCAGTCGTAAAGATGGCCTTGTTGGTGGCTTCAAAGCTGCTCAAACTCTTTACCGCGGCAAGCGTAACCAGGGTATCCATGCAAATAGCGTA
>JADGQM010000304.1 GCA_017881795.1 Syntrophobacteraceae bacterium
CCTCATAACCCTGTCTCTCGGCCTCCAGTTCATCATCAGCGGCATCAAAGGGGCCTTTCTGAAACTCGTTTAACCTTTACCATCAATCCAAGCCCAAAAGTGTGAAAATTGTATGAACTCCTCAAGAGGTTAGATTACCTCGAAGGCAGAGACTGCTCGCCCAGCCCCCTTCATGACCAGAATGCACCGAATGTTTTCTTCCCTGAAACAGGAATGCCATCTTCACGGCTTAGCCTTAAGATCGTCTTTTACAGTAATGACAGGGATGGAACCGTTGGCGCCGGGGTTGTATATGGGCTTGTGAATGATTAGAATATTGCGTTGCATAGAGAGTTGATGCTTCTAGATAGTTGAGAAGGAGAAATCGCATGAATGAAAATATCCCAGAAAATCTCTCGCCGGAAGAGTGTGCGGGCAAAATTTTCGAGATCAGCGGCGTTAGATTTGAGCCTGAAATCGCCGCTGACCTGTGGGAGAAAATCCTTCAACACAAGTGGCTTCTGTCGGAAAAGGTCGGGAGAGACGTCGGATTCCGGACCGCATGCATAGATTTTGTGGAAAACATGGAGCAGGCGCTTGATGAATACATGACTTACCAGCGGCGGGATATCCTCATTGAGATGGGGGCTCAAAAGATAGGAAGGGAAATCTGGGATACCATCTCTGACTCCCAACCGCCCAAACAACTGGTTCGGCGAAGGATCATCCTGCCGCTGACGGAAGAGCACATTTCCACAAAGCACGGGGTGACTCCTCCCAAGAGTATTATTTTCTTTGGCCCTCCGGGGACCGGGAAGACTCATTTCGTGAAGGCGATAGCCGGGGTCCTCTCATGGTGGTACGTTGAGATTGCCCCCAGTATGCTTATGGAGGAAGGCACGGAGAAGGTGGGCGCCAACCTCAGAAGGATCATGGGAAAGGCGCGAAAACTTGAGGAGGCCGTTATTTTTATTGATGAGTTTGACGAACTGGCGGGCTGTCGTGATAATGCGGATCGCCTGGACAAGTCCATTACCAACGAATTTCTGAAACAGGTCCCTCTCTTCAAGAATGAAGCGAAAAAGGTGTTGCTCGTGTGCGCCACCAACTATATTCGACAGTTGGACCCCGCCTTGCTCCGACCGGGCAGGTTTGACTGTATCATTCCGGTCGGCGGCTTAAATGATGATGAGCGAAAAACTATTCTGCAATACTATCTCTCCAGGTTGAATACGGGTGAAATCGATATCGAGCGGATTGTTAAAGAAACCTCGAGGTTCACTCCCGCCGATATCCAGTACCTTTTTGAACAGGTGGCTCAGTTTGCCTTTGAACATGAAATCGTCGAGAAGGAGGACCACAAAGTCACCACCGAGACCATCTTTCAGATCTTGCCAAAAGTCCGTCCTTCGATGACCGATGAAATCTTGGAGGAGTTTGAGCGAGACAGCGATACCTATGCCCGCGTCTAAAGGAAAATACTCCGTAAGAAACGAGCAGCATCAAGGAACACTTTGGTTTTTCCAGGGGATGGCGAATTTGTGGTCGCAGAGGGCCAAGGCGAGCGGTCGAAACGCTAGTCCTAAGCGGTGGGCGACGGGGAGGAAATGGAAGGATTAGGGGAGTGAAGCTTTCGACCCCTTTTTGCCTCCTCTTTTTCTCGTGGCAGCACTTTGTAGAATCTGGACCTTATCGGTTTTCTCCCAGGGCAGATCCAGATCCATCCGGCCCACGTGGCCATAGACAGCAAGCTTTTGATAGAAGAGCCCCCGATGCTGTGCCGGCAGGCGCCTCAAATCAAAGGCTCTCACGATTGCAGCGAGGCGGAAATCGAAATGCCGTTCGAGGAGGACGGCAAGATCGTCTTCAGGGATCTTCCCCGTGCCGAAGGTCTCAACCTGAATGCTCACCGGGTTAGAACGCTCGATGCAATAGCTCAACTGCACTTCACACTCATCCGCAAGCCCAGCAGCCACCAGGTTCTTCGCCGCATAGCGGGCGGCGTACACCCCCACTCTGTCGATCCGCAGGGGATCCTTTCCGCTCAGCGCTGCGCTGCTCTGTCGCGCGTAATCCCCGTAGGTGTCGATCCCATTCTTCCTGCCCGTTAGCCCTGAGTGGATCGAAGGGCCTCCGTAAAGATAGCGCCCTTCAGGGTTGATATACAGTTCCGTCTGCTGGTCCGGTCCGAGCGAGCGGCCTTCGAATACCGGCTTGATTACCGCGTCGGCAATGTCTTGGCGGAGTTTCGCCAAATCGGGTTGCGAGGAATTATTCTGGCTGGCGGTGATGGTGATGCTATGAAGGCGGTGAGGGCTTCGGTTTCGGTACTCGATGCCCACATCGATTTTTGCTTCGGGAGCCAGATAAGGGAGTCTCTTCTGTCTTCTGGTCAGAGTATACTGCCGTGCAAGCTCATGGGCCAGGCACAAGGGAAGTGGCATGAGCTCAGGGGTTTGATTACAGGCGAAACCGAAAACGGTAGCCTGGTCCCGCGCGTGAATCCTCTCGATTTCGTCCTCGGTGAGGTTGTGTTCGTCGAAGGAGCACCATTCATCGGCCGGCAGTTCCTGGAGGCTAGTCAGGATGCTGCAGGTTTTCGGGTTGAAATCGGCCTGGTCATAGCCGACCCTCTGGATGACTTTTCGAGCAATGGTGGGGAAGTCGACCACAGCGCCTGATGTGAACCGCGCCGCAATAAAAACGATGGAGGATGAGACGGCACACTCGGCAATGACTCTCGACATGGGGGTCTGTTCCAGGAATCGGTCCACAATCGCGTCGCTGATCTGATCGCACAGTTTGTCCGGATGCCCTTCGGTCACGGAGGCGGAACTGAAGACAAAATCTTTTTTCATTGCTGGACCCCTTGCGCGGTGGTTTTGGTTGCTTCGTTGACGAACAGAGGAAGCAGACTGGACGCTCCGATTACCACACCGTCCAGAGCGCTGATGGCGCCAACTCCCAGAAGGTTTCGCAACCCCGGAATGAGCATGGTTAGAAGCTGGAGCAACAGTGACCCTGACAGCGCCAGGTTGAGATAGCGGTTTGGGGGGAGCTTTTCCTGGCTGAAGATGCTGTGGGTTTCCGAGCGGCAGCTCACGGCATGGAGCAACTGTCCCAGGGTGAGGCTCTGGAAGGCCAGGGAGTTGGCCCTGGCGCCCATGCCGTAGCGACTGATGCCGTAAGTGTAAGCACCGAGGGCGCTCGCGCTGATGATCGATGCCTCGAAAGTGATCCTCTTGAAATCGGACTTCCGCACGATCGGTTCCTCGGGATCGCGCGGCGGACGCTTCAGCACGTCGGGTTCCGGAGGCTCAAGGGCAAGCGCGAGGCCTGGAAAGATGTCCGACAGGAGATTAATCCAAAGCAACTGCATGGCCGTCAAGGGGTAGCCCAGGCCGAGGGCGCCGGCAAAAAACATCACCATGATTTCACTGAAGTTCGTGGACAGCAGGAAGTGAAGGGCCTTCCTGATGTTGCTGTAGATGGTTCGGCCATGGCCTACCGCCAGGATCATGGTTTCCAGATTGTCATTCTCGAGCACAACATCGGCAACCTCGCGGGCAATGTCGGTCCCGGTGCTTCCGAGGGCAACTCCAATGTCGGCCGCTTTTAAGGCTGGGCCATCGTTGATCCCGTCACCCGTCATGGCGACGATCCGCCCGCTTTTCTGAAGGGCCTGCACGATCTGCAGCTTGCTGGCCGGACTGACCCGTGCAAAGACGTCAATCCTTTGGGAAAGCGCCCGCAGAGCGTCGCTATCGATGTTGGCGAGATGGCTTGAGTCGAGAATCTCCAAGGGATCTTCGTTGCTCAGGTTCAGCTCCTTGCCGACGGCGTAAGCCGTTGCCGCCTGATCGCCGGTGATCATGATGGTGGCGATGCCTGCCTGATGAAAGCGCGGAATCAGCTCCTTGACCCCGTCCCGGATGGGGTCTGCCATTCCGACCAGACCCAGCCAGGTGAGTCCTTTCTCAGGTTCCCCACTCTCATCGTCGGGGCCGATAAAACGGGCGAACCCAAGGACTCTTAGCGCCTCACCTGCCATTTGCTCGTTTTCAGTTTCGATACGGTTGCGGTCCTCTTCGGTCAAGGGCAGTTCCTCGTTACCCTTGATATGCCGGTCACACATTTCCAGCACTTCGAGGGGGCTTCCTTTCAAAGCGACAAGGATTTGATGGTTTTCGGCGCGATGGAGGGTGCCCATAAAGAGACGGCTTTCCGAGCGATAGTTGGTCTTCAGCAAAGGATACTGCTTCCGCAGCCTGGCAACATCGACTCCTGCGTGGATGGCCATCCGGATGAGAGCGGTCTCCGTCGACGAGCCTTCCAGAATGAGCTCTTCACCATCCTCCCTGATTTCGGTCTCGTTGCATAAGGCGGAGACCTGCATCAGTTGCAGCACTTCGTCGCAACTGCTCAGATCGATGGGGCCGGTCTCGGAACGGAACTGCCCCTCCGTAATTCTCACCCGCTGCATGCCGGCATAAATCTGCCGGACCGACATGCGGTTTTCGGTCACCGTCCCGGTCTTGTCAAAACACATGGTTTGGACCGCACCCAAAGTTTCCACGGCGCCAAGGCGGCGGATCAGGACATGTTGCTTCCCCATGTTCTTGATACCCAGGGCCAGGGTCGTGGTGGCGACCGCCGGGAGGCCTTCCGGAACGGCTGCCACAGCGAGGGAAATGGATATCTTGAACATCTCCAGGAATCCCTGACCCCGGAGGAGTCCAATGACGAAGACCAGCCCGCAGACCGCACCGCTGATTCCGACCAGTTGGTTCCCCATCAGGCTCAACTGCCTCTCCATGGGGGTATCGGGAGCAGTGGCTTCCCCGATCAGGATCTGGAGCTGCCCCATCTCCGTATACTTCCCTGTGGCAACAACCAGGGCGATTCCCTGGCCGCCGGTGATGAGGGTCCCCATAAAAACCATGTTGACTCGGTCAGCGAGCGGGGTGTTTTCGGGCTTTATCGCCAGGGCGTCCTTGGCGACCGGCATGCTTTCACCGGTCAACACGGACTCATCGACACTCAACTGGGTCGCCTCAAGCAGCCTGCTATCGGCAGCGACATAGATTCCCGGCCTGAGGACGAGGAGATCTCCGGGGACGACCTCGAGCAGTTCAATTTCCATGGCAGCGTCATCGCGAACGACCTGCGCCAGGGGATGGACCAGGCTCTTGAGGGACTCGATGGCCCGTTCGGCCTCATTTTCCGTGAGGTAACCGATGACGGCATTGATGGCGACAACCCCCATGATGACGATGGCGTCCGAGAGCCCCCCG
>JADGQM010000305.1 GCA_017881795.1 Syntrophobacteraceae bacterium
GTAAGCCATGCAATCAGGAAAAACGCAATATTGGAAATAATTCCAGTAAGCGGTTGCCCCCAACGGGGTTGAAGTGGTCCTGCCATAACGCCCTCCTCTCGAGTAGATGTCAGGTTGGTGCTCTGATGCCCATCCCCACAAGCCAATCAAAATTCTTGGGTCTGTACTTGCTCCTCACCCCCTTTCCTAAAATCCCAATCGCACAGCAGCCACTCACCCATCAGGCAGGCATAAGATTGTGGACATTTCTTGGAAGCATCGTCAAAGCACAAGGAAGTCTTGATGGGTAATCTCTCAATTGGGCAAATTGGTTCTCTTTAAAAATAAAAGAGCTACCGGGATTGACCCTGATATTCAGCCTTGATATCGCCGCATCAACTGCGGTTTGTTCAATGGTGGATCAGCAAAACCAGCCGCAAGAAAGAAGACTAACAAACACTTCGAGCCAAGGGGAATCGGGCGCGGAAAGGAAAGTCAGCAGGACCGACGAGGGGGAGCAATAAACAGAACATTCTCATGACTTGGGGATATTATTATAACTAACTGCCCAGCCCACACCACTACTATCGCACTTCAGCTGAGCCGGTCAAGAAAAATTTGTTTGACATTGCGCAACGCTCTGATTTAAGTGTTCGAGTACCCAGTTGTGGTGCTCTTTCCAATCCCCTCTCGCGACAGGCAGGATGTGGCAGGGGGTAGCGACACGATCTCATTCTCGTTATCCTGCTCCAGACTCCCCTTTGATCCTTATTTGAATCACGAAGGACACGACGCACACGCAGATGAATTCTTCCAAACCGTAAGATGTCGTCTTTCTTCGTGCCTCTTGTTCCATGGGGTTTGTCCACAAGGGCAGCAAGGGTATTATCCATTGAATAGGGCTTATTCTGCATCGGGTTAACCATTTTGTGTTCTGGGAAGAAGCCGGGAGGGTGAAAGAGATGGGAAATAGAATGCTTTCTGAATCAGCACTTGACAGGATGGAGAAGGAATATCAGGAGTGGCTCCGGGAATACCAGGGCGCCACCAGGAAAATGCCGGAACGTCTGAAACGCTTTTCCACGGTCTCGGACATGGAAATCAAATCGCTCTATACTCCTTTGGACATCAAGGAGAAAGACTACTTTGAAGAAATAGGCCTCCCGGGATTCTACCCGTTCACCCGGGGAGTCCAGAGCACCATGTATCGTGCGCGGCTATGGACGATGCGCATGTTCGCCGGCCTGGGCTCCGCCGAAGACACGAACAACCGGTTCCATTACCTCATCAACCATGGCGAAACCGGTCTCAGCACCGCTTTCGATTTCCCAACGTTGATGGGGTACGACACCGACTCACCTCTGGCGCGTGGGGAATGTGGCAAATGCGGTGTGGCTATCGACACCATCCAGGATATGCAGCGACTCTTTGCCCATATCAATCTGGAAGAAGTGACCAGTTCCATGACGATCAATCCACCGGCCTCGATCCTCTGGGCGATGTATATCGCCAACGCTGAAAACGAAGGCTACGATCGGAAGAAACTTGGAGGCACCATCCAGAACGACTGCCTCAAAGAGTTCATTGCCCAGAAGACCCTGATGCTCCCCCCAGAACCGAGCATACGCCTGGTCGTTGACACGGTGGAGTACGGGACCCGTGAAGTACCGCGCTGGAATACCATCAGCATCAGCGGCTATCACATTCGGGAAGCCGGGTCAACAGCCGTTCAGGAATTGGCCTTCACGATCTATGATGGCGTCTGTTACGTCGAAGAATGCATAAAAAGAGGGCTCGATGTGGATGATTTCGCCGGGAGGCTATCGTTCTTCTGGAATTCTCATATCGACTTCTTTGAAGAAATTGCGAAGATGCGGGCCGCCCGCCGCTTGTGGGCTCGCCTTATGAAAGACCGTTTTAAAGCGAAAAACCCACGCTCGATGTTGCTCCGTTTCCACACGCAAACCGCTGGCTGCTCCCTTACGTCCCAAGAGCCCTACAACAACATTATACGGACCACCACCGAAGCCCTGGCGGCCATTTTGGGCGGCACTCAATCACTGCACACCAACTCCCTCGACGAAGTATACATGATACCCAGCGAACAGGCCGTGCTGATTGCTTTGCGAACTCAGCAGATTCTCGCCGATGAGGTCGGCGTCACCAACGTCATCGATCCTCTGGCGGGTTCCTACTTCGTGGAAGCTCTTACAGATAAGATGGAAGAGGAGGCCAACGACTATATTCGCAAACTGGATGAACTGGGGGGTATGGTTGCTGCCATTGAGAGGGACTACCCGCAGATGGAGATTGCCGATGCCGCTTATCATTATCAGCAACAGTTGGAACGCGATGAAAAGATCATTATCGGCCTCAACAAATACCCCTCAGAGCGGCCTGAGCTGGAATTCATCTTGAAGATTGATGAGGAGTTGGAGCGACGGCAAGTCGAGGGGACCAACGCGTTCAAGGCAAACCGTGACAAGGTCAAATTCCAAAAAGCCATGGATGAATTGAAGCGGCGTTGCGAAGGACCACCCTGCTGGGAGAACAACGTCATGCCTGCTTTGCTTGACGCGGTTCACGCCGGAGCAACCGAACAGGAATGTTGCGATCTATACCGGCAGGTCTTCGGCACCTACTCCGATCCCGGCACCTTTTAGACTGAAACGACATTTTCGAGTCCGGGGTTTTTAGACCTGACATAAGAGGAGGGACTGTTTCCATGGAAAGAGAAAGGAATCTGCGTATATTGGTTGCCAAGCCAGGTCTTGATGGGCACGATCGCGGCGCACGCGTCATCGCCCGGGCCTTTCGAGATGCCGGTTTTGAAGTGATCTATACGGGTTGTCACCAGACTCCCGAGCAAATTGTCAGCACCGCAATCCAGGAAGATGTCGATATGATCGGCTTGAGCATCCTCTCCGGCGCTCACACCTATTCATTTCCACGGATTCTGGAACTGCTTAAGGAAAACAGCGCAGAAGATATCACGGTCATCGGCGGCGGTATTTTCCCGCTGGAGGATATCCCGAAACTGAAAGCGATGGGGATCAAGGAAATATTCGAACCGGGCGCCAAGCTCCAGGAGATAACTGCCTGGGTCGGTGAGAATGTGAAGCCGCGCGAGGGGATCGGCGCCTAGAAAATAGGCGAAAAAAAATGAACCGCAGAGACGCAGAGATCGCAGAGAAAATGCAGATCAATGACGTGACAAGAGATGTCATTGGGGCCGCGATGGTAGTGCATCGGGCATTGGGGCCGGGTCTTTTGGAATCTGCGTATGAGGAATGTCTCTGTCATGAATTGGGGCTGAGGGCACTTCTCTTTGAGAGGCAGAGAGCATTACCAGTCGTGTTTAAAGAGATGAGGCTTGATTGTGGTTACCGCCTTGATTTACTGGTGTTGAACTCTGTGGTGGTTGAGATCAAGACCGTCGAGGCGCTGCTGCCGATTCACGAAGCGCAAGTTCTTACCTGCCTCAAACTTGGCGGATGGAACGTCGGCCTGCTGATTAACTTCAATGTCCCGGCACTAAAAGATGGTATTAAAAGAATCGTGTTAGGCTTGAAAGATTAAACCGCAGTAGGAGTTTTTTGGCGCTTTTCTCTGCGCTCTCTGCGGTGAGAATGAAAGGTTTTAAGGAATGAACATTGCTGAACAGATTGTTGCCGGCGATGTGCGCGCAACCGCACGTCTGCTCCGAGATATTGACGACCAGATTCCTTCCGCCCGAGATATCCTGAAAGAGCTTTACCCCCATACCGGAAAAGCCCATGTGGTTGGCTTTACGGGTTCTCCGGGGGTTGGCAAGAGCACCCTCGTCGACCAGATAGCCCTCCGTTATCGGCAAGATGGCCTGACTGTCGGGATCCTCGCGGTCGACCCCACCAGTCCCTTCACTGGCGGAGCCATCCTTGGGGATCGCATTCGCATGCAGCGACATTTCCTTGATAGTGGCGTCTTCATCCGCAGTTTGGCGACGCGCGGTCACTTCGGAGGGCTAACCCGATCCACCAATGACATGATCAACGTTCTGGACGCCATGGGAAAAGACATGATTCTCGTGGAGACCGTTGGAGTGGGGCAGGATGAAGTGGAAATCGCCAATAGCGCTCACACCACCGTTCTCGTGACGGTGCCCGGCATGGGCGACGAGGTGCAGGCCATCAAGGCCGGCATCATGGAAATCGGGAACATCTTTGTCGTTAACAAAGCTGATCGCGAGGGGTCGCGCAAGACGGTCCGAGAATTGCGCACCCTGATCGAACTTGGTCTGCGGCGTCGCGTCGAGAATGGATGGGAACCTTTGATTGTCGAGACGGAAGCCCTCAAGGGCCGCGGTCTCGAGGAGCTCTACAGCGACATCCAAAAACACAGGGAATACTTGCGCGCCAATCCGCAACAGCTAAACGAAGTGCTTTGGAAACGCGCTCGCAACCAGTTCGTGGAAGCCCTCAGAGATCAGACCCTGAGGACAATCCTGGATCGGCTTAACAATCGGGGTGTTTCGCTGGACGCTTTGATCAAGATGATCATGAACAAAGAGGCTGATCCCTATTCCCTGGTCCACGAAATACTCAATGAGGAGCTCCGCTAACCACTGCCTTTTCTCAGGAGACAGGCAAACGCTTCGGCCATCCGGATGAAGGACTCCTTGTCCCCTCCCCTATCGGGATGGAGATCTTTTGCCTTTCTTCGGTACATTCTGACCAATTCGTCACTCTTCATTTTCGACATGTCTTCCCTAGTTATGCCAAAAATCTTACAGGCATCATCCATGCCCATGCGTTCCCGCGCAGGCAACGGTCGGTGGGGCTGTTGCCGGCGCATGAATGCCCTGATCGATTCCGGCCACTGATCCCGTTCAAAGTCGGAATCGAAATAGAGGATAAGGTACTTCGTGAGATACGGGTGGAGAGTAGCGCGGTCACAAGGATCGACGCCAGTGAAAAAAGTGGTGTCACTATTTACGGAACAAAGCGCCTCTACAAAATACTGATCGACCGTTTCTTGATCGAGCGCTACGGGGTGGTTGCTCAGGAGGTGATGGGGGAAATGGCTCTGAAGATGCAGTGCCGTGAACAGGTATGGGCGCATTTCATGAGGGCGTAATACGCGCTCCATCCCTTCTATAGTGTGCTCGATTTCATCCCGGCTCTTCTCTAAGAGAATCTTCAGAAATTTCCACGGACGCTGGTCCAGATCGCCGATATCCACGCGTCCACAGCGCAGGAAATGGAGCCTGCGCTTGTCAAAACTGTGAAGGAGTCGGTG
>JADGQM010000306.1 GCA_017881795.1 Syntrophobacteraceae bacterium
AAAGGCCTGAAGGAAGGCGATCGTTTGGGGAAGCTGGTGTAAACGGATGAGCATGAGCAGGCATCCCATTATTCCTGATTAGGAGTGCAAGATGGACAAACCAATTGAGCATTATTGGCACCGACGGTTGGCTGATGTCAAAAAGGCCCTGGAAGCCAACAATTTTGAAGTTTTTTTGGCAGAGAACGCTGCCGAGGCGCACAAAATCGTACTGGATGAGATTTTCCCTAGGCTCGCAGCAAAAAGCATTGCCTGGGGAGGGTCCCAGACTTTTGGGGCCACTGGCCTTTACGAGGTGCTGAAGAATAATGCCGATCTGGAGGTAATCGACACGTATGATCGCACCATCCCGCCCGAGGAGATGCTCGAACGCAGGAGAAAAGCCCTGCTCGTGGACCTCTTTATCACGGGAACGAATGCCGTCACCGAAGCCGGAGAACTGGTCAACCTCGACATGATTGGCAATCGTGCCGGCGCCATCGTCTTCGGTCCGAGGACTGTGATTGTACTCATTGGGCGAAACAAGATCGTTGCCGACCTCGATGAGGCCATCTTCCGGGTGAAAAACTATGCGGCGCCGGTCAACGCAATGCGCCTGGACAAAAAAACGCCCTGCGTCGAAACTGCTTACTGTGAGGACTGCAAGAGTCCGGACCGCATCTGCAACGCCTGGTCAATTGTGGAAAAGTCATTCCCCAAAGGCCGGATAAAAGTAGTGTTGATAAACGAGAGCCTGGGGTTTTAATAACATCCAATGATGCACCATTCCACAATCGCCCCAGGCACCGTGGTCTTGAAGGCAGTCGACAAGTGTTTCACGGTTCATTACACCAATGGAACAGGAAGTGGGTTGCAACTGACCCAGCCGACTCCTTCGGATCTTGAACTGCATGGCAGGGTGAGCAACCAGAAGGCATGCCTGACTCTACTCCGCTGGTGGCTCCAGGTGCAGGGCCGGTTCCATCTCGTGCCCTGGACCAGGAAGATCAGCCTTGAGACGCGACTCCCTTTTAAATCGATCCAGGTGCGCGGCCAGAAAACCAGGTGGGGCAGTTGTTCAAGCAAGGGAACGATTAGCCTGAACTACAAGCTGCTCTTCCTGCCGTCGCATCTGGTGAACTATATCATCTTGCATGAGCTTTGCCATACGGTGCATCTCAACCATTCCCCGACCTACTGGTCGTTCTTGTCATCTCTTGAACCCAACTGTAAAATCCTGGATAAAGAGATGAAGGGAGCGGGCCAGCTCGTACCCCGTTGGGTGAACTGGCGGCAATGATTCAGAAGGCTTTAGTACAGCTCCACCTAAATGAGTGTCCCAATTCCCGTCGTCATGCCCGCGAAAGCGGGCATCCAGGCTTTTCTTCTGGATTCCCGCCTTCGCGAGAATGACGGTTTTGGCAATGGACACTTTATTGTGTGGCGCCGTACTTGGAGGTGGCGCTTCCTGATGAGCATTTTCAGGTGACGGACGATTTTTTCGAAGCAAGACTTCTTGAGATCTGACACAGAGACGAAATGCTGAAGAATACCTTCTGCCATATCCCGGGTATTGGAATTCGCATGGAACGGCAATTGTGGGACCTGGGAGTCCATTCCTGGGACGACTTCGACGAATCCAGGCGCGAACGCCTTCCCATAGGGCCGCAACGAATCCGCAGTATGAGTCATCACCTTGATCAGTCCTTCGCCCATCTCCAAGCCCACGATCCTAACTTTTTTACAAACCTCCTGCCTTCCGATCAACACTGGCGACTTTTTCAGGATTTTCGGGATGACATTGCCTACCTCGACATTGAAACCACGGGGATGGGGACCCCGGAGGATTACATCACAACCATCGCGCTCTACGATGGCAAGACCATCTCTTGGTACGTTCAGGGTGAAAACCTTGAGCAGTTTGAAGATGACATCCGGAACTACCGGTTAATCGTCACCTACAACGGCAAGTGCTTTGACGTTCCATTTATCAGGAATACCCTGCGCGTCCGCATGGACCATGCGCATATCGATCTCCGGTACGTTTTGGCGAGCCAGGGATATCGCGGGGGACTGAAAGGATGCGAGCGGCAACTGGGCATCGATCGGGAAGATCTGGATGGGGTTGACGGTTTCTTCGCGGTCCTGCTCTGGGATGAGTTCCGCCGAAATCACAACCGGCGGGCGCTGGAAACCCTGCTGGCTTATAACATCCTCGATGTGGTCAACCTCGAGACCCTCATGGTTCTCTCCTACAACATGAAGGTCGCTCAAACCCCCTTCGCCCAGACGCACAGGCTGCCTGTGCCAATGCCTCCGCCCGGTCCTTTTATGCCGGACCGGGCAACCATCGAGGCAATACAAGCCAGGCTCCACGCCATGAGCCAGTGGTAAGCGCACCGGTGAACGTGGGGGGACTTACCACCTGGTTGCAGGTATAGCGGCCCCTCGGTTACAGAGTTTTCCTGAATGCAGCTTTCGGAAAAGATATCGATTACCCCTGCTCTGTCTCTATTCCCAGTAAACCGGATCGTCAAACATCGACGCCCGCTTATCCCTTTCGGAGATGCACCGCGTCGGGCAGACCGCACATAGGTCAGTTTGTGACTCCCATGCCTTGCCAACGACCGTCAGTAATCGGGCCACAAGACGATCTCCGATCTGAGGGAAGAATCTCTCGATTTCCAGGTATCCCAACCCTACATTGGCAATCCTTCCAGCCAGCTTGTCAAGAATCTCTTTTTTCATGTGCTTGGCGTAGTGAACGCAAAAGTCTCTCATTCTGCCGTCATCGACTCCCGCTCGACGCAACTGCGCCGTCAAGCGTTTCTCCTTGGCGATGAACCGCTCAATCTCCAGCGCGAGCTCGAACAGAAACCAATTGAGCTTGGTCTTCTCCTTATCGTTTGAGAAAAAACGGTCGGGAGTGATGCGACCTCCCGCGACACCATTCTTGTTATCCTGCACAACCATCATGACCTCTTTCTGCCTGTCTCTCTTTCAATCTCTTTGGTGGGAAGCTGACAATCTTCCGTCCAGACCGTTTCTCTGCTTCTTTTAGATCATCATAAATGGCCTTGAGATCATAGCCGAACCGTGCAGCATGTTCTTCACGAATTTTCCTTACTTCTTCAACGATTGGGTCCTCCCACATGGCTTTAGTTCCCCATGAGCTCTTCTGGGGTGGAAACGACAGGCGTCTCATACCCCAGAGACATACACACCGATGCTACACCTTTGCGCATTTCAGCGTTCGCGATGTGGCGACAATTCCAAGTTAAAAGATAATCCATCCCGTGTACCGTAGCCAAAGAAATGTGAATGGCATCTTCTTTTGCCTTTTCCGGTGTGGGGCCTTTTTGCACAAGCTCTCTGGCCAAATATAGCGTCTCTTCGTTCAATTCGAGGAGGGCCATCTCCTTTAGAGCATCAAGGCGCTTTTGAGCTGCGACCTCATCTCCGGCTCCCGCCTCACGAATTACCAGTTCTGATATGAATAAGTCGAAAGCCTGTCGTCGCGCTTCCCACCATTCTTGAGTGATTTGCTGGTGTGCTGCAATAATAAGATCCCTACTCAGCTTTGCAGTAAGATAGCTGATGAGAGTTGTCTCCACATAGATCTTCGGTTTCATAATGTGTACCTCTATGGGTATATGTACTGCCACGACCGCTAACGTGATTGTATAGTTCCCTGTCATCATCACATCTCGTATGATATACAGAAAGCTGAGCGTTGGCTCAGTAGCTCAGGCATAGTTAATTGGGAACACTCCACAAAGACACGAATAAGGTTTTACTCGGGTGACATTGCTCGATCAGGTACGGGACGAGATGCGAAGGAGCCTCACCCCATCCGGACCGAGCAGGCTCACCTCAAGTGGTTGAGACGGTTCACACTCTCCCTTGGCAAATGCCACGGCAAAAATAGGCGAAAAAGCGTGAGTCTGCAAGGTGTTTCACATAGGGCGAATTTTTTGAGTTGACAGGCAGGTGTAGGGGAACAGGGATGGAATCGCCGAAAAAATTCGGGAGAGTGCATTTTGAAAAACAGGCTCCCCACCCGACAATCCAATCCAAAGAAAAATAGAACAACATGAAAACAACATCGTCCAAAATGGCGCTGAAACCCTATCTCGAAACCGTAAGCGGCCACCGCGAGAGGCTTTCCCAGGAAGAGCTGACGCAACCATCATGGAGCTTGCTCAGGGCGTTCCGATGGGAGCGCGTGGAGAATCCCTGGGCAAGATCCGAGCTCTCGCGCCTCATTTCCCCTCCCCAAAGCGGGAAGGCGACCCCTGCTGGTCTTGAGGAGCGGGAGAATGGTACTGAAATTTTGAGGACGGCGTTGGCGTGATATTTCTCCACCGGTATACCGTTGGCGTGATATTATCCCGTAAGCGTCGTTCCAAGCCGGGGTAAGCGTTTGTTTTGTAGGGGATCGTGTTGGCTATGGCATTGATGGGCAAAGGAGGATGGTATGAGTACCGTAGACACGAACACCAAGTCATCGAGCGAGACGGTAAGGTTGGGATTGGCCCTGTCGGGGGGAGGGTTCCGCTCCTCTCTCTTTCACCTCGGGGTCTTGGCGCAGATGGCGATGCAGGGTTTGCTGCGCCACGTCTATGCGATCTCGACGGTTTCCGGGGGGTCCATTATCGGAGCACTCTACTACCTGCACGTCAAGAACCTCCTGGAATCCACGCCGGATAACGAGATCACCGACGAACATTACAAGGCGATCGTGGAAACCATCGAGGTGAGCTTTTTGGAGGGTGTGCAGCAAAATATCCGCATGCGGATTCTCAACGACCTGGATGCCATACGCAAGATGCCGAGGCCTGATTATTCCCGCAGCGATCGCATCGCAGAATTGTACGACGAGTTTTTTTATGGGCCGGAACGGGTGGAGTTTCAGAAGGTTTTCCCAATCCACATGCGCGATCTCAAGATTCAGCCCATGGGGGAGAAACCGGACTTCTATCCGAGGGACGATAATGCCGGTCGCAAGGCCATGGTCCCCATCCTTCTGCTCAATGCCACCACCCTCAATACCGGGCGCAACTGGCGCTTCACGGCATCAACTATGGGCGAACCGCTGCCGGATGACCCTCTCGCGATGGAAGCCAGCAAAAAGGCGATCCGGCTGCGCCCTGCGGACTCCTACGACAACATCGTCCCTCATCAGCAAGATCTCCGGCTGTGTGAAGCCGTCGCCGCATCCACTGCCGTCCCGGGGATCTTCCACCCGCTGTCCATCAGCGGCCTTTATCGGGACAC
>JADGQM010000307.1 GCA_017881795.1 Syntrophobacteraceae bacterium
GTGGAATTCCGAGAACAAGCGGGTAAGAGAAGTGGCTCACAGGTTTTTATTACTACCCATCAGCCCTATTTCGTTGATGCACTCAATCCCGACGAAGTCTGGGTACTGGAAAAAGGAGGTGATGGGTTCGCGACCATTCGGAGGGCTAGCGAAGATTCTGTCGTGAGGAACATGGTGGATGAAGGGTTGCCCCTTGGCGGGTTGTGGTACAGCGATTATCTGGATGTGAGGTGAGAACATGCATTTTGAGATACTCGTTGAGGACCAGTCCGGCAAAAGGGCACTCGATATTCTTGTCCCCAGGATCATTGGCAGGGAGCATACGTTTAAGGTGCACTCTTATAAGGGGATCGGACGCATCCCAAAGGACTTGAGAGGAACACCCGATCCTACCAAACGTTTTCTTCTCGATCAGCTTTCACGTCTCCTGAGAGGATATGGCAAAACGTTTGAGGGTTATCCGCGCCATTATCCCGCTGCGGTGATTGTCGTGCCTGACCTCGATGATAGGTGTCTGAAAGCATTTCGTCAGGAGCTTCTACAACTTCTCCGGAGCTGCTCGCCTCAGCCGAAAGCCAGATTTTGCATTGCGATCGAAGAAGGAGAAGCCTGGTATATGGGCGATCTGGCTGCCATTAAGGCTGCCTATCCACATGCAAAAGAAAGTGTGCTCCATTCATATCTGAACGACAGTATCTGCGGAACCTGGGAGAAGTTGGCAGACGCAGTTTATCCAGGTGGATCATCCTCATTAGCCAGGCTGGGATGGCAATCGGTTGGCAAAGTGAAGTCTGAGTGGGCGGAGAGAATCTCTCCACATATGGACCTCGAGAACAACAACTCCCCAAGCTTCTGTTATTTCCGTGGAACACTTCGAGAGCTCACTGGTATTCTGTAAGGGGAGATAGGTGGCGATATAGCACAATTCATGAATAGTTGGCGGAACCGAATACTGGAAGAGCTCCATCCTCAGTTTGCCCGTCTGACTCTGGCAGCGGACCCTGATGGTTTATTGCTTGAAGAAGGTATGGCTCAGTGCATTCAGGAACGCGGCTATGAATTGATTCCCTTTGAAGACCCCATTACCTTTCGATACGCCTATGAATCGAGGTTTCGAGCACGGTGGGATCGAAACGAGCAAACAGAGTTCTACCCCCTTTTAAGGATTGAATCGCAGGACTTCTGCAGGCTTCCATACGATGTTCTTCGTATCGGCCGCAAACTGTTTTTCAGCCTTGGAGACCTCTTTCCCACCCTCAACTATTCGGTCCTTGCCACTCTGGAAAGAGGAGATCTGGATGCGCTCTATCATGCTCAACTCGAGCACCATCCTGGAGAACTGGGAGAGAATGCGACCAAAGATTTTGTTCTCCGTCATGTATTCGAGACCGCACCCGAGCTTATCAAGACCCCATCCGATCTCCTTCGAGCTCTGCTTCGCTGGCACTATCGCGGCAGGCGTCTTCCTCAGCTTCTGGCTGAGTATTTCATACAGTCACTTCGGAAGAACACCCTGTTTTCCGCCTGGCCTATCGAGATCATAGTCCCGGACCGAGACGCCTTTTTTGCCTTTATTCAAGAGCGATGGCCTCTGTTTCTGGATCGCCTTGCCAGCCCAGATGGCAACGAAGTTCAGGAGGCAGCACCAGCCGCACCTCCGCTGGAATACGAAGGACCCCTGGAGATTCCGTTCGATCACCACGACGTTCGAGTTTACATCGACAACCTGTTTATCGATGGCATCTTGCGACCCATTGACCACAGAGAATCTGAAAAGCTATCCAGCAAGTGGGTGGCAGTGGGGCTTCGTACCGATAATCCGGCAACCCTGAATCTGAAGCGCTTGGAGGGATTATTTGCAGCAGTCAGGGGTTCAATTCCATCAACCGAGGCAAGGCATTACGGTTGGATGTCGTTTTCACACCGGTGGGGGCAACTTATTGTCCTATGGCATGAGTCGGGGATTCAATACGATGCCCGGCAAGGAGAAGAGCTCAGGGATCTTCAGGTTCAAGTTGATGCAGCCTTTTGGGAGTGGGTTCGGAAGCGCTACAGCGGTCTCCACAATCAACCACCGGCCCCACCCGTGATGGTGCACCATATTCCACGGTTTCTGAATCGTTGTCTGGAAGGCTCGAAGTCTTGCAAAGTCGCTCTCTGTGTGTTGGATGGGTTAGCTCTGGATCAGTGGATCGTGATTCGAGATGTTCTATCTGACCAACGACCACATTGGAAGATTCATGAGAATAGCGTGTTTGCATGGCTACCGACTCTGACATCGGTATCCCGCCAGGCGATTTTTGCCGGTAAAGCCCCTCTCTATTTCTCGGAAAACATCTACGGCACTCAAAAGGAAAGCCATTTCTGGACTCAATTCTGGGCTGGTCAGGGGCTGAATCCAACCGAAATAGGGTATGAAAAAGGCCTTGGAGAGGCGCCAAGCCTTTCGCTGCTCGAAGAGACCCTTTCTCATCCAAAGCTGAGAGCTCTGGGGCTTGTGATTGACAAAGTCGATAAGATTGCCCACGGCATGCAGCTCGGTACAGCCGGGATGCACAATCAGGTCCGCCAGTGGGCCAAAGATGAATTCCTCGGCAGGCTGATCGATATGCTGTTCAACCGTGGCTTTTCTGTCTATCTCACATCAGACCATGGCAACATCGAGTCGCGAGGGTGCGGCCGCCCGCTGGAAGGAGTGCTCGCGGACCTGCGAGGCGAAAGGGTCCGGATTTACAATGATCGAAGTATCATGAACATGGTCAAGGAAAAATTCCCGGAAGCCATCGACTGGGTGCCTTCCGGACTTCCTGAAGATTTCTATCCGCTTTTTGCTCCAAGACGCTCGGCTTTCATCGCCAAGGGTGAACGAACAGTGACTCATGGTGGATTTTCCCTTGAAGAGTTGGTGGTTCCATTTATCCGCCTCGAACGAGGGCGCAATTGAACGGCAAAGTGCAAATCGGTTTCAGCAGTCAAAGGCTTCAATTGGAGTGGCTTGAATTCACAGTCGATCTTCTGCTCTTGGGAAGGACCAATGAAGAGATCAAAAGATCACTCGAAGATCTGCTTCAGGGTAAGCTTTCCGGCGGACCAAAGAGCGGCCGAGGAAGCCGCGAGAAAATGGTGTCCATACTCATGAAAACATGGGTCACCGTACCTGGCAAGCTGAAACCTTTGAGGGATGATGGTTTGAAGCTTTTGCGACAACTCCCGGCGAATGCGCACCTGGCAGTGCAATGGGGAATGGTGATGGCAGCATATCCATTTTGGGCCGCAGTGGCCGAAGTCGTGGGGCGTTTACTCAAGCTGCAGGATACTGTAACGACCGCACAAATAAGAAGGCGCGTGCAGGAGCAATTAGGTGAGCGCGAGAGTGTCGCTCGTGCCGGCAGACTGGTTGTGAATTGCTTTGCGCACTGGGGGGTGCTTGCCGAAGGGGGCCGAAAAGGTGCTTATCAGACAAGTTCCCAGCGAACCATCACACACATGGAGCTCGCAGTATGGCTGATCGAAGCGTCCCTGCTTGCAAGGGTAGCGACTTCAGCTCCCGTTAGGGATCTCGTCCAATCGCCGGCTCTCTTTCCTTTCTTGATACCGACACCTCAAATTAGGGATTTGGAAAGCAGCATCCGACTGCAAAGTTACCGTCACGGTTTGGATGAAGACATGGTAATGCTTCGAGATCAGTAGGCTTCTCCCCGCACAGCCGACCTGATGTTCTTGCAATTTGATTCGCGGCCCATCCCTTCCACTCAGGATACGGTGATCAGACCTGCATGCCGTTTCTGTATTCAGTTGGACGTTGGTCAATTTCAGGTTTTTCGCTGGGGCAAAATGTGGGTGGAACTTCCGAGGAAAGCTTCGGCGGCTTCCTCCTCACTTTCCGAGAGGGTGGGGTGGGGATGGATGGAGAGTGCCAGGTCTTCTGCGAGGGCTCCCATTTCGATTGCCAGGACTCCTTCCGCAATCAATTCCCCGGCGCCCCGACCCACGATGCCGACGCCAAGCACCCGTTCCGTTTCGGCATCGATGATCATTTTGGTCATGCCCTTTGAAATTCCCATAGAAACTGCGCGACCCGAGGCGGACCAAGGGAAGCGCGACACTCTCACGGCGCGCCCCTGTTTGCGAGCGTCTTCCTCGGTCAAACCACACCATGCAATTTGCGGATCGGTATAGACCACGGCCGGGATCGCCTGAAAATCAAAGGCTGACGGCAGTCCGGCAATCACTTCCGCGGCCACCTTGCCCTCGTGCATGGCTTTGTGGGCCAGCATAATGCCACCGGCGACGTCGCCCACGGCAAAGATCTTCGGATCGGTCGTTCGCCGCTGTTCATCGACAACCACAAAACCGCGATCATCCAGAGTGACTTTGGTGTTTTCGAGACCGAGGTCCTTCGCGTTTGGGCTTCGGCCCATGGCTACCAGGACCCGGTCAAAAGTTTGTCTGGGTTCGTCCACCTCGCCTTCCAGTTCAACCTCAACCCGCTTTTCGAGCTCCCTCAACTCCTTCACGCGAGTCCCGGTGTAAATGGCCTTAAAGAGTCCTTTCAGCCTGGTTAGCAGCGGCTGAACCAGGTCCTGATCAGCACCCGCCATCAACCTCATCCCCGCTTCCACCACGGTTACCTGGCTGCCAAGGGAGGCATAGACCGATCCCAGTTCGACACCAACGTAGCCTCCGCCGATAATCAGCAAACTCTCTGGGATGTCCGCCAGGCTCAGCGCCACCGTGGAGCTCATGATGCGGCCGCCTTTCTCGAATGCCCCCGCCGGAAGGGAAGTGGCCGTGGAACCCGTGGCGATAATGGCGTGGCGGAACTTGATATGACCGGTTTCCGAATTCTGGAGGCGAGCGCGCTCGGAGGATTCAAACACCGCCCGTCCTTTCAACACCTGCACGCTGCGCCTCTTGCTCAAGTCCATCAGGCCGTTGGCCAGTTTCTCGATCACCTGATTCTTCCATCGCCTCAGTTGATCCAGATCCACCCTGGGATCGCCAAAGGTGACGCCCATCTCATCGGCATGCCGCGCATCATAGAGGAGCTCGGAAACATGCAGGAGTGTCTTTGATGGAATGCAGCCTCGAAAGAGACAGACTCCTCCCAGGCGTCCTTCGGTATCAACCACGGTCACGTCGAGGCCCAGGTCAGCCGCACGAAAAGCCGCCGCGTAACCACCCGGGCCACCGCCAATCACCAGGACGTCCGTTTCCTGTGTGAACTCGCCCATGACCATAATGC
>JADGQM010000308.1 GCA_017881795.1 Syntrophobacteraceae bacterium
CACGAAGGACACGAAGAGCACGAAGAAATCACTTCGTGGCCTTCGTCTTCTTCGTGCTCTTCGTGGTAAAAGAAGAAGTCTTATTTTTGGACAACTCCTGAGCGTATCCAGAGCCCGATGCAGACCGAAGGAATGGCCCAATGGCTGGCCTGCGAGGCCTAGGCAAGCAACGCACCCCGGGGAGTCGTCCTGATTCCCTCACTGAATCACCTGTTAGGATCTTCCGGCAAAGTTCACCTTTGCCAAAACGGCCGCGCCTTTTCGGCGGTCAGCTCCGGCGCCGAGAAAGTGGCCATGTCGCCCAGCATCACCTCGAAACCGGTAAAATCGCTGCGCACCCAGGGAGCGTAGTTACTGCGCACGGTGAGGACCACTCGCAGTTCCAGATCGTCCGAGCCGTCTTCCAGCAGAAGCAGCCCGAGGTTGTAGCCATTGCGGCCGAGGCTGCGGTAGAATTTTTGGGTGTTCAGCACGCCTTGCGCCAAGGCCTGCCAGTGATCGTCCGGAGCTTCGCGCAAAGAGGTGACCCCTGGCAGAATGCCCCAGATTTCAAAAAAGCCCTCGGGTGCAAAAGCGGCCAGCCATTGCCAGGAGCCGGTAGCACCGATGGAGCGCTGCCCTGATTGCCTTTCATATTGCAGGTATTCGGAAAAAAGGCGCGCGCCGGATTGACGGCGATACTCGGCGGCGCGGCCCTGTAAAAAACGCTGGGAATTGGCGGGTGTGCGGTCAGCCTGCACCTGCAGGTGGGGATGGAGCAAAGAGCCGCCGGCCGAGGGCAGATGATTCTGGGTGATGGCCATGAAGACCGCCGCAGGATCGTGCGACAAGACCCGCAAAAGATAGTCCCGGCAGTTGAGGAAACCGTCCGTGTAGGATTGCAGGGCTGCCGTGCCGATCTCCACGAAATGGCCATCGTCGAAAAGGCTTACCGCCGAGTAGCGCCCGTAGGGAAACAGGTTGGGAAAAAGCGTGGAGGCTCCCCGGGTCATACGACCTTGCGGACACAGCTCAGGCGGAAGCTGCGGCGTGCACGCGGCGATCCGGGCGCGGCAAAACGGGCACTGGTCCCGGTCAGCGGCAAAAGGCGGCGGTGCGGGCAGAGCCTCCGTGCCGGGCTCGCGCTCTTCGCCGCGGCTGTAAGTGATCCGGCAGGTGCGTCCCGTGATGGGATGAGTGCGGATCTCGATGGGGCGATCGGCCGGAACGCCGGTGGGCAGCACAATCCGGGAATGAAATCTCTCCTGTTTAAACTGCAACATGGGCGTCTTCCTCTCAAGGGAGATGATTTCGCTGGAATCAAAGATTACCCCCATACCGTATCCTCCGGCAGAGGGGGTTGGGCTTTGACTGCCCCAAGAACGTCATCGGCAAAGCTGATGTCATCGAGATCGAGCTGCGGTAAGGTCTGAAAAATGCCTTTCAAATCGCCCATATGTCGGGGAGAACCGGCTTCATCCACCGGGACAAGGGCCGCTGCCGGTTTTCCCCCGCGAATGATGGTGTAGCGGTCCCCACGGTATTTGATATTGTTCAACAGTTCAGAAAAATGTCTGACCGCCTCAGTAGCGCTTATGTCTGGTCGCATGGTTTCCTCCTCATAAAATATTATTATCATTTTTTACGCAAACAATGCTTGATCGACAAGAGGAATCTGCGCTAATCGGGTTGGATCGACATCGCCTCATGCAACCCCATGCCCCAGCCTCGCCCCATCTCCAGAGTGGCGTGGGAGAGCATGGCATCGCGCACGGGATTTTCGAATCACCTTTCCCATCCGAGTTGCAATAATGAGCAGCGTTTCTGTGGCTGGTCTCCAAGTTAGATATTGACATTCTAGATTATATACATATAAACATACATAAATATAGCGCTAGACTAATTTGGCTGGCTGTGAGGCCTTGTTTGAGATCAGTCGAAGGGGCCTCAGCAGGGCTTCCAGTGACCGGACAATAGGGAGCGTGTTCTTGATGAGAAAGGCGAGAGCTGTCATCTACGGAACTACCGCAGAAGTGCCTGCCTGCTCGGCATAAAACAGGATGGATGATTGTCTATGGCAAAGGCAGCCCGAGTAAAGCCGTTAAGTGACCTCGATGCAGCAAAAAAGAATGAGGAATATCCTGTTGCGGCGGAGCAGGAGGCAATGATGTTGCGCGACGAGCACTTCCAGACCGTGGCTTTTCTGGCCAAGAGCCTCTCGGATGAGAACCGACTGCGGATCATCCTTTGCGTGAGCAACGGTAAGAAGTCCGTTTCGAGCATCGTTGAGGAGCTCGGTCTTTCGCAGCCCCTTGTTTCCCATCACCTGAAGGAGCTCAAGCGATCGCTGCTGGTCAAGATCGAGCGCAACGGCCCTTTCATCTATTACGAACTGGTTGATGCGAGAATCCTCGATGTCATTCGGACATTGAGCACCGTGGCAACGGATTTGTTGACCGCAAGGAAAACCTTTTGAGAGAGGGGGGAGGTGATCTGACCCGTATGGAAGAGATGCTGGAAATAATTGGCCACATGGATCCAGAAGAAGCGCTCGACGAAATATCCAAAGCCTTGAAAGTGCTTTTCTCAGCTTTGGGTGAAGAGGCGCGTTCGCAATTCCTGTGGGACCTCATGGGAGAGTCCAGTGGCGACAAGGTGTTGAGTCTGGTCCATCTCTGACTGGCCGAATGCATGGGCGAAGGTGTCGACCCGACGCAAATGTGTCAGAGACTGGTGGATAAGGTTGCTCAATCCAAGCAACTGATGGCAATGACCGATCCGGATCTCCTGGTGCTGTTCGAAGACTGGTTTGAAGAACTGGAAGAGGAGATCATTTCACTCGTCACTGAGCATGGCCCTCTCAAACCGGGGGAGCTTGCTGAAAAGACCGGGCTCTCCCTGCGGGGGGCAACGTTCCTCCTCTCAAAGCTCAAACGTGAGGGAAAATTGTAGAACCTGGACAGTTTTCATTCGGCAGGAAAGGTCTTTTTATGCAGAACAAGAGAACGACATTCATAGCCCTTGTGGCGGTATTGCTTACGGTTGGAGCCCTCTGGCTTACCAATCGCGCCGTTACTCCCAAGCAGGCTACATGGGACGATGTCTTGGCCGAAGCGAAAGCTGGAGGCTACAGGATCATTGCCACCGAGGAGCTTTCCGAGCGCTATCAAAAAGATGCCAATAGTCTTCTTCTTGTGGACACCCGTCAGGAGTGGGAGTACCGGACAGGGCATCTCCTGGGAGCGGTAAACTTTCCCATGGAGCCGACCTCATGGTCGAGATGGCGCAAAGCATCGGCACTCGAAACCTTCCTCGGGCCGGATAAGGATTGCACCGTCATCTTCTACTGAGCGGGCCTCACCTGAGTCCGTAGCGACTCGGCGGCCCGTGTGGCCGTTAAACTCGGTTATAAAAACGTCTACCGTGACCCGTACGGCTATCCTGAATGGCAAGGGAGGGGGATGCCCGTTGAGAGCGCCCCTGCGGGGCTTTCTCAAACAAGCGAAGAACCCAACGTGCCAGGACCTCTCTATGGTTGGGCCATGATCTGGACCCTGTTGGGCATCTTCGCAGGCGGTATGGCCTTGAACCTCACCCCGTGCGTTTACCCCCTGATCCCCATTACCGTCTCCTACTTTGGCGGCCAGGCCACAAAGGGAGGAGAAGGCCAGGGAAAGCTTGTCGCGCACGGTCTGTGTTACATGGCGGGCCTTGCCCTCACCAACTCCGTGCTCGGAGTGGTTGCCTCCCTCACAGGCGGACTCATGGGGGCGATGCTCCAAAATCCCATTGTCCTCATTGTCGTGGCAGCGGTTCTTGTCTTTTTTGCAACGAGCCTCTTCGGGCTGTGGGAAATGCGCCTTCCGAGCGGCCTCACGCAGGCTGCCGCAAAGTCCTACACGGGTTACTTCGGAAGCCTCTTTATGGGGCTCACCCTCGGGGTGGTTGCAGCACCCTGCATCGCCCCCTTTGTACTGGGGCTCCTCGCCTGGGTTGCAAGCATGGGACGCCCATGGCTCGGGTTCGTGATCTTTTTTACTTTGAGTCTGGGCCTGGGTCTACCCCTCTTTCTCCTTGCGATGTTCTCGGGGCAACTGGAAAAACTCCCTCGTTCGGGCGGCTGGATGATCTGGGTGAGAAAGCTCATGGGCTGGGTTCTGGTCGCAATGGCCGTCCATTTCATGAGGCCGGTTCTTCCCGGTCATTGGGGAACCATTCTGCTTGCCCTTGTCGCCCTGGCTGCAGGGCTGCACCTCGGGTGGATCGACAAAAACCAGGCTAACTTCCGGGCTTTCCCCTGGCTTAAGGGCGGAGCCGGAGTGGCATGCCTGGTTCTGGCCACCTTCATCCTCACGTCATGGGCGATGCGAGGCCCTGGCGTCACTTGGAAGCCCTACTCGGAGGAGACTCTGAAAGAGGCCCAAAACTTGAGGAAACCGGTCATCATTGATTTCTATGCCACATGGTGCACGCCATGCTGTGAGCTTGAGGACGTCACCTTTCACGATGCCTCGGTCGTAAAGCTGGCCGAGAGCGACTTTATCATGGTCAAAGTGGATGTGACCAAAAGCGGTAACCCCGTGCATGAACGGTTGCTGCAGCAATACGAGGTGAAGGGGGTTCCGACCATAGTGTTCCTGGATAGCAGCGGCAAGGAAAAGCGGGATCTGCGCCTGGTGGATTTCCTCCCGCCCGATCAGTTCCTTGGCCGCATGGCAAAGCTCAAGAAAGACGGCAGCTAAAGAAAGGAGAAGAAGAGATGCTGAAGGTGAGATTTTTCCTCAACGAGCCCAATGGCAAGCCCTGAAAGAACTTCATCGAGATGATGCCCAGGTTGGGTGAAAAGTACAAAGATATCGAGATCGAGGTTATGTCCAAACCCATCGCCGAATACCAGAACGATGAGTACTTCGAACTGGATCTCCCGGTTGCACCGGCCATCATGGTCGAAGATGAGATCGTGGTCGAAGGCTCCAATATTTCACCGGACAAGGTGGAAAAGGTGATCTGCCGATGCTTGGGAATATCCGATACGGAGCCCGAAAAGAAGGGAATTTTCGGTCGTCTTTTTAGAAAATAAGATGGCCGCAATCCTTTCGATCCATCCAAGAATGGTCGCTTTTCCTTAGGAAAGCAGAGGTGGCCTTATGGAATCGAATAAGAAGCGCAGAGTGTCTGCGATCAAGGCGGCTGTTTTGATTATCTTCCTTGTCGCGGCCATCGTGATCGTACGTTTCACCCCTTTGAGGGAG
>JADGQM010000309.1 GCA_017881795.1 Syntrophobacteraceae bacterium
TCGCCGATGAACTGCACAATCGGAATCTCACTGGATGAATAGGGGATCGCACTGCAAAAGGCGCCGACCAAAGCTATATCAGTGGTCTGGCAGGCACAGCGGGAGCGATGAACCATGAGGGTTTGGATCTTAAACCAATATGCTGTTCCTCCGGGGCAGGCGGGACCAACTCGCCACTACAGCTTTGCCCGCGAGCTCATCCTCAGAGGTCATGAGGTAACGGTCATCGCCTCCGGGTATGACCATGTTTGCCGTCAGGAGGCTCACTTGCGTGGCCGGGAATGGCATCGATACGAGGTGATTGACGGCGTGCCGTTCCTCTGGTTCTGGACGCCGCCGTACCGCGGCAATGACCTCTGGCGCGTATTGAACATGCTCAGTTTTGCAGGTTGGATTTGGCCGGCTTTTCCCGCGCACCGGCTGGCTACGCCGGATGTCATCATTGGGTCGGTACCCACGATCTTTTTGGCTCTGGCCGCGTCCAAACTGGCAGGTCGTCTCGGCGTTCCCTTTGTGCTCGAAGTGCGCGATCTCTGGCCGCAGGTTATGGTTGATTTCCTCCAGCTCTCTTCGGACCATCCCGCAGTGCGCTTGTTGCGAGGGATCGAGAACTACCTCTATAAACGTAGCGAGCGAATCATCACTTTGTTGCCAGGCTCGATTGACTATCTGGCGGAAAGAGCGGGGCGTCGTGACAAGATCTTCTGGCTCCCCAACGGCATCGATTTGAACCTGGTTCCTTCCCCAATTCGGCCGCCCGGACACGACGCCTTCACCATGATGTTTATCGGCAATCACGGGCTTGCTTATGGCCTCGATGTGCTTTTGGACGCAGCGGCCTTGCTTATGCGGGAGGAGACGGATTGTGCAGTCCAATTCCGGCTAATCGGGGACGGTCCCGAAAAGAAAAGGCTGCAGGCTCGAGTTGAGAGGGAGGCCATCGCTACGGTTAGGTTTGACGATCCGGTTCCGAAACGACGCATCTACGAGATATTGCAGGAAGCCGATGCTTGTCTGATGATTTTGAGAGATCTACCGGTTTTTCAGAAGGGTACGAGCCCGAACAAGATATTCGACTACCTCGCCTCGGTTCGCCCGATCATATTTTGCGGGGATGCAACCTTTAACTACGTGGCCGAGGCGAAGGCGGGAATCACCGTGCCGCCGGGCGATGCCCGCGCGCTGGCTGATGCCGTCTTAGCCCTGGCAAGAAAGCCTGTCGAAAGCCGTATGGAAATGGGATGGTGTGGACGACGCTATGTTGAAGATCATTTCAACATTAACCGGCTTGCAGTAGGGCTTGAAGGACTTCTTCTCGAGGTGATCGAGGACTACGCCCGCAAGGACCCTTGTGGCTGGCCGAAAATGGAGAAATGAGAGAGAAATTACCTGACATTTTTCTTTTTCTCTTGTTTCGAGGGGCGATTTTTTGGTGTTAAGGTTGAGCGATTCATTCTTTAGACGAACCCTGAACATTAATGAGGAGTATCAGTCACTATGTCCACTGTGAAGCGTAAGCATTCGGCCGCGCCCAAGGAGGGTGTTTCTGAATCCATGGTATCAGTATGTCCTGCCGGAGAGGTTTTTTCCTTACCCAACGAAGCTGACTACGTCACTGAATTTGAGAGGCTGCAAAAGGTTGTCCGAGAACAGCGCTCGATGGGGCGAGAAATCGTCGTGGTCATGGGGCTCGGGTTTGTGGGAGCGGTCATGGCAGCAGTGGTTGCAGACGCTACGGACAAAGGGACCGGTGAGCCGACCAAGTTTGTCATCGGCATGCAGCGCCCCTCAACCAGGTCCTTTTGGAAGATCCACTATATCAACCGGGGACTGTCACCGGTAGAAGCCGAAGATCCTCAGGTCAGTGTGCTGATCAACCGGTGCGTCAAGGAGAAGCAAACACTGGCCGCCACCTTTACCTATGATGCCCTGTCTCTGGCCGATGTCGTGGTCGTTGATGTGCAGTGTGATTATCATAAGGATACACTGGGTGATGTGGCCCAGGGTCGTGCGGATATTGGCGCGCTGGAAGAGAGCCTTAAGGTCATAGGCGAGAGGATCAAGCCCGACTGTCTCGTGCTCATTGAAACTACCGTGCCGCCGGGCACTACGGAATACATCGCCTATCCCCTTATCAAAAAGGCCTTTGTCAAGCGCGGTTGCGACGACAAGGAGCCGCTCCTGGCCCATTCATTTGAACGAGTTATGCCGGGAAAAGATTACGTTGCCTCCATTCGCGATTTCTGGCGGGTTTGCAGCGGCATTAATGCCGAAGCCAGAGACAAGGTCGTTCGTTTCCTCTCGGATATTTTGAACACCGAACAATACCCTTTGACCGTATTGGATCGGCCGGTTGAAAGCGAGACCTGCAAAATTGTTGAGAATTCGTACCGGGCCACAATTCTGGCGTTTCTCCACGAGTGGAGCGTGTTCTCCGAGCGTAACGGCGTTGATCTTACGAAGGTGATCAAGGCAATAAAGGTGCGGCCTACTCACTCCAATATTATTTTCCCCGGCCCTGGCATCGGTGGCTACTGTCTCCCCAAAGACGGCGGCTTGGGCATCTGGGCGTACAAGACCCTGATGGGTTTCGAAGACGATATCTTTCAAATCACTCCGTTGTCTATCGATATCAACGACACTCGAGCCCTCCACGCCGCCCGGTTGGTTCGTGACGCCCTGCGAAACATGGGGAAAATTGTCGCGGCATCAAAGATCGCGCTGCTCGGCGCATCCTATCGGGAGGATGTAGGGGACACCCGCTACAGCGGTTCGGAATTAATCGTACGCAAGCTTGTCGAAATGGGAGCTGACGTGCTCGTTCACGATCCGTACATCGCTCACTGGTGGGAATTTGAAAAGCAGGATACCTATCCGGCTCCTGGTCATTCCCGCGCCAGATTTTTCCGCAACCAGGAAAGGCTCAATGAATTGCGCGTCCAAGAGAGCCTGCAGGAGGCCATTCAGGGCGCCGATGCGTTGGTCCTGGCCGTGCGCCACCAGGATTACCAGGGTTTGGCGCCGGAGGAAGTCGTCAAAATGGTTGGTAAGCCGCTGGCCATCGTGGACTGCTTTGGAATGCTCGACGATCATGTCATCCGCCGTTATTTTGAACTCGGCTGCGAGGTAAAAGGCCTCGGGCGTGGGCATGTCAAGCGGATCAAAGACGAAGTGAAACAGAAGGAGTAGTGAGGGACAGGCTTTAGAAACATGAAGCTATTTTTGAAATCTGAAGAAGCTCCGGTCTATGATTCTGCACGTCATCAGACTCCTGTTCTTGATGAACTGCAGGAAATCTTTCGTTACCGTGAGTTGCTGGCGAAACTGGTTTCCCGGAATATCAAAACCCGCTACAAACGGTCGGTGTTGGGAATTGCCTGGACCATGCTTAGCCCGCTGATGATGATGATCGTCATGACGCTGGTGTTTTCAAACATTTTCCGCATGAATCTGGAGCATTATCCCGTCTATCTTCTCAGTGGTTTAGTTTTCTGGAATTTTTTTTCGCAAACCACTTCTTCGGCGATGAACGAACTGGTGTGGGGGGGAAGCTTGATGACCCGCATCTATATGCCGCGGTCGATTTTTGCATTCACGGCGCTGGGAACAGGGTTGGTGAACATCGTCCTGTCCCTGATCCCGTTACTGCTGATTATGTTGGTCACCGGGGCCCCGCTCAGGCTTTCACTGTTTTTCCTGCCCGTTTCGATTCTAATTGTTGGGATGTTTGCCCTCGGAGTTGGCCTGTTTCTCTCGACACTGGGCGTCTATTTTACCGATGTTCTGGAAATGTACCAGATCGTCCTGATGGCCTGGATGTATTTCACGCCGGTCATCTATCCGATAGAAATTATCCCTGCAAGTTACGTTGGGGCTTTCTATCTCAATCCTCTCTACTATCTTTTAGAAGTCTTTAGGCAGCCCATTTATTTGGGAAAGTTGCCTGATCTCCAAACCCTCGCGGTGGCCTGCTTGCTGTCTTCGTTGACTTTGATTTTTGGGTGGTGGTTTTTCACCAGGAAAGCAGATGAATTCGCCTACCGTGTTTGACAATCAACCGAAAGCAATGGAGGAATGGCCTAATAACGAGGTCGTTGTGCGCCTTGAAGGCGTGTCCGTGCGCTATCGGCTGCCCCGAGAGCGCATTGTCTCGTTCAAGGAATACGCTATCCTCGCCCTGCAGCGGAGAATCCGCTACGATGATTTTTGGGCGCTCGCCGATGTCAGTATGGAAATACGCCAGGGAGAAATCTTTGGGATCATCGGACTCAACGGCGCCGGCAAGAGTACCCTGTTGAAGGTGATTTCAAGGGTGCTTAAACCGACTCTTGGTCGCGTTTGGGTGCGAGGTCGTGTGGCGCCACTCCTGGAACTGGGTGCAGGGTTCCATCCCGAACTGACCGGTCGCGAGAATGTTTTCCTGAATGGTTTGCTGTTGGGCTATACCCAGGCTGAAATTACCAATCATTTTGAAGAGATTCTCGATTTTGCCGACATCAGCGGGTTTGTCGATGCGCCATTGCGAACCTATTCTACCGGTATGGTCGCCCGCCTTGGATTTTCCGTGGCGACGATGAAGCAACCTGACATCTTGATTGTGGATGAAGTCCTGTCAGTTGGCGATGAGCAGTTCCAGCGCAAATGCCAGAACCGGCTCACACAATTCCAGGAGAACGGGACCACGATCCTGCTGGTGAGCCATAGTACGGATCTTATCGCCAAACTGTGCAACCGTGCAGCGTGGCTGGAGCACGGACAATTGCGGATGATCGGGGAAGCCCTGGACGTTGTCGCCGGTTATCGAGGCAATGCCTCCCCATGAGACATTTATGTTGAAGGTATTGACTGTTTTTGGGACGCGCCCTGAGGCCATTAAGATGGCCCCGGTAGTCAAGGCGTTGCGCAAACACCCTGACAGCATCGCGGCCATGGTGTGTGTTACTGCCCAGCACCGGGAGATGCTGGACCAGGTGCTGCAGCTCTTTGACATCAGACCGGAGTACGACCTCGGCATCATGCATGCCAATCAGGGGCTCACGGAACTGACCGCGCGGCTGCTGCTGGCTCTGGAGCCGGTGTTTCTCAGCGCGAAGCCGGACTGGATCCTGGTGCAGGGTGATACGACAACCGTGCTGGCTGCGAGTCTTGCGGCATATTATCAGCAGATCAAGATCGGCCCCGTGGAAGCGGGGCTGCGCACCGGGCACAAGTATCAGCCCTT
>JADGQM010000310.1 GCA_017881795.1 Syntrophobacteraceae bacterium
ATAGGGTTGCAAATCTTTAATGCCTTCGCCAAATCGATCCAAGAGCACCCCACGGCATCCCGCGCGGCTTGCTGCAAGCAGGTCGCTGTTGCGATCGCCAATGAGATGGGTTGCCGATAAAGGAATGGGAAAGATTGTGGATGCAGCCTTGATCATCCCGGGTGAAGGCTTGCGGCACGAGCACTCTTCTTCAGGGCGATGAGGGCAATAGAAGGTTCCCAGAATTTCCCCTCCCGCATTCTGAATGCCTTTGATCATCCCTTCGTGAATGTGCCAGAAGTCCTCCCAGGCGATGATGCCGCGATTCAATCCTGATTGGTTACTGATAAGGATCACGAGCACTCGGTGTTCCCGCAGCCATCGCAAAGCCTGCAGAGCGTCCGGGTAGAAATGAAATTCGCGGGGGTGCTTGATGTAATCCGGTCGATCTTCATTGATGATGCCATCCCGGTCGAGGAGCAGAAAGGCCCGGGAATCATATTGCGGCGTACTTATCCAGACGAGCATCAAGTTCTCCTGCTGTTCCCGTTCTCATATGGGAGCCTGACCTTCGTGAACCATGAAAATGCCCCCAAGGTCTCATGGCGGATGATATTCTGATCATTGACTGCTGACCATTTTCCGGTCAGCAGGATATTTTCCCGTTTCCGTCTTGACATCGGGATAAGATCGCGAAAAAATTAACTGTTACGAATTATGCACGCTTTCTTTGGGAGATTACACACATTCAGGGTAACAAAAAGAGATGAGTCAAGCAAGACATCTGGATGATCTGCAGCGCGTTCTCCAATATCAATTCGAGGCCCCCCACACCCTTCATCAAGCGCTGGTCCACCGTTCTTTTGCCCACGAAAACCCGCAGTACGAGCAGGCCGACAACGAGACTCTCGAATTTTTGGGTGATGCGGTCCTGGGCCTCGCGGTCAGTCATCTGCTCTTGGAGCGATTTCCGAATTTCAATGAGGGTGATCTCTCTCGATTGCGTTCTTCAATCGTAAATGAAAGAGAGCTGGCAAAACTGGCGTTGAGCCTGAACCTTGGCGACTACCTGCTGCTCGGAAAAGGGGAAGAATTAACCGGAGGCCGGCAAAAACCTTCGCTGCTTGCGGATACCGTCGAAGCAGTCCTCGCCGCAATTTATCTTGATGGGGGATTGAAGACCGCTATTGGTGTAGTGAAGCGCCTTTTTTGTGCGTATTTTGACGAGGAGAGGGACGAAGATCCCCTTAAAGCGTGGGATAAGGATTATAAGACGCAACTCCAGGAGCTTACCCAGGCCCGCCTCAGACTGACGCCGGCGTATGTTCTCGAAACCGAGGAGGGGCCTGACCACGATAAGACATTTAACGTCAGCGTGGCCCTCGACGGTCGGATCCTCGCCAGGGGCTCAGGCAAAAGCAAGAAAGAAGCCCAGCAGGAGGCGGCCCGGCAGGCACTGGAGAGACTGGACACGGAGAAGGGGTGAAAAAGAGATGCGCCGAGAGGTGGAACAGCATCAGCAAATTCTTCGCTGCTCCGCACAGCTCACTGCGCTGCAGACGTGTTTGACAGCTTTATCATCTCTCCGTCTCACCCGCCTCCCATTCTCCGCGTCTCCGCGTCTAGCTCTCCTGGTATTTCCCCGGTTCGATGAACGGCCCGTACTTTGACTTTGCCTGCTGCAGTTTGTCGATGGTGGACTTCCAAGTCGACAAGAATTTCTCCGGGCAATCGGGGGCCGTCTTTTGGTAGAACTGAATGGCTCGGGTGAGTTTCGCCACCCAGGGATCGATCCGGAATTTGAAGAGCTCAAGATACAGTTCTTGCGAGAAATCCTCGTCCAGGCATTCACGGAACAAAGGCTTAAGATCTTCATAGCGCGGAACATAGCCGAGAGGGGTCCGGTAGGCGCCCACTTCCCCATGGACGCGAAGCTCCGCCCAATGCAGCCACGCCTTCTTGGCCAACTTGCTGGTAAGGAACCGGCCGTCTTTATCCTTTAGAAAATAGTTGACGGTGTAAATGTGCGGGACGTTTTTGATCCCCTCCACGAACCGGATGTTGTTCGTGAAGTATTGTCCGATCGGGTAGCTGATAAAATCCAGGTTCGCCATGGGCTGCGGTGCGAGCACTCCCTCCTGACCGATCGTGGCGGAGGTGGTTTCCGATTCGAGCGTGCACGCCTTCACGATGATCCCGCTTTCCCAGTCAGGGGCTTCTTCGATGGGGACCGAAGTGTCACTGTCACGGCCGCCGTAAACAATTCCTTCCACCAGGACGCCGTTCTTGTCCTTGTACGCAGGGTCGATATTTTCCAGATAATTGAGGCGAATGGTGTAGCGGGCATTGCTGTGAGCAAACGGGATGACGTTCCCTTCACTGTCCCGTTTACCTTCAGACCAATCTCCGGCAAAGTTCTTCCCCTTTTTCGGGTTATCCACGCCCATGCCCAGCCAGTATGGGAGACTATCGGGGCCGGTGAGTACGTTGGAAAAGATGACCTCATGGCCGGGGGTCTGAAGGGTTCTGAAGATGACCGGATCATCCTCGGCATTGACGTCTTTGATGATGCCGAAAATGCCCCGCTCCACGTTTACCGCGCGGAATTCACCGCCAATATTACGAAAGTAGGCGATGTCATCGCCAACAATCTTTTCGCCGGGGAGCATGGCTGTGGCGGTTTTTCCGCAGGCTGACGGGAAGGCTCCGCAGAAATAGGTGGCGCGTGCCTTTTTCTCGTTCTGCACGGCCATGATGAACATGTGCTCACAAAGCCACCCTTCCTTGCCGGAGAGCCGGATGGCAAGTCTCATGGCATGCTTTTTTAAACCGACGCTGTTTCCCGCGTATTGGTTATTCGTGGAAAGGACGATCATGTCATCGAGGTCTTGATAAATCTTCCGTTTGTCGAGGTCGATGGAGCACCCGCGAGCGTCCAGCCGTCCGGCGCTGTGGACAAAGCGAAAGAATTTATCCTTATTCTCCATTTTCATGAAGTGCTCATAGCCTCTTCGGTAGAGGAGCTCTTCGGAATGGCAAACATAGAAAGAATCACTGATCTGGACACAGCCAATGGAAAAGGGGCTGAGGATCGGCCCTTCGCAACTGAGCTTAACCACGGCTTCCTTACCCTTCATGATGCCTTTGAGGATCACGCGGACCTCGGCGAGCCCGACTTCCCGATCCATCGCCTGGAGGCTCTTCATGAGCGGGAGATCTTCTTTGGAAACCAAATTCTTGGTTGCCCCGGGGGCCCTCCCCTGGTCGTCGTAGCCATCGTAATGAATGGTATGGCCGTCACGGGACAGCCGGGTCTCCTCTCCCCGTTCAAGTGCGCTTTTGCGTATATATTCGGCATCAGCATCACTGTCATCACACATGTAACCGCAATCGGGCTCGCAGAGTTCAATATACTCTCCAACAAAGTTGAAAAGTCTTTCATTTCCAAGGGCAATCAGCTTGGTGAAACTCGCGTCGGACATCTTGCTCTTCAGCAGCGATGCATATCGATTTCTATTAAGGTCAGCCATTCCCGTACTCCCTTCTGCTGGTTGGAGAATTAGATTAAGCGCATTTCGCTAGCATATCCCCAAAAGCGCGTCAAGAATTATCAGCACCAGTGTTTGTGAACGCTTGACAACTCTATTTCAGGGGAAGGTTCTCTTCATGCATTGTGTCAACCGAGGGTCAGCGGCATGAGCGCTCTTATCATCACGTATCTGGAGGGTACCCGTTTACTTTCGATGATTTTAGGCATAAGTTACAATCTTGAGGCAAACGACCAGAAAAGCCATGGGGCCCATGACTCACAAGAATGTAATCTACCCAATATTCCTGCCTCATGCGGGCTGCCCCTTTCAATGTGTCTACTGTAATCAACGGGCAGTGACCTCGAGTCCTTCTTATGCCGCATCCGCATCCGGTATTATTGCGCTTTTCCATGAGCAGTTCGGCCAACTACTGGAGCATGCTCGTGAGAAGCACCCTCCGGGGGAGCTAGCCTTTTATGGTGGGACTTTTACGGCTCTGCCATCAGAGGTTATTGAGGCAATTCTTGAAAGCGCTTCACCATGGGTTCATTCAGGGGTTTTCAGCGGCATCCGCCTTTCCACCCGCCCGGATGGCATCACCGATGAGATCTGTTCGCTGTTACGCAATTATCCCGTTAAAACCATCGAGCTGGGCGTGCAGAGTCTCGTGGATGAGGTGCTCATTCAAAGCCGGCGCGGGTATTCCATTGCCGCCGTTGAACGAGCTGCGGCGCTGGTGCGGGAGCAGGGATGGCGTCAGGGTCTTCAGTTGATGCTCGGGTTGCCGGGGGACTCACGGGTCCGGTTTCTGGACTCCATTGCCGCTGCTATTCAGTTACGGCCCGATTTTGTGCGGATCTATCCCACCCTGGTCCTGGCTGATACGCCGCTCGCCAGATGGTTCCGGGAAGGCTCTTATGTTCCGTTGGCTCTCGATGAAGCCATCGCCTGGTGTGTCCCAGCTTACGAGTTGCTCTCCCAGGCCGATATCCCAATCGCCCGTTTGGGGCTCCATCCCGATCCGGAGCTCCAGAAACCGGGGACCGTCCTGGCTGGGCCCTACCACCCGGCATTTGGGTACCTGGTGAGGGCCCACTGGTGGCGGGAGCGGGTGGATCGGCATCTCCAGGTGAGCCATGAGCTTTTGCAAGGGAGCGAACTGACGCTCTGGGTCGCTGAACGCTACCTGAGCGAGGTAATCGGCCCGGGAAAATCCAATTTCAGACACTGGCAGGAGAAGTGGGGCGTCAAGACGGTAACGGTGAAGGGTAGGGCAGACCAGCTTCCGGGAGATTTTGAAACCTTTTTGAATTGAAGAGAGATGAGCTATGCAATCAGGTTATGTGGCCCTCATTGGACCTCCGAACGTCGGAAAATCGACGCTCCTCAACCAGATCCTCCGGGAGAAGATTTCCATTACTGCTCCGAGGCCTCAGACGACCCGCAACAAGGTCCTTGGGATCCTAACCGACGCTGAGGTGCAGATCGTGTTTGTGGACACTCCGGGAATCATCAGGGCTCAGGATGAATTCAATAGGATGCTGGTGGACGCAGCCCTTGCCACCTTGAGTGAAGTCGATGTTGTCTGCTTCCTGGTGGATGCCCTCAAGGGCTGCCGGGAGGAAGTCGAAATCGTGCTGGGCAGTCTCAAGTACGTCAAAACACCGGT
>JADGQM010000008.1 GCA_017881795.1 Syntrophobacteraceae bacterium
CTGGCCTGCAAGACCACGCAGCGAGATGCTGCGGGATCGGCGAAGGAATTGGAGCAGTCCGCCAAGATAGCGCGGGCGCTTTGCGTCAATGATGTTTAAAACGTCGTTTGGAACCATGTAGTGTCTCCTTCGATTGTCAACCTGCAGCTACTTCTCCGGGCTTTTTGGAAATCTTGCCAGTCATTGACTCTACCTCAATTTCGATGACGCTGATGCGAGCAAGTGAAGTGTCGGGGATCTCAAAAGGATCGTCGGAATAGTGCCGGAAGATAACCGCCAGCCCCTTCATCTTTTCCTCAGGATCTTCAATGAAACAAGCCCTGCCAAATCCAATAACGGATGCATAGCTCATGCTCCATTTGCAGGGGACATCCCCTTTGATGGGGTAGCAATCGGCTTCTGTTTCAAAACAAACCCGGTTGTTTCTCTTTATAAGATCAATCTTCTTGCCCTCGGGAGCCGAGTGAAAATAAAGTTTCCCTTCATGGTACCCAAAAGTAACCGGCACCACATAGGGGTAGAAGTCGTCAAACAGGGCAATCCTTAGTATCGAGGCGCTCTCAATAATCGCTTCAATCTTCTGCGGATCAATCACCTCTTTGTCTTTTCGTCTCATTTAGGGAACCTCCATGAATGTGGGGTGGTGACTCCGAGAGCTGATGAATCGATCATCCCCAGAGATGTTTTGTAATCATACAGCCTGGCCATTCAAATTCTATAACACATTGGCCGGACAAGGAATTGTGAATTAAGGGAGCACGCGGAAAAGGCGGTCATCCGGCATCTTTAATGGCGCAAGGCGATGGCAAGCTTCGCCTGCTGGTCCTTTGAGGGTTATAATGATAAAAGAACAACCGCAATGTTCCTGATATTCACCGGAAGTTTGTAAGGAAAGGGGTCATGGGGGTTCATTTCAGAACGTTTTCCAGCGTGGAGGCTATAGCCAGGAACGAATGGAACCAGCTGGCGGTCGCTGCCAGTCCGATGATGGAGTGGGAGTATTTCTATGCTCTCGAAAAGTCCCGTTCGGTCTCTGACCAAAAAGGCTATTATCCTTGTCACCTGATGGTCTTTGACGACCATGAGCCCATCGCGCTGGCGCCTCTCTTCGAACGGGATCGAGCATGGGTGGAATTTGGTGATGGGGGGCTGCTCGAACTGCTGAGCGAGTTGACAGGCATTCCGTTCAGTCATGGACTCGTCGGTTCGATTCCTTACACCCCGGTGCCCGGTTACCAGTTCCTGCATGGCGCGACTGCCGACCCTGTCCGGACCTCCAGGCTGTTGCTGGATTATATCGATTTCTATTGTGAGAGCCGGAATCTCTCAAGTTCACGCTTCTATTTCATTTCTCCCCTGGCGTCTCATCTGGACGCGCTTTTGCGCGAAAAAGGCTACCTTCGACTGACAACGGAATACTCTCTGTGGTTTAATCACCACTACGCCGGTTTTGAGGATTATCTCCGCTCGTTTAAGTCGAGCAGGAGGACCAAGATCAGACGCGAATTGCGGGAAATTGGCGGCCAAGGAATCACGATCGAGATGGTCTCCGGGGAAGATGCCCCTTTTAGATACTACGAGCTGGTCTATGAGCTCTACCGGCGAACCTGGATCAAACACATGGGGCCCCGGATTCCACCCTTTCTCAATGAAACCTTCTTCCGGCTGCTGGCCCAGAATTTCATGCCCAGAAGCGCCTTCGCGGTAGCTTCCCAGAACAACCACCGTCTTGCCATGGCGCTCTTTTACCATAAGTCGGGTACGCTCTATGGGCGCTACTGGGGTTGCTTTCAAGAAATTCCCTTCCTGCATTTTGCCACCTGCTACTACCGGCCCATAGAATACGCCATCGAACAGGGAATCAGCCGGATGGATCCCGGCTTTGGCGGAGAACACAAGCTCCTTCGCGGCTATGAAATCGTCCCGGCACACCACTATATCAAATTCCATGGGGAGCGGCAGCGCCGGGTGGCCTACTCGATATTGAAGCAGATGAAGGTGCAAACCCTTATTGCCTGACGCGGTGTGACTCATAGATGTTACAGAAATCGGTGTCGCTCTGAGGAACCATCGTGCCAAAAACCAAAGAGAGAGCCAGGAAGGAGGGGGGGACCTGGCTCTCTCAGGAGGAGGAAAGTTTGTCTTTCCATTTGCATACTAACACATAAGTCAAGAAATGGAAAGAAATTTTAAATGGCAAGAGAAAACTTTTTATTTTTTTCTTCGCTTCTTCATTTTCGCAATATTCCTGGCAATTTCAAGATAAGTTCAAGACGCTTCCTATCATCATTTCCATAGGGCATCTCTCGTCACTCGCGTGAGGATTATTTTTGGTATCCAGCATCAGGATTTCAGAGTACAAAGATATAAGGAAATCCAGGTTTTTTGTTTTGACACAAACGCCTCGGGACGATGGAGATGATGCATAAAGCATTCTTTCATTTGGGAACACGGTCATGACAAAAGCAACCTTTAAGAACGAAATCCTTGACCGGAAGAGCAAAGGACAAGCTTGGCGCGTTGCCCTTTGGCTTCTCCTTTGTTTTGTTTCCATTTTTGCATCAAGGGCTTACGCAGCAACGACGGACGAGAAGCTGATCAGCAAGTTTGTGGGGAAAAACTGGGTCAATGGGCGGTCGTGGGAGAAACTTGACTACTCAGGTAAGCTGGGTTTTGTGTGCGGTTTGTTTGACGGGATTACCCTGTTCTGGTCTGCTGCTGAAGCCGGAAGAAAGGGTGACCTGGAGTCCATCTACCATGGCTTGAGCGTCTCCTCAAGCCTCACCGTGGGGGATGTGGTAAAGGGCATTGATGAGTTTTATGGTGATGCGGCGAATGCCAAACTTCCTGCCATCTGCGCATACTTGTTCTTCGCTCACAAATCGCGGGGTGACTCAAGCGACTCCCTGGAAAGACGGCTTACCCTCTGGCGCAAAATGTTCAACCGCTAACGCCCGAGCGCTCGCCGCGGAAATCGCACTGAAGCAAGAACTTCTTCGAGTGATTAATGGGAACATCACCCTGTCAAGCCGGCGAAAGCCGGCAGCCGGACCGCTTTTCTGGATTCAGACGTGCATCGGAATGACAACCAGTAGATTTTGGGCATCGTTGTGACCCTGCCAGGTCACTGAGCTTAAGGGGAAGGCTTCACCTCATAGAGGCCTATGGCGTTCAAGGTGTAGGAGTTGAGCTCGTTTTCCGCTTTGCTCAGCGCTTCCACGGTCCCAAAGATAACTTCTGCCTGGGAGTGGTGGTTGGCCGCTAGTTCCACAAAAACGGCCTCCAGATACATCGCCTGGAGGGACGATAATCGCCCGATGAGACCAATACGGCGCGCTTCAGAAATACTGCACCGATCGACCAGCGAGCGGGATCGCAGGAAAAAGTCTTCCCCTGAATCCCCCCATTTTGCGGTCCATCCATCAAGCGCGTTCTGCAGATCGTAATCCACTGAAAAGTCGTCATCGATTTCTCCGCCGGAGGTTGTCACAGCAATGATGGTTTCCATGTCGCTCCAACCTGGGTGATCAGTGAGTGCTCTGATATCTTGAAGAAGCGTTTGAAGCTTTTCGTAGAACACGGTTGATGCCTCGCTCAGGCTATCCAGAGCGGCATTGGCTTCCCGGAGGCGGGCCTCTGCTCTTGGAGTGGGTTTTGGCAGTGTCGCACAGGCCGCTAGGCTTACCAGAATCAGAATACCAGCCATCAGGTTACGGAGCATGAGTCGGGTGATCTCCTCACTTATCCAATTCGATTCGCCATCTTCGATATCGTCCGCAGGTTTATCGGATTATCAATCGAGGCCAATCTTCGCCGCATGTTTCTTTATCATGTTGGGCTTTGCTGTCAATGTTCTTTTGAGCAGAGCCGGCGCCACCAGCGAACATTTGAAATGCCCATTAATTTTTTTGTGGGCAAGGAGTTATAGATGAAGAGAGATGGATAGCGCATCGTTCCCCTCGAATCGTTGTATAGAAAGGCTCTCCATAGCCCTTAACCGGATCATGCGGACCGCGCGGTCTGGAGTTCGCCGAGATCATGGTGTTGAGAGGTTTGGGATTGCGACAGTGGGGAGTCGTGGTTATTGAAGGGTGACTCGGCGGACCCAGGTGAAGCGCAGGATCAGCATTGACAATCTCTTAGGGAGTGGCGATGGGAAACCAAGAGAGAAGTTCGATTTTGTGCCCTAACTGTAGAAGGCTCATCAGCATTGACGAGTCGCCCTGTCCTCAGTGTGGCCTGCGGAATCCCGGGTCCAGGTGGAGGAATAATTTCCTGACCAAAGGTTTCCGCGATGGTGACCAGCTCATCAGGAATATCATCTACCTCAATGTTGCCATGTTCATCTTGTCGGTTGTTTTGAGCCCGTCCTCCACACGGTTTTCCATGAACCCGCTCGATTTTCTTTCTCCTGGCGACAGGAGCCTGCTGCTCCTGGGAGCGACAGGACGCATCCCCATCGACAAATTTCATCGCTGGTGGACGCTCCTCTCGGCAAATTATCTGCACGCCGGCATTCTCCACATCCTCTTCAACATGGTGGCATTCTATCAAATTGCCCCTCTCATTCTTCAGGAATATGGCGGATCCAGGATGATCTCAATCTTTACCCTCAGCGGCGTCGGTGGCTATGTGGCTTCCTACTTTGCCGGAGTGTCCTTTACCCTCGGCGCCTCTGCGGCCGTTTGCGGCCTCATCGGTGCGGCGCTCTACTACGGGAAAAGCAGAGGGGGATACTTCGGGCAAATGGTCTATCGACAGGTAAGCGGCTGGGTCCTCGGCATCTTCATCTTTGGTTTCCTCATTCCGGGTATCAACAACTGGGCCCATGGTGGTGGGTTGATTGGCGGCATTTTGACAGCGTCTCTCATGGGCTATAAGGAGCGAAGCCCTGAAAAGTTCTTAGATAAAGGTGTAGCCAGCATTTGTATCCTGGCCACTCTCGGGGCGCTTTTCTGGGGAGTCTGCTCATCTTTTCTAATCCTTGCGTACAGTTCGGTGCCATAACTTGCTCAGATTTGCATCAGCCCTGGATAAGCCAGAGGTTCACCGCGGTCGCGCCAGCTTCATCTAAATCGGAGAACTTAATAATATAGGAATGGTCATCCCGTCCCATGCTCACCACCTCACCGTCAATCAGGACGCCCTTCCCCAGCAATCCCGGGATTTCCACCTGGACCGACGCGAAAATCTCCAGAGATAGCTTCGTTTCCAGTTCTGCGCCTGTAGACGACAATTGGACCAGTCGGCCCTCGTGAGGCGAAGGGTCGATTTGTTTTCCGAGTATTAAACGAATGCGAACGGGTATGGGAGCGAAGAGCTCGTTGAGCCCAGAAAGCCGTGATGTCGGGTAACGATCGTTGAGAATCAAAACATGCGTACTGACCCTCGCCGCTCGAAGACGCCGCAAGAGCTCCACACCATCTGTCCCTGGAAGCATTAGGTCCAAAATCAAGATGCTGAAGGGCTGACTCCTGGCAAGCTCCAAACCCTTCAGGCCATCTCTTGCCAGCTCCACCAGGAATCCAGCCTCCGTGAGGGCCCTGGGCGCACAAACCCAGCGATGGCCTCCTCGTCTTCCACAATCAAGATGCGGATTGATTGGTTTTCTTCCATGGATTTGCTCTCTCGATCGAGGCGCAACTTGCGGCTGGCTCTTGCGAACATCAAGCCGTCATCTTGCCCCGCAAAGAAACTTAGAACGCCACCAAACCGTAGAGTCAATGGCAAAGAAAAAGCCTCTCTCCCCGGATTAAAAGATTAACAATTTGTAACTTTTCTTGCGCTACCTCAAAAGGTTATCTCACAACCGCATTCTAGACTTTGTTGATAACCATAATCCTATAGGAATTAAACGCTAATATTATTAACCAACAACCGGAAAGGAATATAAGGTGAACGTATCGAGAAGACACTTCCTTAAGTATTGTTTGGGATCTGCGGCGACCTTGGGGCTAAGCTCCTCTCTGCTGGGCAATCTGGACAAAGTGCTGGCAACGGGCGGAGGTCCGCCGATCATCTGGCTCGCGGCTGCAAATTGCACCGGCTGTACTGTATCCTTGGCCAATCGCATCGCCATCGACCACCCGACAGATGCGGCCGATCTTCTCATCTCCAACGTAAACCTCGCTTACCATCCGAACCTTATGGGGGCCGCCGGGAGCCTGGCTGTGCAGAACGCCCTCAAAGTCGAGCAGTCGGGTACCTTTGTGCTGGCCGTGGAAGGCGGGATACCCACCGCGTTTGGAGGCCGGTGCTGCTATGTGTGGAGAGAGCAAGGAGTCGACATGACGGCCATGCAGGTGGTAACGCGCCTGGCTCCCAAGGCGGCGGCGGTGCTAAGCATCGGCACCTGCGCAAGCTTCGGCGGCATGTCCGGAGCTGCCCCCAACCCTACGGCCATCCAGAGCGTCCAGGCGCTCACCGGCGTCTCGACGATCAATATCCCGGGCTGCCCCGCCCATCCCGACTGGATCGTGGGAACCATTGCGAAGCTACTCGCAGGCACCACGGTGAGCAAGGATTCTTACGGTCGTCCGACGGATTTTTTTGGCTCGACCGTCCACAGCAACTGCCCGAGAAACGGGACTCCCTGGGCAACCAACTTCGCGCAGGAGGGGCTTTGCCTCAGAGACAAAGGCTGCAAGGGGCCGAACACCTACAGCGACTGCCCGGGCCGCAAATGGAACGGGGGCGTCAACTGGTGCGTCGGGGCAAACGCTCTTTGCATCGGTTGCACCGAGAGCGGATTTCCTGATCGCTTTTCGCCTTTCTTCACCTCTGCAGGGGCGGTTCCCCTTGGCCATACGGCTGGGCCTCAAACGGCATCATGCTCGGCTTGCCATACGCAATCGCAACTGCCTTAGGCGGCACAGCTGAAGGATGAAACCATCGCTTGGCTGAATCGTTGCCGAGCCGATCTCAGGATCAACAGGATTGGAGGCTATTATGCCTAGTGTAATCACGGTTATGGATCCGGTCACACGGATTGAAGGACACATGAAAGTAGAGGTGACCATTAATCAGGTCAACGGCGTTACACAAGTTGTCGATGCCAAGTGCACTGGGACCCTGTTCAGGGGCTTCGAGAAGATCTTGACGGGAAGAGACCCAGAAGACGCAGTGTATATTACGGAAAGGATATGCGGAGTTTGCCCCGTTTCCCACGGCATGGCGGCCACTCTTGCGACTGAAGCTGCGGCAGGAATGACAGCTCCCACCAATGGAAGAATCATACGAAACCTCGTCCTTGGATCAAACTATATTCAGTCCCACCTCCTGCACTTCTATCTGCTGGCGGCAGTGGACTATGTCAAGGCTCCGAACTCTGCCCCCTGGACCCCGGCGTGGAACCCGACGGACGCTACAAACGGGCAGGGTCTGGATTTCCGCTCGGACCCGACGCTGGACGCCGTTGGGGGCCACATTCCCAAAGCTGTCGCGTTGCGTCGGACCGCCCATCAGATGGGGGCCATCTTCGGCGGGAAACTCCCCGCGCCGGCCAATTTCCTTGCAGGAGGATCCTCTTCGGTGCCGAACTCCTCCCGCATCAGTGCTTTCCGGTCGTATCTGGCAGTACTCCAGCAGTTCATCAACAACGTCTACATCCCCGACGTAGAGGCGGTGGCCAACATGTACTCCGACTACAAGCAGATTGGGGTTGGGAGCGGGAACCTGCTGTCTTACGGGGTCTTCGACCTCGATAACGCTGGAACCACGAAGCTCCTCTCTCGCGGGACTTACAGGAGTGGATCTGTTCGGACTCTTGATCTCAGCCGGATCACCGAACAAGTGGCTTACTCATGGTACAGCGGCTCCACTGCCCGGCCCCCGGCGAGTGGTGTGACCACTCCGGTGGATCCCGACACAAAGACGAACGCCTACTCATGGCTGAAAGCTCCCCGGTATAACAATCTCCCCTACGAGGCGGGGCCGCTTGCGCGGATGAAAGTAAGCAACAAATACACTGGCGGGATTTCGGTTATGGACCGTCATCTGGCGCGCGCCTACGAGGCCAAAGTCGTAGCCGATGCGATGAGCGGATGGCTGACTCAGCTCCAGCAGAACCTGACCGGCAAGGTCTACAACACATACACCAGCCCCGCGAGCGGAAACGGCATAGGACTTACGGAAGCCCCTCGAGGCGCTCTGGGGCACTGGGTGAGTATCGCCAACGGCAATATCAGCAATTACCAGATCATCACACCCACTTGCTGGAACGCTTCTCCCAAGGACGCCAACAATGTAAAAGGCCCCATGGAGCAAGCTCTGATAGGCACTCCCGTAGATGATTCGAACCGGCCGATCGAGGTGTTGCGGGTCATTCACTCCTTTGACCCGTGCCTTTCATGCGCTGTGCATGTGATGCGCCCCGAAGGAAAGCCCGTCGTGATTCGCGCGGGTGCCTGCAGGTAGGCGCTGCCTCTCGGCCTTTTCCCGGCGAAGGGCTTGACGCCTTCTCAGCCGCGTGGGGCTCGATCTCTTCTCCTGTTCGGAGGAAAGATCGAAAGGGAAGGACTCAACCTATTCAGAGAACTGCGGGCAGGTTCAGCCTGTCTCATAAATGCTTCTATTCGGACGGTGTAATAAGGAGAAAACATGAAACGAATAAAATGGAGTCTGTTTCTGGCCATGCTAGTGTTCCTGGCTCTCATGCAGGCCTCATTCGCCTTGGCTTCCTCCGGAGATACGGGCTACTCGGGCATGAGTGGACAAAATTGTGGCGCGTGTCACAGTGGAGGAACCGTTCCAACGGTTACGATATCGGGTCCGACGACCGCAACTGCCGGTTCCGTAAACAGTTACACCTTCAAGATCACGGGAGGTCCGCTCGCAGCCGGGGCTTGCGATATAGCGGCCTCGGGAGGGTCATTGGGTGCGGGAACGGGTGACACACTGAAAAACAGTGAAATCTCGGGTGGGCCGACAGCCCCATCTGCCGGGGCGGTGTCTTTTCCGTTTACATGGACCGCTCCCGCCACTGCAGGCACTTACACGCTCTATGGTTGCGGCCTTTCCACTAATGGGAATGGAAGTAAATCCGGAGATGGTTCAACGGCTATGACGTTTACGGTTACGGTAGCGGGCGCCACTAATGTGAGTGTGCCAAACGTCGTGGGCGTGACCCAGGCAGCGGCAACCACAGCGATCACGAACGCAAAACTGGTACTCGGGACCGTGACGCAGCAGGCAAGCTCGACGGTACCCGCCGGGTCGGTCATAAGCGAGAACCCGGCCGCCGGATCCAGCGTGGCGCAGAACAGCGCGGTAAATCTGACCGTATCCACGGGACGTCCAACGAACAGCCTTCCTCCCGTGGCGAACGCCGGGCTTGACCTGACGGTTCTTCCCGGCACTTTCAACGTACTGAGCGGGTCCTACTCCAGCGATCCCGACAACGGCATTGCCTCCTACCTCTGGACACAGACCGCGGGTCCGGCGGTGAAACTATCCGACCCCACGGCGATAGACCCGGTCTTCCAGGCCCCAACGAGTCCGACGACGCTTACCTTCACCCTGACAGTGACTGATAATGGCGGGCTGCGGAGTAGCGACACTGTCTCAGTGGTGGTAATGCCTCCGGATGCTCCCCCGCAGCCTCCTCCAGCCAACCAGCCGCCTGTGGCCAATGCGGGATCCAACCGTACAGTTACGGCCGACTCCAGGGTAACACTCTCAGGGGCTGCGTCCACGGACCCCGACGATGGCATCGCCGCCTACCAGTGGCAGCAGGTCTCGGGGACTTCGGTGACCCTGTCGGGAGCAAACACTGTCAACGCCTCCTTCGTCCCACCGGATGTGGGTTCCTCAGGTGCAACGCTCACTTTCAAGCTCACCGTTACTGATCGGGGGGGCCTGAGCTCCTCCGCAACCGTGAGGATCACCGTGCACGAAGATGATTAAGGGATGGGTGCCGGACTGGGCGTTTGTCCCGCAATCCTGAAATGTGAACGGCCACACAGTCCGAATGTGGCCGTTCACCTCCTGAAAGGGGTCTTGCTTCTTGAAGAAAGTTCTGGTTCTCGGAATAGGAAACCTCCTGCTCTGTGATGAAGGCGTTGGCGTACATGCGGCCCAGGCCTTGATGCGCTCGGAGGTCCCGGAAGGGGTGACCGTCCTGGACATCGGAACGGCAATTATCGATGCGATGCCCGACCTCGAAGAGGCCGATTTCGTGATCGTAATCGACGCGGTAAAAGCCGACGGAGCCCCCGGGACGGTCTACCGCGTCCCCTTCGGCGACATGGTGCAAACCGAGTGCATCGCCTCGATGCACGGGTTCGACCTATCGCGGGTGCTCGCGCATGCCGGGCGGGAGGCCATGCCCGAAGTGCTGGTAATTGGAGTGGAACCGGGCGTGATCGACTGGTCGGTCGAGCTTTCTCCCGAAGTGCAAAAGGCCCTGCCGACTGTCCTCGATCAGGTTGGGAAGGAAATTGAGCTTTTCCAAAGCAGAACATGGCCGGGCAACTTGCCCGGAGAGCAGGACCACACCACCGCTTGAAAAGCGCTTCTTGTACGCAGGCATCGGCTCCCGGAAACCTTGGAGTCGATGCCTGCAGATCATCTACGGCAGCGGCATTTCGTGTTTGGCGAATTTTTAAATACTATCTAGCCGTTTTGTCTCTCCTCTGTACGTAACAAAATAAAAGAAATTTTAAAGATTGTTAATCTTTGCTCCAGGCAGGCGGCTCTTCCTGTGCGGTTGACTTAAGGATCGGGAAGGGTTCTAAAAGTCATGGTGGAGCAAGGGAATGGCAGGATCTTTGCCCACGTCGGTCTCAAGCTGGCCTTTGATCACGAGAGCAACTCCGATGTCAGGGAACCCATCAACCCGCATCTTGATTGTGGAGGACGAGGAACCCATCGCAGGTTTTATCCGCCAGGGCCTCATGGAGGCAGGATTCGTGGTGGATATTGCGGGTGATGGCCTTCGTGGCTTTGAGCTCGCAAAGAGCGAACCCTACAACATCTTGATTCTCGACATAATGCTTCCTGGAATAGACGGTCTGGAACTATTGCGGCGTCTTCGATCGACGGGGATGAATACACACGTTTTGATTCTTAGCGCCAAGGGGAGTGTCAGTGACCGTGTCACCGGCCTTCAGTTAGGGGCAGATGATTATCTAACCAAGCCCTTCGCCTTTGCAGAGCTCCTTGCGCGGATCCAATCTCTGTTGCGTCGGGATCGTGGGGCTCAGGAACCTTTGAGCCTTGTCGTATCCGATCTCATCCTGGACCTTTTGAACCGTAAAGCATTTCGGGGTGGAGAAGAAATTGACCTACAGCCTCAAGAGTATAGCCTCCTGAAATATCTTATGGTTAATCGTGGCCGGGTCGTTACGCGCACCCAGATTTTGCAACATGTCTGGGGCTATAACTTCCACCCTTCGACAAATCTTGTCGAGGTTCATGTGTGCCGATTGAGGGAGAAGATCGAACGCTCTGACAAGCCGAAACTGCTGAGGACGATCCGTGGTGCGGGTTACATGCTGAATGACGATGTTCAAATATCTGAATAGCCTATCGGGCCGCTTGATATTCTGGTACGCGGGGGTTTTCGCCCTCTGTTTTGTGGCCGTGTTTGTGGGTTTTTATCCCGCCATACACAGTGCCATACACCTCTGGACCGACAGGGAACTTAAAGCAGAAGCTAATGAGTTCAGGGAGGTCTACGCCAAATCGGGGGTATCAGGACTCACTGAACTGCTGAGGCAAGAGGAGAGAGAAGAAAAGGGACGTCTTCTTGCCCGCATCATCGACGAGACGAATCGGATTATTTTCGAGATAGCCCCTGGGCAATTGGCCCAGGTGCACGTGGATGACAAGCTCATGGAGAAGGCCCGTTCGGGTCTGGAAGTCGGGGAAACGATCGATTTGCCGGACGCTTATGATATGTGTGTCCTCTACACACCCGTTCAAGACGACCTGATCGTTCAGATTGGATTGACCCTCCAGGAACATGAGCTATGGATGAAAAAACTCTCCGAGGGTGTCTTGACAGCGGCGCTCGTGGCTCTCCTCTTGTCGGTAATTGCCGGCGGGTTTCTGGTGCGCCGAACGCTCTCTCCCCTTCAGAGGATGGCTCAGACCGCATCGGAAATTTCCGGCCGCTCTTTGGGACAGCGCATGCCTGTCTCAGGACGCGGCGATGAAGTGGACCAACTCGCTTTAGCCTTCAACAAAATGCTCGAGCGCATTGACAGGCTCGTCCAGGGTCTTCGTCACGTGACGGACACTCTCGCGCATGATCTCAGAACGCCTATCACTGGAATCCGGGGCATCGCTGAAATAACCCTGCGCGTTCCACGTGAACCCGAGGCTTACAGAATGACACTCCATCGGATTATTGAACAGTTGGACCGGCTTTCCAGCCAATTCACCGCTATTCTGGATGTGTCCGAAGCTGAAGCCGGGGTTCTGGCGCTACAGTATGAAAAAGTCTCCTTAGACGATTTGGCGAGGGACGTGCTGGAGACCTTCCAACCCGTTGCTCTGGACAAGGCAGTCCGGCTGGAAGGGGCGATCACCCCCGGGATGATCATAACAGGAGATAGAGGGCGCCTTTTTCAAGCCCTGGCCAACCTGCTGGACAATGCACTTAAGTATACAGCCGCCGGATGCCGGGTTCGATTGTCAATCGAACCGGATCGCCGCGGCGCGGGGACGATAGTCTCTGTGGCTGATGGCGGGGTTGGAATTGCAGAGGAAGACCTTCCCCACATCTTCGAACGCTATTATCGAGGGGACGAAAACCGTTCTGGTCCAGGGGCCGGCTTGGGATTACCTCTTGTGCAAGGGGTCGTCGAAGCTCACGGCGGGAAGGTGACAGTCGAGAGTGAGCTCGGGAAGGGCTCCACGTTCCGAGTGCTCCTCCCACGGGACATGAAGCCTTGAGGCCATCTGGGGCGTTGGGGGATGCACTCTCCTTTCAAGAACCAAAGAATCTTCCCACGGTCGCTAAGCGTCTTCTTGGACACGGTAGACACAGATAGAAGGTGACTGGCGTAAGGGGCCTCTGCCCACGAGATCCGTATTTAGGGGGAAAGGCGTTGGACGACAGGTGGCCGCACCTCAAATTACGCCCCTAAGCTTCAGCCACGCCAGACCCAGATATTCGTACACGGCTCTGGTGGTTTTAGCCAGAGCACCCGGTTCGGGGAACACCGAATCCGGGCTAAAGGTGTCTGTATCTCGAACCAGGTAATCAGTAGGAGCAGGGAGAGGGTGCATCCCATAACTTTCAAACAACCTCATCGAGCGGAACATGTGAGATGCTGACGTGACGAGGACAAAAGTATCGTTCTGAACCAGAGGTCTTAGCAACCGCGCCTCATCCTCAGTATCTCTGGATTGGTCCTCCAAAATAATATCCTGGTGGGAAACCCCCATAGCTAGCGCGACATTGGACATGACTTCGGCGTCAGAGACCGAGCTATCTACTCGTCCCCCGGAGACAATGAGCTTGCTTCCAGGGTTCTGCCTGTAGAGCAGCACACCCTCTACCAGGCGGACCATGGTGGAATGATCAAGTTGGCTTGACAGAGGAATGTTGGGGTCTGCCGAGTGTCCTCCACCCAGGACTACGATCCATTTAACCGGCGTTTCATGGGATCGGACTTGAAGTTCGTCGGTTGCAGCAAGGCTAAATGGTCGATAGCTCCGCTCTAATCCTCTCAGAAAATCGTCTGAGAAACGATCATAGCTGAGCAGGAGCAGCAGGACCGTCCCGACTGTGGTCACGATCCTCCCGCTCTTATGCTTCTTCGTGAACCAGAGCAGGAACAGTCCCACCAATAGGATCTCAAGGCAAAGCGGCAGCGGGAAAAACAAACGGGAAACGATTTTTTTAAGTATGAAAGCGTCCATTTGCGGTGATTTGTCCCGTCTGGTAACGTATCAAATCTGGTTTTTCCAGGAGTAGAAAGTTCCTGAAGATTCCCAATGCCCGGAGTCGTCTTCTTCAAACCGCCCTCTGGTATCCCCAGAGGAAGCAAACAAGGGCGACCCATTCTCCATAATGAACTTAGCGCCCTGTGGGCGAACTTTAATCAACAACTCACCACGAAGAACACGAAGGAATGCTTTCGCAATAATCTCTGTGCTTTTCTTCGTGTTCTTCGTGGTCAAAATTATGCAAATTCCTATCCTATTAAATTATAGCATCAACTGTTGATGGAAGGTGCGGTAAATTATCTCGAGAAATTGGAGCCGGACGAACCGGTTCATCGAGTTGCTTGAAAAGGACAAACGCAAACCACCATCGTTTGAGCTCAGAGACTACGGTACGGAGACTAACCCTGGCGAAGACCAGGCATAATGTGCTAAGTATCTATGGTCGAAATGGTCAATTGGCTTTCCGGTCGCCTGTCGTGATCAAGGAGGAGCCTCTAAGAGGCAACTTCTTGAGGTTTTTGGTTTGCCTGGCCTTACCGAATCCAAAACTTGCAGGTGACATAGGGTAACCCGGGGAGGAGAAGATGGCGCATTTGCTGAAGACGTTTCCTGTGATCGTCGAGATAGCCATAGCATGGGGAGAGATGGACGCTCTCAAACATGTTAACAACGTTGTGTATTTCCGCTATTTTGAAAATGCCCGAGTTGCCTATTTTGATAAGATGAAGTTCTGGGATTTTATGGACCGAACTGGAATTGGACCTATCCTTGCCTCAACACAATGCACATTCAAGGCGCCTTTGACGTTTCCTGACACGGTCCTGGTGGGAACAAGGACTTCAGAAATCAAAGCAGATCGCTTTGTTATGGAATATTGTGCAGTCAGCCAACGTCTCCAGAAAATTGCAGCGGAGGGTGAAGCCGTTTTGGTGATATACAATTACCGGAAGAATGAGAAGACAACATTGCCTGAAGAGCTGAGAAGGTATATTTCGGATCTCGAGAGTTCCGTTACAGAAAGCGGATAGCTCAGGATGCTGAAATTCGGGTTTCGGCTGCCTGATTGTGAGCGGCGAGTCTAATAGGGATGATAGATTAATGAGCGGCTATGTTCTTCTGGAGGGCGGAGCAGAGTTCGGCGGACGGATGGCGGACGCGGACAAGCAGGCCCTGGAGCTTGCCGGTGGTTTCGATGTTCAGGTGGCCATCATTCCTGCGGCAGCGGCTCCCGACAATAATCACGAGCATGCCGGGCAAACCGGTGTTTGCTGGTTCGAACAATTGGGCGCAAGACACGTACGACTTTTGCATCTTGTTGATCATGCCTCAGCCAACCAGGCTTTTATCGCTTCATCATTGGGAGATTCCCGCCTTATTTATCTTCTCGGTGGCTTTCCCCGTTACCTTGCGCAAACTCTTGCCAATAGTATGAGCTGGCAGGCGATGCTGGAAGCTTATCACGCGGGAGCTGTCGTTGGGGGAAGCAGCGCCGGAGCAATGGTCTTAGGCCAACACTACTATGATCCGGGCACTGGAAGCATTAACGATGGCTTAAACCTGGTCCGCGAGGTTTGCGTTGTTCCTCATCATGACACCTTTGGCAGGGGTTGGCTGTCTCATCTGATGACTTCTCTGCCCGAAGATACGATCATCGGTATTGATGAAGAGACGGGAATGATTGATGACGGCCCGGATGGTAAATGGAGTGTTTACGGGAAAGGCTCAGTATCTCTTTATAGAAATAGGGAAATCAGTATTTATCATCGAGGAGAGCAATTCTTTCTGTGAGTGACCTCTACGCAGCCGGTTTCTCTCGCCGGTCGGGCAGAAAGTGCATGGCACGGGTTATGACCACGCGGAAGCGGATTATCCTGGTTCTTTTCATCATCTTTTCGTGTATTGGCTGTGATCAGATCACCAAGGAGATTGCGCAGTCGCACTTGCCACGAATGAAAGTGTTGTCTTTTGCTGGTGACACGCTGAGGTTAGATTACACCGAGAACAGGGGCGCAGTCCTCAGTTTTGAATACTGCCTGCCTGAAGGGTGGCGCGGGTCCACTTTGACCGCCGCCGTCACCATGTTCTTGGGGTCGCTCATCTTCTTTCTGCTGTTTACTGCTTTTCTGCCGCATCCTTCGGTCATTGCGCTGTCACTCCTTTGCGGTGGCGGCCTCAGTAACCTGCTTGACCGCATCGCCTTTGGGGGCTATGTGGTCGATTTCCTGAGCATCGGCTGGGGCGGGTTTCGCAGCGCCATTTTCAATGTGGCGGATGCTGCCATCACCATGGGTACGGCGCTTTTTTTCATCAGCATCCTTTGGAGTCTTTGTTCGTCGCCTCCGCACCGGCCCATCCTGCGGCCGCGCTGATACTCGTCGATGATCAAGCAAGGGGCTGTCAACAAACAGCTGGAACATTAGAATCAACAACTGGTCTTTGTTCACTCGGGGCGAAGTGCAGCTAGTGAAGATCTTTTGTTACGATCACGCCCGGTTCACATGCTGTTCCAACGACTCGGGTAAGATCAATATGCGACGTCATCCACGAGCGATAAGAAATGACCGATAAAGAGAAAACAAAAGAGCAACTGCTTGAGGAATTGAAAGCTTTGGGGATGCAGGACGCTGCATTGGGTGAAACCAAGAAGCGACGCAGGCGTGTTCAAGGAGCCCTGGACGAGCCAATGAACTTTTTCCAGATCTTGGTTGATACGATTCCCAACCCCATCTTCTTCAAGAGTGTAGACGGGCTATACCTGGGATGTAACAAGGCCTTTGAGGCATTCCTGGGCTTGAAAAGGGACAACGTGGTTGGGAAATCCGTTTATGAAATAGCCCCGAGAGAACTTGCCGACCATTACTCCAAAGCAGATTCGGAGTTATTCGCCGAGCCGGGAGTCCAGATTTATGAATCCTCGGTTAAGGGTGCTGATGGCAAAATACGGGATGTCATCTTTCATAAGGCCACCTTTTCAAACGCGGATGGGACCCTGGCTGGGCTGGTGGGAGTCATTCTTGATATTACCGACCGAAAGAGAGTGGAGACTGACCTTCTCAAGAGCAAAGCACTGTTTGAGAATCTTGCCAGGATTTCACCGGTGGGGATCTTTCGAACGGATATTGAAGGGCGCTGCATCTACGTAAATGAGCGCTGGTGTGAGATGGCTGGAATCTCATCGGAAAAAGCGCTTAATGACGGGTGGGTCAGGGCTATTCATCCTGAGGATCGGCAACGGGTCCGTGAAGCGTGGTACACCAGTGCCAAAAATGGTCGACCTTTTCGAGCAGAGTATAAGTTTCAGCGGCCGGACGGTCACACAACGTTTGTCCTCGGCCAATCCTCTGCCGAGGTGAACCAGGACGGAGTGGCCTCAGGTTATGTCGGGACGGTGACGGACATCACCCAGCAAAAAGAGGCGGAGGAAGCTCTGAGGCAAAGCCATCAGCGCTTCCGGACGATTTTCGATTCAGTTGGTGAAGCCATTTTCATCCACGATCCGGATACCGGTAAAATCCTCGACGTAAATCGTAAAACGTGTGAGATGTACGGCTATTCCTCCGAGGAAATCCAGCAGTTTAGCATCGAAGACTTAAGTTCGAAGGAACCGCCGTATACCCAACAGCATGCGCTGGAGCGACTGAAGAAGGCTGCCGAGGGAGAACCGCAGGTTTTTGAATGGAGAGCGAAGAGCAAAACCGGACGGCTATTTTGGAATGAAATAAGTATCAGGCGCGCAGCGATCGGCGACCGAGACCTGCTGCTGGTCACCGGGCGCGACATCACCGAACGCAAGCAGGCCGAGAAAGATCTGCGAGAAAGCGAAGGAAGATACCGGGAGCTCTTCAACACCGTGCCGGATGCGGTTCTCCTTTTTGATGCTGAGACCCGGCAGTTCATCGACGTGAACGACAGTGCTGTGTCGCTATATGGCTATACTCGTGATGAATTGCTCAGATTAAAGCAGGTAGACATTACCGCTGAACCCGAACTGTCGGATGCCTCCATCAAGGAAACGCTGGCCGGCGAACGGGTCAAAGTGCCACTTCGCCATCACCGGAAAAAGGACGGCACGGTCTTTCCTGTCGAGATCTCCACCAGCACTTTCACCATGGCTGGCCGGAAAGTTCTTTGCGGTATCGTTCGGGATATCACCGAACGCAGGCGGGTGGAAGAGGAATTGGACAATTATCGTCGCCACTTGGAAGAGTTGGTGACCGAACGCACCAACGAACTGGCGACGGCAAATGCCCAGCTCACTCGGGAGATAGAGGAACGTAAACGGGCTGAGATATCGCTGCAGGAAGCCTCAAAAAAGTTGAAATTCTTCGCCTACTCGGTGGCTCACGATCTCAAGAGCCCGGCCATCGGGATCTATGGGCTTACCAGGCGACTGAGCAAGCAATCCAAAGAGGTACTTGATGAAAAGAGCAGGACCTATTGTAATCAGATCCTAAAAGCATCAGAACATATTGCATCCCTTGTTGAGAAAATCAATCTTTACATAGCGACGAAAGAAGCGCGCCTGTTGATTGAGAAAATAAACATCAAAGAAATTCTTCAGATGATCAAAGAGGAATTCGCGGCGCAGCTAACTATTCGTAAAATAGAGTGGTCTGAACCTGAGATGGCGATAGATATAATAGCAGATCGCATGTCTATACTTAGAGTTTTTAGAAATATGTTGGACAACTCTTTAAAATATGGTGGAGAACAGCTGAGCAAGATCTGGATCGGATATGAAGAGTCGGGGGATTCGCATGTCTTCTCGGTGAGTGATAATGGAAAGGGACTGAGAGAGGAGGATGCTGAGAGAATTTTCCAGCCGTTCGAGCGACCTGAAACATCCAGGGGAGTTGAGGGCTCGGGCCTGGGTCTCACTATCGTAAAGGAAATAGCCGAACAGCATGGCGGGAAGGTATGGGTGAAGCCATTACCAAAAAAAGGGACTGCGTTCTATATTTCCATTTCAAAGGATCTCTGACTATAATGGTAAATGTTTTCGCCGGGTTTATTCTCCTGAACCGGGGGGAGGAGATTCACCCGGCGAGCGTAGTCCCCTGGAATAAGAATTGCTGTTGTGCACTGCGAAGGGTCATAACATGGCGTCACGGAAGGGCATCATTGCTCTCATGGGTTCCGGGGAACTGACCGCAACCATGGTTGAAGTTCATAAAGAGCTTTTGGCGCGGGTCCCTGCTCCTCCGCGAGCGGTTTTTCTCGACACACCAGCGGGCTTTCAGCTCAATGTAGACCAGTTATCACAGAAAGCCGTCGGATATTTTCGGGACCGTATTCAGCAACCCATGGCCGTCGCCTCGTTCAAAGCGAAAGAGACGATCACGCCACACGAGGCTGAACAAGCCTTTCGCATCCTCCACGAAGCCAATTTTGTCCTGATTGGTCCTGGAAGTCCCACCTATGCTGTACGCAACTGGCAGCAGACTCTCATCCCGGAAATCCTTATAAAAGCGATCGAAAGAGGCGGGTGCCTGATCGCTGCCAGCGCTGCCGCCCTTACGGTGGGAAGCGCTTCCCTGCCGGTCTATGAGATCTATAAGGTGGGCGAAGACCTGCATTGGGTGGCCGGAGTGAACATCCTTGCCCATTTTGGCTTCAACCTCGCGGTGATTCCCCATTGGAACAATGCCGAAGGGGGTACACACGATACGCGATTCTGTTACATGGGCGAATCGCGCTTTGAGAAGCTCGAGTCTCTTTTGCCGGAGAACGTTTCCATTTTTGGTCTGGATGAACATACTGCGTGTATCATGGACCTTGAAACCGGGGAAGCGATCATCAAGGGAATCGGCCGGGCAACGTTGCGATGGCGAGGTTCTGAGATCACGTTCGAGAAGGGGGAGCGCTTTCCGCTGGATCTTCTGCGCGGAGAGGGGACCGAGAAGGCATGGAAGGTGATCACGGCGCAACCCCCTCCGGCGGAACTGCCCTCAGGGGCTGGGCAGGGGTCTTTTTGGGACAAAGTTCATGCGCTCGAAGCAGCCTTTCATGCCAGTCTCGATCAGCACGAGCCGAAGGCCATTACGAGCACCCTGCTGGAACTTGATCGAACGATCTGGCAGGCGCAACAGGATCTCGAGAGTGCGGAATTCATCTCCCAGGCCCGGGAAATATTGCGGGAGATGATCGTGCTTCTCGGTGTGGAGCTCGACTCCTCTCCGCGAGACGAAGCCACGAGCCTGGCCCCTCTCGTCTCAGAAATGCTCGAGTTGCGGGAAAGATTCCGCCAGGGGAAGAAGTGGCAGGAGGCAGATGCGATTCGTGAAAGCCTGCAACGCGTGAACCTGATCGTGGAGGACACACAGGAAGGTCCCCGCTGGCACCTGGAGCGCTGAGCGCAGGACAACGAACAGTTCGCGACACAACCGAAGCTGTACTTCAATTCCGGAAACAACATTGGATTACCACGGACGTGAGAAACAGGTCGGGACGGTACTCTGGGAGACGAGGCTGATGCCATCCAAAGAGGCGTATACCGTCACCGTAGAGACTTTCGAGAGCATCACTTCCTATTGGCTCAACCCCGTAAGTTCTTTAAATTGGGACTGCCTTTTTGTCCTGCCCGCCTGGTTGAGAGTATGGTGGGATTCATTCGGCGGTGGACTGACGCCATTTCTCTGCAGCGTCACGCACCGGAGCGGCGAGTTGATCGGGATTGCCCCGCTGGTGCTCCACGGGGACAGGACGAGCTTCATGGGCAGTCCTGATGTCTGCGACTATCTCGATTTTATTGTGGCCCCGGGTAGAGAAACGGAGTTTTTGCGGGTGCTCATCGAGTACTTGAAGCAGCAAGGGGTCACGCACCTGGATTGGCAGCACGTGCGCCAGGATTCGACCGTGCTCACGGCCCTCACTCACATCGCAAAGAGTCTGGAATGCGAGTTTTCCTGCCGCCAGGAGGATGTTTCGCTGGAGCTGGATCTCCCGGCGACGTGGGAGGAATTCCTGTTGAGTTTGACGGGGAAAGAACGCCATGAGGTCCGACGCAAACTCAGGCGGTTGGATGAGGCCGCCAGCATCCAATTCCGCTTTCTCGAGGATACGCAAGAAATCTTGAGTGCGTTGGATGCTTTCCTCTTGCTTTTCAGAATGAGCCGGCCGGAAAAGGCTGCGTTTATGACCCCGCGCATGACTGCGTTTTTCCGAGCTCTCGCCGAAGCCATGGCTGAACTGAAAATCTTGAAGCTCTCCTTCCTGGATTTGGATGGGACGCCGGCAGCTGCGGCTCTGTGCTTTGATTATGGGTCCACTACATATCTTTACAACAGCGGGCATGAACCGCGCTTCCGGCCGCTCAGCGCAGGCTTGCTCGGCAAGGTGTTCAGCATTCGGGAGAGCATTCGAAGGGGCAGGAAGAAATACGATTTTTTGAAGGGGGCCGAAACTTACAAATATCGCCTGGGGGGAAGAGCCGTTCCCTTGTATCGTTGTCAGGTCGAATTACGGTGATCGATTGTTCATGGCGGACAACGCAGGGCTTGCGGAGCTCTCTGTTCCGTTTCCTCTGCGTTTTTGCGATGGATCTTTCTTGTTCCGGCCTTTGGCTGCGCTGTGTGCTCTGAGTTATTATTTGTTAATTTCTTTACGGGAAAACAAGAATTCAACACGAAGATCACGAAGAACATACGAAGGCCACAAAAGGATCGGACTCTTTTGAAAAAATTCTTCGTGCTCTTCGTGTCCTTCGTGGTTAAAAGAAGCCTTTGGTTGCGGTGTCAAGGCCGCGCTATGATCTCTGTGGTTAGGTTCTCTTCTCAGCAGATTGGTAAAGGGGATTAATTTTGGAAGGACACCCGCTGACTATCGCAGTGCTCAGCATCCATTCCAGCCCTATCGGGAAATTGGGGACCAAGCATACCGGCGGGATGAGCGTTTACATCCGGGAGCTGGCACGGACGCTGGGAACACGCGGTCATCGGGTTGATATCTTTACCCGCCTTCAAGAATACGGTGGGCGGGCAATTGTCCAATTGTACGAAAATGTGCGGCTTATCCATCTGCGAGCCGGGAGTGATGGGCCCATGTCCGCCCTGGCTTTGTACCCCCACCTGGACGAGTTCTTCCACGAGGTGGAGCGATTCAGAGCGAGCGAGCGGACTCATTATGACCTCATCCATAGTCATTACTGGCTGTCCGGTCGGGTGGGCAACTGGTTGGAGAATCGCTGGAAGATCCCTCACATGGTCATGTTTCACACCCTCGGGGCATTGAAGAATACTACCGTTCAAGAGGAGCAGGAGTCCGAGCTTCGCATCACTACGGAAAAGGACCTGGTGCAAAACTGTCAGCGCATCGTGGCTGCCACCGAAAGAGAAAAAGAGCATTTAGTGCGTTACTACGGAGCGCGCCGCGAGAAGATCGCTGTGGTGCCCTGTGGGGTGAACCTTGATCTCTTCGGCCCGATGGATAAACAGGCAGTGCGCAGGCAATTAGGATTTGCCGAGGGTGAGTCGATCGTGCTCTTTGTCGGCAGGCTGGTGCCGATAAAAGGAATAGATCGGCTGTTGAGGGCCATGACGCACCTCATGCTCCCCAAACCAATACGGCTGGTGATCATTGGGGGCGATGACCACCACACACCCGAAATGCAAAACCTGGAGCACTTGTGCCTGGAGTTGGGTGTTCAGGATGCCGTAGTATTTTTGGGAAGGGTGGAACATGAAAAGCTGCCACCCTATTATTGCGCTGCCGACGTTGTGGTTCTGCCATCTCACTACGAGAGCTTCGGACTCGTGGCGCTCGAAGCTCTTGCCTCCGGAACGCCGGTCGTAGCAACCCCGGTTGGCGCCATGGAGACGATCCTCGTGGAAGGTGAAACGGGACAAGTCGTGGCCAATGGGGCGCCACAACTGCTCGCTGCGGGGATCGAGAAGTTCACTTCCACTAAGGGCGCTGGGACCCTGCCCGCCACTGCCATTCGCAGGTCGGTCCTAAGATTTGGTTGGGACAATGTGGCCACGGCAATAATTGACCAATACCTTGACCTGCTGCGACAACATCGCACCACAGGTTTTGCTGGTGATGCTGCCGCAGCCCTGTTCTCAGACAGCCCGCACGCTTGATGGGTTATGCTCAATATGGCTGCACGAAGACGACTTTTCACCGCGGAGAACACAGCGTAGCCAAAGGCCGCAACCAAAAAAAGTTTACCGCAGAGACGCAGAGGCCGCAGAGAAAACAATACCTTAAATCCTTAAGGCGGAGGTTCATGGTGACGAAGACAGTTGATGCTGATGTCATGGTGATATCACCTCATCCGGATGACGCCGAATTCGGTGTGGCGGGCACGGTTGCACGGTGGACGAGGGAGGCGAAACGGGTCGTTTACGTGATTTGCACCAGTGGCGAAAAGGGTACCAGCGATCGCACCCTGAAACCTGAAAGATTGGCTGAAATCCGCCAGTTGGAGCAACAGGCTGCCGCCAAAGTCCTGGGAGTAAGTGATGTCATCTTCCTCGGATACCCGGATCAAGGCCTGGAAGACACTTCAGGTTTCCGCAAGCAGATTGTACGATTGATTCGCACCTATCGGCCAACCATTGTGGCGACGGCAGATCCCTACCGTCGCTATATCTGGCACCGTGACCATCGCATCACCGGCGAGGTCGTCCTGGATGCGGTTTATCCCTTCGCGCGGGATCATCTGGCGTATCCTGATTTGCTGGATGAAGGATTGGAGCCTCACAAGGTGCAGGAACTGCTCTTCTGGGGCGCGGATGACGTCAACTATCGCTCCGATATCACGGACACCTTTAATCTCAAGCTTACAGCCCTGCTCTGTCATGAAAGCCAGGTCAAAGAATTCAGGACACATGACGTGGAAGGCTGGTTGTGGGAGCGTTGCGAGGCAATGGCTGAGGGCGAGAATTTCAAACTGGCTGAGGCTTTCCACCGGGTCGAAATCACTTGGTAATTTTCATCCTGGAGCGACGCCCACAAAGCATCAAAATCGCCGCTATCTATCGAGGTGGCCACTTTGCTGGTCACCGACCCTTATGGCTCCAATGGGTCACCCCAACAGGAGCCTGACGGCACAGTGAGTGACATTCCGATATTATTCTGTCTCCTGTCTCCTGCCTTCTATCTTTCCCCGTCTCACATCGGCCACTACATATCCCACAGCACGTCTCCGCAAAGGTCCGGGGCGTGCGGCCGCGCCGAAAAAACACGGAATGCCTGCTTTTCCTTCCCGACGATGGTTGCTTCTCCGTGGCCGGGGTAGACCAGCGTCTCATCGGGCAGGTTAAAAATCTTTCGGGTAATCACTTCAATGATCTGCCGAAAGTCCTCGGGTGAGCGGGTATGACCCGGGCCTCCTGGAAACAGCGTATCACCCGCGATGAGGAAACGACCGATCAGAAAACACAGGCTGCCCGGCGTGTGTCCTGGCGTGTGCAGTACTTGGAGCTGCAGCGCTCCAAAAGAGACGACATCCCCATCCTGCAGCACCCTGTCGAGCGGCAAAGGCACAACTGGCGCATCTGCTGCATGAGCGGCCACCGGAACATTGAGAGAGGACTTGAGCTCGCCCAACCCATCGACATGATCCAGATGGCCGTGGGTGATCAGGATATACCGGGGATGGTGTCCCTTCAGCCTGGCCAGAATCTTCTCGGCTTCACCCGGGGCGTCAATCACGACGCAATCGCCAGTCTTCCGGCAGGTTAAGAGGTAAGTATTGGTTCCATACTGACCCAATTCCAGTCGCTCAATTTCGATAATGCTGTTCTTTTCAACGGTTGTCATCTTTGCCTCGTGTTGCCTGACCCTGGCGCTTGCCAGGCGCTCAGGGTTGCCGTGTGAGAAGTCATGGCAGAAAATAGAAGTCAGAAATCAGGCATAAGCCGTGCTTTCAGTTTCGGGAAAAGGTTAAGATCTGTATGGGGTAAGAAAAGGGCCGCCACATAGTGACTCATATATGAGGGCGTCTCCGAAAGTTCGAAGTTCGTCATTTTTCTCATTGCTTTTACGACATCTTTTCTAATTTGATTAGTGAGGCAACATATTCTTGCGCCCATTAATGATCCATTTCCAATGTATGTAATTTTTTCCGGGTCGATTTCAGGCAACAACCCGATGGTCATTGCCTTGTCGATATCTATATGGCTTCCGAATCCTCCGGAAAGAATGATCCGATCAAGATTGGAGATGCTCAATCCGACCTCATCAAGCAGGGTTTGACAACCGCTATAGATGGCGCCCTTAGCGCGAATGAGATTGACGATGTCAATTTCAGTCAATACGATGTCTCTGTCGATCTGTGTTTCATTCTTCCAGGCTAACACATATTCGTAGACACCGTCTGTTTCACGAATCCGATTTGACTTCAAGTCGTGACTAAATTTTCCACGACTATTGACAATGCCCAATTCAAATAGATTAGCTACGATGTTAAACAACCCCGAACCGCAAATCCCTTTAGGCCTCACATTGCCGATAGTTATATTCATTGGTTCAAGGGTATATGGGTCTATTGAAAAATATTCAATAGCGCCTTGTTCAGCCCGCATGCCGAATTGAATCCCGCCGCCTTCAAAAGCAGGTCCAGCCGAGCAGGCAGCACAGGCGAGCCACTCCTTGTTGCCGATAACGATCTCAGCGTTGGTGCCGATATCTATATATAGAGTTAAAAGATCCGACAGGTAAATGCCCGATCCCATTACACCGGCAATAATGTCACCCCCCACAAAACTGGAAATATTGGGATAGACCAACGCCGTCGTATGATCGGCCAGGTCTATGCCTAAATCAACCGATCGGATTAGCGGATAAAGTGTTGATGCGGGTACATAGGGCGAACGTCTGATGTAGCGTGGATCTATCTTTAGTAGAATTTGGGTCATGGTGGTATTACCGGCTAAAGTAATGGTAGAGACTTCGTCGCGGTTAACACCCGATTCCTTGATGATTCTGTCGATAATCTTATTTATGGTTTGCGTGACAACTTCATGGAGTTGGTTCAATCCGCCCGGCTTTTCTGCAAACATGATCCTGGTGATGATGTCCTCACCATAACTGATCTGACCGTTAAAATCGCCGTACTCGGCCAGAATATCCCCCGTAATGAGATTGATCAGTTGGCCATAGATGGTTGTTGTACCGATATCGATGGCTATGGCAAAGTTTCTGGCGGTGGTGTCTCCGGGTTGAATATTGATGATTTGAGTCCTTCCGCTATCCACAACTGGTCTTGCCAACGTTGCCGTAACCTTAAAGTTGGCTTTTCTGAAGATCTCAGGAAGCTTTCTAATAACCGGAAGGGAAACCACTAACCGATGTTCATCATAATTGAGCTTTAAAAAACTGATCAGACGGCTGGTGTCAGCAAGATTATCTCGTGCGGAAGGCTCGGGGAGGTCCAGGTATCGTTTTTCAACCGGGGGGATAAAGAGGCCTCTTTCCTTTAAATCCTCGAGATTAAGTTGCTGGACTCGCGCGGTCCGTCTAGTGGCACTGAATTTATTCAGTATGCTTGCGTCCACTTCCGATTCCACGGGAACGCGCACGATCAAATCACTCTTTATTCGGGAAAGACAAGCCAACCGATAGTTGTTTTCAAGATCCTCTTTGCTCAGTTGTTCTGAGATCCCCTCTTCAACCTTACCACTTTCAATAATTACGCGGCATTTCCCACATTGCCCTTCACCTCCGCATGAAGCATTCACATGAACCCCCGCTTCCATAGCAGCCTCGATAAGACTTCCGCCATCGGGAGCACTGATTTCTCGGTTGTGCGGCAGGAACATCACTTTATGCGTAATCATTTCGACCTCCTTATTCTCCTGTTAGCATTTTGCCGTCAAGAGCTGCAAGAGTACAGCGAGAGCTGGAGGATGAGCGTTCACTGATAAACGAAGTACGATGTGGAGATGCAAGGTTCCTGTCAAGAAAGAGACTGGGTGTCAAGTTGGATCACTTACCTCTGACGACTGCTTCACCCGCTATTCGCCTGTCCACCGACCATTTCCCACCTCCGGAAATGAGGAGTGAACCAGCTATGGCAATCGCCAGTAAATGATATTCAAAGCCTTCTCCCGCCTGCTTTCCAAACCAATTCATGAAGAAGCCGTTAGGCCAATGGACTAAAACGATGGCCCCGATCATGTTGCACATAATCCCGAAGGCTCCCAAACGGGTCAGGCATCCCAGGATCAACCCCAGGCTTCCGAGAGATTCCGCCATGATCACAAAAAAAGTGAGGACCGGCGGGATGTGCAGATGTTGAGCAAACGTGTCTATGGTTCCAAGAAAGCCATAGCCTCCGAACCACCCGAGCAGTTTCTGGGCTCCGTGTGGCAGCATCACCGCTCCGAGCATCACTCTGAGTATCAGGTTTGGCCATGAATCATTCGTCATGAAAAACCAATTCATGAAATCCCCCTAAGATCGAGATCAGTCGCGTTAACCTGTCGTTGACCCAAGCTTCGCCTTTTCGGCCGCTCTATGGTGTGGAGGCGTCCACAGAAAAAAATCCTAAACTGCTCACTTCTCAATTATGCTTTATCAATAAAGCATTCTAGCACAGCTTGACCACCAACTGAAACAACGTTGTTGAGTCACCGCACAGTAACAAAAAGCATTTACGAACGCTGATGGATTGAGTTAAACTTCCCAGTGAAATGTAAAACTCTAGTATGGAGGTAAAACATTATGCCAGTGGTAAAAACATCGTCCAAGGGGCAGATCGTGATCCCTAAAGAGATCCGCGATAAACTGGGAATTAACCCAGGGAGAAGAGTTTTGTTGAGGGTGGTAGGCGAGCATGCGGAAATTATCCCGATCCTTGAGGAACCGGTCAAGGCCTTGAGAGGGATGCTCCGGGCTGACACGTCGCTTGCCGCAGAGCTCTTGGAGGAGAGAAAGAAGGATGACGTTATCGATGAAAAGCGTCGTATTTGATTCCCACGCGATCTTGAGGTTTGCCCAGGACGAAGCGGGGGCCGACAAGGTCGAAGAGCTTCTCAAAGCGTCGGAAGACGGAAGAATTCGGGCCTTCATCAACGAGATCAATCTGGGGGAGGTCTATTACATCACCATCAGAAAACTGGGCGCCGAATCGGCCATGCGCTTCCTGGAACAATTCACCACCTTGGCCATCGAGCGGGTTCCTGCCTCCTGGGAAATCATTGAATCGGCCTCCCAAATAAAGGCTGACTATGCCGTTTCCTACGCCGATTGCTTGGCGACAGCAACCGCACTCAAATACAACGCCGTGATCGTCACTGGCGATCCAGAGTTCAAAAAGATCGAACACAAGGTCGAAATCGACTGGATATGATCCAAGACCTTCATGGTCGATGGGAGCGACTGTTAGGGAGCGGATTGCATGCGCCCACAAACGATAGGGGATTCCATGTGTCTTTCAGCAGTCGTTGAAAATCGGATATGAATGGTTACTTTCCATTGGTAGGCAACCAATGTTGAGCAAGGAGGCTCCAAGGAAGCAAGGGCGTGCATATGGAGTCGTAAAGCATGGTTTGTGGTTTCGTGATGGCGGCGGTTTTTCCGCTGAGTCTACACTTTCCGTGCAAGAAGTTCAGGAGCAACTAAATCTACATTAGTGATAAGCGAGAACCGACCATAGATCGCCCTCCTTCCCAACCTGTGGGAAGGCATTGAAACAGAAGGGCGAGCGGAGGTGAGATATGGAACGTTTTGAGAGAGCCAAAGAGATTGTCGAGGGCAAGGCGAAGGACCTTTGCTATAAGACGCTCACTCTCGATCAGGTGAGCAAATCCGAGAGATGGCACCCGGTTGGAAAAAGAGGCGAAACGATGTGGGCCTACGGTGAGCGGGTGCTTGCATTTGAAGATGGAACGCTGGCATTCAAGGAAAGCGGAGCTGAGCTGTTGGGTGCCTTAGATAAAGTTGATGAGATTGAGAAATGGATCAATCTCCTGGATAGATTTCATGAGCGTTGGGAATGTGGACCAACCCCTGACTTTTCCATTTTTCATGTCGCCTGAAATTTCGCCAGGAAAAAAAAGCTGCCGTGGCTCTGGTGGGCCACGGCAGGACGAAACAGCAGCGTGGACGAGGCTACGCTAGTGTCCGTCCATCCGGAACGTCTCATATCCGAGTTCATCCTGTAGGGGAGGGGTTCATCCCCTCCCGAAACGTGTCGGAATTATTGCTGCTGCCGGGCAGGCATAAAGCCCGCCTCTACTCGATGGGTGAGCTACCGGATGGACACTACACTAACCGGAATTAGCTCAGCTCGAAATTCTTAACAAACTGGCCGATTTGAACTCCCAGGTAAATGCACTGAACCCCGTCAAGGCAGGCTTCTGCATCCTTCCTCTCGAGATGAGTGGTCAATTCATGCTTGCCCTTGGAAAGATGCACGATCCACGCGTCTTTCTTGTCATCGAAACACACGGATAGCGCGAGGTCGTGTTTCTTGATTTCCGGGTACATTTCGCGCAGTTTGGTATCCAATAATTTCGGATCGATGCTCATGCTTTCTCCTTTCGTGTTAAACCAAGTCTTGTTTGTGCTCATCATTGAGCAAGGCTTGCGCCAACAATATTAGGCCTTCAAAACTGTCTCTCACCCTCCTCCTATGCTCAAGATGGCAATCTCCGCACTTGCAGGGATAAGATGCCTCACATGGTCTTGTTCCTCTCCTTCCGCTTTCCTCGCTCCCAGGCGCATGCGTCCCTCATTCTTCCCACGCAATACATTCCTCGGGGCAGGCGGTAATGGCGTCTTCAATGCAATCTTCGTCCCCTCCCTCGGGAAGGACCACGTGTGCTGCCTCACCCCCCTCGTCCATTTCAAAGACTTCCGGGCAAAGCTCTGCGCAGCTGCCACACCCGGTGCAACAAGCTTCATCAAGAACGACCGATCTTCCCATGTTTTTCTCCTTTGATTGATTGTTCCCGCTAGATTGGCGGGGCAATCGTCACTAAGAGGCGGAGGTCGGTTTTCGCCTTTAGCCCGTGGGGCTCGCTGATATCTGAAATGAGCACATCACCCGTTTTTGCCGGAAGTGAAACCCCATCCCTGCCCAGGAACTCTCCTTCACCCTCGATGACCACCAAGCTTACCTGCCCCTCTATGTCATGAGAGTGCACGGGCAATTCCTGCCCCGCTTTGAAGTTAAAGTTGAGGATTTTAAAATAAGGCGAATCGTGAATTAAAAGCCTCTTGAACGTGTTCTCACTGAAATCGTTCGCTTCATAGAAGTTGATCTTTTCCATTTAGCATTCCTTCCTTCTGCTTCGTTGGCCATACAATCTTTGCCGTGCTGACGGGCAACCGCTATCTTCGCTGTGTTAAAGCTAAGCAACGTTGGGGACAAAGCAAATTATCCAACACTCCTTGCAAAGTGTTTCGTCCGAAAGGGCCGGCATTGGACTCAAATTCAGCCACGAGGTTGCTGGAAAACGGTTGCGGCGCAGGGTGCTCCCTCATGCCTTCGTCCTCACTCGCCGGTAGGCCAGGCCGGTCGCGATCACCATAGGTACAACCCCGAAGGCGATGAATACGACGTCGCCCGGCATGCGCATCCATTCGATAAGACGTACGAAGTCCTGGTTCAAATAGTCAAGACTTCGCGCATGCCAGTAGCCATTGTTCAGAACATCCCAGAGCTGAAATACGCCGCCCGGGAAAAGGCTCAAAAGAACCATAAGGGCAAGGCCTATGTTGAGACCCCAGAAGGAAATCCTGATGAACTTTTCAGGTTTTACCCATTGTTCTTCAGTTAACACTTGCCTCAGTCCAAGGACCAGCAAAGCCATGGCCAGCATCCCAAAGGCCCCCATGAACGCTGCATGGCCGTGGTTTGGGGTGAGCATGGTGCCGATCTCAAAATAGCTGACTGCGGGCAAATTAATGAGGAACCCGAAGACGGCGGCGCCGATAAAATTCCAGAAGCCAACCGCCATGAGAAAATAAAACGCCCATTTGTGGGGAATGATAATCCCTCTGTCGCAGGTGTCGCATTTGGTTCCGGTCAGTTTGATGAAGTCCCACGCATCGAGGGTGAGCAGGGTCAAGGGCACGACTTCCATTGCCGAAAACATGGCGGCAAGGGCCATGGTCATGGCAGATTGGCCGGTCCAATACCAGTGGTGGGCCGTGCCCACAATCCCGCTGCCGAGAAACAGAATGGCATCGAGATAGATCACCCGCACGGCCGTCTTCCGGGAAACCATCCCCAGTTGGAAGAAAATTACCGCAACCAGAACGGTTACGAAAAGTTCAAAGAATCCTTCGACCCAGAGGTGGATGATCCAGAAACGCCACATGTCCACCACCGCGTAATTGGACTTGCTCCCAAAGAAGAAAGCGGGCAAATAAAAGAATGGAATGGCCATGGCGCCGAGCAGGAAAAGCGTGACAATCTCCCGGCGTTCGGGGTCTTTCCTTGCGGGAGCGACGGCGCGATATAAAAGAAAAAGCCAAAAAGTCAGCCCGATAGCCAGCAAGACCTGCCAGGCACGTCCCAGGTCGAGATACTCCCAGCCCTGATGTCCAAACCAGAACCACAGATCGCCCAAGTAACGGCGAATTCCGAGTAGTTCTCCCACCAGGCTTCCGCCAACAACCAGCACCAGGGCCCAGAACAGAGCATGGACTCCTTTCGCCTGTCCTCTGGGCTCCCGGCCGCCAAGGGAGGGGGCGAGCAGTAATCCTCCGGCGACGTAGGCGGTCGCGATCCAGAAAATAGCCAGTTGCAGATGCCAGGTCCGAAGGATGTTGCTGGGGAAATACCGGGATAAATCGATGCCGTAGAAGCTGCCGGGGTCGGCGCGAAAGTGCGCGGTGGCGCCGCCGACGAGCACCTGGGCCAGGAACAGCAGGACGACAATGAAGAAGTACTTAACGGTTGCCTTCTGGCTTTCGGTGGCGATCCCAGGCAACATATGCGGGTGAATGTGCTCGGAGTGGCCTTTCCAACCCAGGTAATCGAATCTGCCGAAGAGGAACAGAACGAGGGCGGTTGCCACCAGCAGGGAAATGATGCTGAGGGCGCTCCAGAGTAGCGCATCGCTGGTGAGGGTGTTACCAACCATGGGATCATAGGGGAAATTGTTGGTGTATGAGTACGGCAGATTAGGTCGATTCGCAACGGATGCCCATGCGGTCCAGGCGAAATAGGCGGTAAGGTTTTTGAGCTCCTCCGGGTGTTCGATGTATTTCACCGGAAGCCCACCACTGGTTGTTGGCCCGGAAAAGTAGGCGGTCCATTTTCCAGTTTGCTTCTGATAAGAGAGAACCTCCGGTTCGGTGAAAATCAGCGTATCGGTTTTGGGCTCCCAGCGATTTTGCTTGAGCAGCTTCTGCACTCCGGCCTGCACGACGTCGCGTTCGCTCTCGATGAGTTCGGCGAAGCTCCGTTTGTATAAGTCTTTCGCCATCATTTCCCGGGTGTCGAGGGCGAGAGTATGCAGGTATTCTGCCGAGAAATCCGGTCCGAGGTAGGCACCATGGCCCCAGATGGTGCCGTTTTCCATCAGCGCGTATTTCAGAAACACTTCCTGGCCAGCGAGAATGTCCTTGCCGGTGAAGACCATCTCGCCATTGGAGTCGACTACCCCTCCCGGTATGGGCGGTGCGCTCCTGTAGGCCATGGCAGACATAAAGATCAAGATCGCCATGCCCACGACAAACGTCCAGATGACTCCTTGGCGCCACCTTGGCGACAGTTCCTCGATGGGTTTTTCCAAACTTTCCATGCTTCTCCATCCTTTCTTTCGAAACGAGCGCTCGATGAATTGTCCTGAGAATTCCATGAGCTTTCGACCACACAGGGAAGTTGTGATTGAGCCTTTGACCGGCCCGATTACCCGTTTGATCATTTCAAAGTCGAGTCACCGGCTAATGTCGCAGAATCTACAACGCATTCGGAAGTGGGCAACGAGGAACGGTGAACTTTGCACTGGCAAATCACTGCAGAAATATACTTTACGCGGCCATAAATTGCGATTATGTCATTCCAAACGACTGTGAGGAATCTGAAGATTTCTCCCTCCGGCCGGAAAGACACGCAGCTCAATCAGAAGCCGTGCAAGGTATAAATCATTTTTTGCACCTTCAATATACGAGAAAAAACGATTTCTTCAAGGGTTTGAATGTCTTTTTGCCATGTGTTTGACGTGAATAAGAAGCGGGGGATATTGGACTGACTTGAAAACCGATCCTTGCAAGGCATCATGATTTTTCGGTCCCGAGCACATTTCCGGAAATCTTTTGACTTGCCTGGCCCTCTAAGATATTTTTCTTAAATTTAGATCATCTGGAGAAAAGAGATGGATTTCAACATTGCCCGAAGCAGCCGGATGCATCGGCTGCCACCTTATGTTTTTGCGCAAGTGAACGCCTTAAAGATGGAGCGGCGGCGAGCGGGAGAAGACATCATCGACCTCGGCATGGGCAACCCTGACCTGACTACGCCGAAACACATCATCGACAAACTGGTCGAGGCTGTGCAAAAGTCTCACAATCATCGCTACTCTGCGTCCCGCGGGATAACCAAGCTCCGCCATGCGATCGCCGCTTGGTACAAGCGGCGTTATGACGTTGACATCGATCCGGAAACCGAAGCGGTGGTTACCATCGGCGCCAAGGAGGGATTGTCTCACCTGGTCCTGGTTTTGGTCAGCCCCGGGGATGTGGTTTTTGCTCCCAATCCGACCTATCCCATCCATCCCTATTCGGCGATCATTGCCGGTGGTGATGTGCGGTCC
>JADGQM010000311.1 GCA_017881795.1 Syntrophobacteraceae bacterium
AGGTCAGTTGCCGGATGTTCGGGTGCGTCTTGAGTCGCAACTGATTAACACACCCTTTTCCCTTAGTCAATCCGACACGACCGCAGGCGGGGAGCCGTCAACGGCCCTCGCAGGTGCCCGATATCCAATCGCCCGATTATGATGGGGATTTGCTGATTTTCAGACGCCGCATAAAGGGATCGGGTCAGTGACCGATGTTGCCGATCAATTTGCAGCCATTGTCCCGGAATACTTTCGTATAGAAATCCTCAGAGAGATCGAGACTGAGAAGGTGTTCGATTTCATCCTCCCTGGAGTGAATCAGGTTGGGAAAATCCGAACCATAGAGGATCCTGTCTTTGTATCGCTCGAGACAGTCGTTTCCGAGATTAAATCTGTACGGCGTCTGCGGCACAAAAGAATAGGACGTGTCCAGGTACAGTCCCGGGTGATAATCTAGCAGCCCGAGAAACGCATCGAATTCCAGACCGCCCATGTGCGGGATATTGGCAGGGAGGTCCGGAAAGCGATCGAGGAGTTCTTTGAAGTGTGCTGCGCCGACCAGCGCGCTTGCCCGAACGGGTCCCGTCCCGACATGCAGGAGGATCCTCTTCTTTCTTTCAATGATCATCTCGTAGAGCGGAAAAAGCCGGCTGTCGCAAGGGGATAACTGCTGGACAACCAGTTGCAGTTTGATCCCCAGGATTTTCGGATGATCAAGAAGCCGTGCTGCCATTGCCGTCGCATCATCATCGTCCGGATGATAGGCGGCAAAGCAGTACAGATCCGGAATCTCTTCAAGAACCCGAAGGTTCCAGTCGTTCAGAACTCTCGCAACCCCTTTTCTGTGGGCATAGTTGGAATAGACGATGGGCCCAACCCCCCGCTCTCTCAGGTAGGCAACCGATTCCCGATAGTGAAGCTTGTACCGGATATTTACAGCCAGCTGTTCTTCAAAATAGCGCCAGATCGCATTGAAAAACCCGTCAGGAAACAGATGCACATGGAAATCAATGATTGGATCGGGAAGCATCGGTCACATCTCTCCTCTCACGAAACAAGGGGCAGGACTTTCCAGCCTGGAACCTGAGTGTCAAACCGCGGACTCACCTTCAGGGATATGTTGGGATACGGCAGCATAGGTGCAGCTCGACAAAACGATGACGCAGCCGAAAAGCGCGCGCAGGGTCACCGGTTCATGAAAAAAGATCATGCCCAGCAGAACATTGATTACCGGAGTCAGCATGCAGAGCAATGAGCCCTCCGTTGCGCCGATGAATTTATAGGCATGGGTCATCTGCAACTGGGCAATGGTGGCGAGCAGGCCGATCGCCAGCAAGGTGATCCAAACGATCGGGGTGAAGGAGTAACCTTGCGGCAGGGCAGGCGTTTCAACGATGATCAGGCCGAAAAAGCATTGGGAAAACAAAATGGCTCGCGATGTATCGGTCTCATGGAGCTTCTTGATGGAGAGGATCGCCCAACCGGAGAGCAATCCACCAAAGAGTGCTAGTAGATCCATCCACGAAATTGCTCCCAGACCTTGTGAGGGTACGATAATCAAATAGAGGCCACCGAAGGCGGCCGCTATGGCCATCCATATCCCCGGTTTTATGCGATCCTTCAATAAAAATGGTGCAAGGAATCCTGCCCATATTGGGTAAGTGTAGGTGAAGATCGTGGCTTTGGCAATGCCGATCTGGGTGATGGAGTAGAAAAAGATGCTGGCGGCAGCTCCTCCGAATAACCCGCGCGAGATCAGCCACGGACGGTTCACAAATCGCAGCGGGTCACGCAGCCAGAACGACAGGGCCACGACCAGAGCCATGCTGATAAAAAAACGGAGCTCTGCCGTTTTCCAGGAGCTGACGCCTTGCGTCTCGGCGGCGATACGCACCAATACGGACATCAGGCTGAAAAATATCGCAGAGGAAATCATCCAGAGGGCGCCTTGCAGCGCCGGCGAAAGGGGTGTTTTCATGTTCCCGCTTTCGCCTTTCCTCTCGTCCCCCCCACCTCGTACCTGAAGATCCCTTGCTTCTTGACAACCGTCAGCTTATGGACCTTCCTCAAATGCGTCAGGTGTACGTACACGGTTGCTTTTGTCGTCCGGGCTCTTCTGGCCATCTGCTCAATCGTCGCCCCGTCGAAGAGCATCTCATCGATCTTCCCGGCATTCGTGCCCTTGCCATGACGCAACCAGTTTCTGTTCTTGCGCGATAATTGATAGTACCGTTCCGCATGCGCTGTGTCTTCTCTGTCCATCTTCAGCCCGCTGCTCATGCAATTCACCTCATATTCGTGACGTTGCGACATGGAATAGTAGCATTTATTCAGCACCGGGCAAAATGTTTTGAGATGACAAATGAGCAGTCGGCTCTTTTCGGCACTGCGGAGGCATATCAGCATTTCAGAAACCAGCCGGAAGTAAAAGGCGGGTGCGACAGCGTTTTTGCAAACGAGTAAATGGCAGGGCGCACCAGAAAAGAAAAAGGGGCTTAACCCGGCAGGCTGGCCTCTTACATAATAAACCTTTATTCTTTTGTCTTGATTGATATAATTAAATCAGCATTCAGGAAATTGTGGAGGTGTCGCACATGTTTCAAGGTCTTTTTCAGCCAATGCATTTGCTCGTTATCGTAATACTGGCTCTCATTGTTTTCGGGCCGGGTAAGCTCCCTGAATTGGGAAGCTCTATTGGTAAGGCGATCAGGGGCTTCAAAAAGTCCATGGAGGAGCCGGAAAAGGAGTCTGAGAATATCTCGGCCGCTGACCGGATAGAGAACAAGAAGCAATAATCCGTCATCCTTGATAATGAAAAGGGGCCAGCTCTGTTGAGCCAGCCCCCTTTGTTGTTTTGGCTGAGGGATGGATGACATCCTTTCATCGAAAGATCATCATTTGTTCTTTACGCTAAATCCGACTTCCGCCATAATATTCTTCACAGGCATCATATACTTTGCAAGAATCTGGATTTCAAGAAGCCCCGATGACAGCCGTTTATCGATCGTATCCTGGCTGACCGGGGGATCACCAAAATACATTTGCAGGTCCTTCAGTGCATTTTGCTTTTGTTTCTCCGTGAGATGAACCTCAGAGACCTTATGGATCAGTTCAATGGGCGTGAGTCCATATTTCAGCAGTGCCTGTTCTTCAAACAGGCCGGATGAGATATGGGCCTTGATGTCCTCCAGGTTAAAAGGAGGTTTCCCAAAATACATCTCCAGGTCTTTCAATGCTTCCTTCTTTTCATTCTCCGTGAGCTTTTTCATCAGAATAACCACCTTTTCTTGTTCTTGGGTTGCGTGCAGTTAACGTTGGAAGAATTACAGATGACGATCGGGCTCTTCCGTTCATCAGCTCTCGGAATGCAGGGCAACCCGATTCCCCTCGCTGTCTTCGAAGTGGGCGATAAAACCATACTCGCCAATTGCCATCCTGGGCAGGAGGGTTTTGCCGCCACTTGCGTTGATCTCGACTAACGTTTTATCAATATCATCAACGGTCATGTACACCAGGGTCCCGGCATGGGATGGGGTATAACCGTCCGCTTTGACCAGGCTGCCGGCCGCACCCATGGCATCTTCCGTCCCTGTAAACCACGCCATTTTCATGGGCCCCATTTCATTTCTGCTCAGCTTGATGCCGAAAACAGACTCATAAAATCTTATGGCCCTTTCCAGATCGGTTACCGGAATTTCAAACCAACCGACTGCGTTCATTTTTTGCATCTTATCCTCCTGTCTGCGAACAGGCACAGGATCATCCTGTCTCATCCCCTCTTCATGCCTGCTTTCAGCATATCCTTCATTTGCTGCTCTGACATCGGCGGCATATCGGGGTGGGCTGTTTTCGCGTGAACCTTGCCCGCCGCCATAAGTTTGTTGATTGCTTCATCGTCACTCCGGGCATCAACATTGACTTCGTAGTTGCAGGGTGCCGGGCATGTCAAAGAATACTTCGTGGTTCTACCCTCTCATTTTACCTATGCTTTTTTCAGTTCCTTGACTGCTTTACGCTCCATGGCGGCTCGAGATCCAAAGGATACAAGCGGCGTCACTTCCCAATCCAGCGAGCCCCACATGGGGATTTTTCTCAACAGCTCGTCCAATTCTTCGTTGGACGAGGCTTCCATGATAAAGACAAAGGCTCGCTCTCCAACAGCCAGCCCACCTCCCAGAATTTTTTTCTCTCCTTCAAGCTTCATCAGTGTTTCGAAACTGGGGAGTACTATTTTTTCCAGGATCTTCAGCGCTTCCTCGGGTGACGCAAAACCGGGTCCACCGGACGCACTAACGAAATACTTCATGCTGCACCTCCTGGCTATTTCATCCGGATTATCTTGTTTGTTGAATCGATCAACGGACAGGACGCGATTTACTGATGCTATCTTCGAAAGGGCCTTATATGCCGGCAGCAGATATTACAAATATTGCAAAGTATAAGCGTATTGCAGGGCTTTCTCTATCGGGGATAATCTTAGTTTCAGTAAGGGAAAAGAGCATGGGGAAGAATATTGATATATCTTGACTTGCAGCTTGACATTCCTTTTATACTTTTATGAGGAGCCACTTCGCCTTGCCCGCCCCGGTTGTTCTATCCATGACTAGGTGGGCCGTCCATGGTAAATTCATCGACAGGAGGACATTATGGCTAAAGCAAAGGGAATCCAGGCGCACAAGATTTTCAAACTCGGCAAGTCGCCGGCAAAGAGGGACAAGCGGAACTTCAAATTTGCTGCACTCTTGCAGGCGGCGCCTCCTGCATTGCCGAGTTCCTACGACTTCGACAACACGCATAACGGGATTCCGACCCCGATGTTCGGCAACGATGTTCACGGCGATTGCGTCATGGCCGGCAGGGCGCACCAGACGCTGCGCTTCGAGGACATCGAACAGGGGTCGGTGCTGATGATCACAGACAAGGATGTGCTCAAGGAGTATTTCAAGGAGACCGGCGGCCCCGACACCGGCCTGGTCGTCCTTGATTCCCTCAACGAGTGGCGTCACAAGGGGTGGAAGGTCGGCAAGCGCACCTACAAGATCCAGGCTTATGCCGAAGTGAGCTTCACAAACCATAACCAGGTGCGCCAGGCGATCTTCGCCGATGTCGGGATGGGCCTGGGCGTCCAACTTCCCAAAT
>JADGQM010000069.1 GCA_017881795.1 Syntrophobacteraceae bacterium
CTTAACCGGATCGTTACCATGTACCTGGATTACGCGGAGGACCAAGCCAAGCGGCACCGCCAGATTTTCATGCGAGCCTGGCGGAAAAAACTGGATGCTTTCTTACAGTTCAACGAGCGAGAGATCCTGACCAACGCCGGAAAAGTCAGCAAAGCGGTGGCGGATCAACTGGCTCTTGTACAATATGAAATCTTCCATCAACATCGGTTGGCGGAAGAAGCGGATCAGGAATCAATCGCCGATGATGCCGAGTTGAAGCGCTACCTGGAGAGAAGACAATGAACCTATCCGGCGAAGACCAGAAACTTCTCGGAGAGCTTTGCGGGCAGCAAGGTGTGATCACGGACAAAGTGCTTAAACTGCTCGAAACGGTTTACGAATACGAATTCAAAGACCGGCGGACCGGTATCTATGACGCGCTGCGGGTCATCCTCAAGAGCAAGCCATCGCAGGAACAGGAGAGGTCGCCATGAGGAACGACTGTGACGTCGCTCGCTTTGTGAAAGAGCCAGATCTTCTAATCGAATTATGCCGTGAGGTCATCGACCAGATCGAGGCGGATTCCGACGATCCGGCGTCTCAGATAAAGGAAGCGCAGTTGCGGGAAATTGCCAAGGCGGTTGAGAAGTTAGAAAAAATGGGAGTGGCTGTGCCCGATGCCCTGCGGGCAGAAAAGACTCGATTGGCGGCGGAACTGGGCAGCAAAGCTGTAGCATCTGGGGTCTTAAATCTGCTTTTTGATGGATTTGGGGACATTCTCAAAGGCTTGAAGAGTCGCCTCAATCGTAGCGGCCCCCCGACTCCAAGTGGGGCAAAAGGGGGGAAACGCTCGCGTTCTCCCAAAACAGATAAGAAGGTCCTTCGAGAAAACATCATCAGAGCGCTCCGGACATTCGGCGGTCGAGCCAAAGTGACCGCCGTAATCGAGGAAATGGAGCGGCAATTGACTGGTAAATTACTGCCTGGTGACTTGGAATGGCGCGCAACCACAAACGAATACGCTTGGCAGAACAATGCCAAGTGGGAGCGGTATCAAATGACGCAGGACGGAACGCTGCGTAGCGACTCTCCGCGTGGCTACTGGGAGCTTGATGAGGATCACCGATGAAGTTTCGTAAACTGACCATCGAGAATTACAAATCGTTTCAGTTCGCAATGGAAATTGCCTTTCCCGTGGGCGAAGATGGGCGGAGTATCTTCCTCATTGGCGGCATGAACGGAGCCGGCAAGACTGCGATCATGGAGGCAATCAACTTCTGCCTCTATGGAGCAAAGCCGGATGAAATTTTTCGTAACGTCAACCGCCGTGAGAAAGCCAGGGGGAACGCCAACGTCTCCTTTGAGCTGGTCATCGAGATGGATGACCTTTCCGAACTGGTAGTGAAGCGATCCTGGACCGCAGGGGCTGCCAGCGATCCGAAACCTCGGGACCTGACTGAACGCCTGGTAATCGTGCGGGATGGGAAAAGGGTTGCGGTCCAGAATCAGGAAATCTGGCAGGATTTCATCCGCTCGGCAGTCCCGCCGGGCATCACCCAGTTCTTCTTTTTCGACGGGGAAAAGATTCAGACAATCGCCGCCGATGACCATTCGGAGATCCGGCTGAAATCATCCCTGGAAGCTGCCCTCGGCATCCAATACATTAACCAGCTCGCAAATGACATCCTTTACATCAAACAAGAGGAGCGCAAGGGGTTTATCGAGATCTCCGACGAGGATCTCGAGTTCAAACAGAGCGAGCTGAAACGGGAGAAGAGTAAGCTCAGCCGAAAGAAACATGAGCGGGAGTCGGTTGGCGAGGAGTTGGCAGCGTTCAAGGCACAGCTTGAGGATGCTAAGGCGCGTTTCGAAGCGACATTCCACACTGCACCCGAGTCTCGGGAGGCACTCCGGGAGCAAGAGAAAAAGCGCATCCTTGCCTCCAACCGGCTCTCTCAGGTGGAAAGCGAAATCCGGGGATTGGGTGAAAAGACCCTGCCGTTTAGCGTTGCCGGTAGGCTATTCGATGGTGTTCGACGACAAATCGAAGCTGAAAGGGAATCTGCAAGCGGCGAAGCAATCAAGGAACATGCCGCATCACTGGCAAAACGGATTGTCCGGGTGGTTGAGGAACCCGAACCGATTTACCGAGAAAAACTTTCCTCTGAAAAGATGCAGGAGCTCGAGCGGCGCATTTTCCGGTTGCTCAAGGAAGGCGACCCGAAGGGTGCGGTCGCCAAGGTACTGGGACTTTCCGACCGCGACGCGGCCCGCGTATTGAACAAGATGGAATTCCTGGAAAGCAGCGATGTTTTCCTGGTAAAGCCCCTTCTGGAGGAGAAACGAGAGCTCGAAGCGCAGATCCGGCAGCTTGAAGGGCTGAGTCAGGTTGGCGTCCTGACGGACTCTGAGCGCGAGTTGTTCGAGCAGCTCCAGGCCGAAATGGAGGGAGCTTCCACGCAGATCGGCCGAAAAACGGAGCAGTTGCGCTTGCTGGAAGAGGAAATCCTTGCGCTTGAAAAACGAATCAACGAAATCCAGGTTGAAATCGAGAAACTTTACGAAAAGCACAACATTTCAAAAGAACGAGCTGAATTCATTCAGGAATGCGACACCATCGCCAACGTGCTGACTCAGTTCATTGTTCGCCTGAGGAAGAATAAGGTCCATCTGTTGCAAGAAAAGACCTTCGAGATGTATCGCCTTCTCTCCAGTCGTAGCGGGCTGATCAAAGACATCATTATCGACGACAGAACGTAGGAGGTGAGGATCACCGACCGTAACGGGCACGAAATCAAGAAATCGGGGCTTTCGGCGGGGGAAAAGGAGGTTTTCGCCGTGTCGCTGCTGTGGGGCCTTGCTCAGACAAGCCAGCTTAAGCTGCCGATTATTGTTGATACGCCTTTGTCCCGCCTGGATAGTACGCACCGGGATAACATCGTGAACAATTATTTCCCGAACGCGGGCGAGCAAGTGATCATCCTGTCCACCGATACCGAAATCGACAAAGACTATTATCGGGCGCTCAAACCGCGGCTCAGCGGAGCGGCAAGCCTTGAGTTTGATCAGCGGCAAGAACTGACGACATTCCGGGAAGGGTACTTTTGGGAGAAATAAGCCATGGCTGACCGACTTTACACGTCCAACGACGCCGACGAAGTGCTCAGCGCCCTGCGGTTCGAAACGAAGCTGGAAAAGGCGACGCTGGCCCGCATTGCGTTTGCTCTATCTCTCGTGAAAGAAGGCCCGCGCGTGGCCCAGAGCGGCGGTAAGATGAAATGCCCGACGTTTGTCGGCGAAATTGACCGGATATCGAGTCGCACGATGCTGATTGATGTTCACGCTATGCCGGTCTTGAAGGAACTGGTCGCCTATCTGGTAATTGAGCGGCTTTATAAAGAGATGGCCCTGCTCCCGGACAGCCCGGTCAAGGAAGGCCGTCGAACCATTCGAACCATTCTGGTGATCGACGAGGCGCACAATTATCTGAGCCAGAAGAACATTTTCCTGCAAAGGATCATCCGTGAGGGCCGATCCAAAGGCATAGTGGTGTTCTTTGCCAGCCAGTCACCCAACGACTATCAGCAGAAATTTTTCAATTTTCAGGAACTCCTTGAATTTGCCTTCATTTTTCAATGTGAGGGAGTCGCAGCCGCGTCGGTGCAAGACATCTTGGGATGCAGCGCCAAAACGGCAAGAGACCTACAGACCGAAATTGCACGTCTGGAACCCTGGCAGGTTATCTCCCGCAGCCCGGAGAAGACTGAGGAGTTTGTGAAGTTTACAGCGGAAGCGTTTTACAGGTGCTATGCCTAAGCATGGAACGGCGACATTCCCATCATCGTTCGATGCGAAGCAAACCTTGGTACTTTTCAAGAAGTAGCCTTCCCTATGCTATTCAGGGCTCTCGGTTTGGGGCTGATCCAGTTGCTCAATGAGGACCTTGTCCACGCGATGCCCATCCATGTCAAGAATTTCAAACCGCAGGCCAGAGCATTCGAAGCGATCGCCGGCAGATGGAATTCGTTTAAGATGAGTCATGGCAAACCCCCCCAGGGTCTGGTAATGACCGGCTTTTTCTTGAGGCAGCGTCTTGATGTGGAACTTTTCCTTCAATTCATCCACCGGCAGCAAACCATCCACCAGCCATGAGCCGTCCTCACGCTGGACTACTTTCGACTCTTCACGCGCATCAACGGAAGGCAAATCTCCGACTACCGCCTCCAAAATGTCCTTCAAGGTCACCAAACCTTCAATGGTGCCGTATTCATCGACAACCATGGCCATATCGGTCCCGGATTCCTTAAACATCTCCAGCACTCTGGGAACATGAGTGGTTTCCAGCACAAACAGGGGCTGTTTGAGGGCAGCCCTTAAATTAAGGGGCCGTCCGGCCAGGTTCCGAATGAGCAGGTCTCGCACATGCACAATGCCGAGGATATTGTTCAATCTGCCATGAGAGACGGGAAAGCGGGAATGGATGCTCTTGGTGATGATGCGGCGATGTCTTTCTGGAGGGTCATTGAGATCCAGCCAGGTCACTCTTTTGCGTGGTGTCATCAGCACGCCGACCCGGCGGTCAGCCAACCGGAAAACGCGCTCCACCATGTCCTGCTCGGCCTCCTCAAACACTCCGGCCAAGGTGCCCTGGTTGATCAAGAGCTTGATTTCCTCCTCGGTAATGGGGGGCTCGGTAGAGGGTTTCACGCCCATGATACGCAGTGCCATGTCGGTCGAAGCACTGAGAAACCTTACGACGGGTGAGGCGATCATGGACAAATACCGCATGGCAGGAGAAACAAAAGACGCAATGCGCTCCGGATTGTCCAAAGCCAGCCGCTTCGGGACGAGCTCCCCGATGAGCAGAGAAAGGAAGCTAATGGCAAGCACGACCGCGCCCAGCGCAAGAGTGTGGCTATACGGTGCAAGCGCCGGGATAAGATTAATCCAATCCGCCAGGTCGCTGGCAATCTTAAAGCCCCCAAAAACGCCGCTCAAAACCCCGACCAACGTAATGCCCACCTGCACGGTGGCGAGAAAAAGATTCGGCGAATTAGCCAAATTTAGCGCCGCTCTTGCCTTGTCATTTCCGGCTTCAGCCCACTGTTGGAGACGCTCTTTCCGTGCTGTAATGACTGCAATTTCGGACATGGAGAGTGCGCCATTGACCAAAATGAGTATGAAAATAACCAGGATGTCTAGGCTCTGGGATAACATGCCACGGTTTCCTCTCGGGTTTGGTCCGCAACGCTATTCTTTCAGTTTGGAATTCACGATGATTTCGGAGCGCAGAGTCCGGTGCACCGGGCATCGGTCGGCAATTTCCAGAAGTCTTTGACGCTGTTCCCGGTCAAGAGGCCCCTCGAGTTCGATTTCACGCTCGATGGAATCAATTTTGCCGCTCTTCGTTTCGCAACTCTGGCAGTCCTCAGCATGGATCTTCTGGTGCTTGAGCCGGACCACAATCGAGTCCAGAGCCAAGCCTTTGCGATCGGCAACCATGCGCAGGGTCATTGAAGTGCATGCTCCAAGTGCGGCCAGCAGGTAGTCATAGGGTGTGGGACCCGTGTCCGAACCACCGACCGCGATCGGTTCATCAGCGAGCAATCTATGACCACTGGCGACAATTTCCGTCTGATAGCCCCGGCGGCCGGTGCGCGTCATGACGCGGTTGTCCGTCAGATCTCGTGCAACACTTGCCGGCGGGGAAATCTCGAGGTACTTGCGCGCCCAGGCGGCCAGCACCGACCCCACGTAGAGCGAGTCCTCCCGATTGGACAAGAGGTGGTCGGCGCGATCCAGCGAGATAAAGCTCTTCGGATGGCGCGCCAACTGGAAAATCTCGGCGGCGTTTTCGATACCGACGATGCTGTCCACTGGCGAATGAAAGATGAGCAGGGCTTTGTTGAGGTTCTGAATGGCTTCCTGCATGGGAATCAGGTCGAGGTCGTCGAGAGACTGCTTCTTGATCTTGAAGGTCTTGCCGGCCAGGGTGATTTCTGCCTCTCCTCCTGTCGCAATCGCATTTTGCTGCGGCTTCAGATACCGTGCCAGATGAGTGAGATTGGACGGAGCGCCAAGGGTTGCCACCGCAATCGAGGAAGGAATGTACTTCGCCGCCTGCAAGACCGCTGCTCCCCCGAGGGAATGACCGATGAGCAGCTTGGGAGCATCGAATTCCTGCCTGAGGAAATCTGCTGCCGCGATAAGGTCTGAAACATTAGAGGAGAAACTGGTATGCGAAAAATCTCCTTCGCTTTCACCCAGTCCGGTGAAATCGAACCTGAGGGTGGCAATTCCCTCCTTAGCCAGGGCTCGGTTGATATTGACGACGGCATTGAGGTTCTTGGTGCACGTAAAGCAGTGAGCAAACATCGCGTAGGCAACCGGTTTCTCATCGGCCGGCAAATCCAGACGAGCAGCCAGATGTTCCCCATTTTCATTCTTGAAGGACAATTTCAAGAAGGGCATTTTCTTCTCTCCCATCACGCTTCACATTTGTTGGAAACAGGTCAAGCTTTGCAATGATACCATACAGATAACCTGTAAAAATCAAAATAAGCGACCACGGGAAAATACTCCCTTGACAGGTAAAGAAACATTTCACTACAATGCGAACCACTTGGGCTGGTTTGGGTTTGGTGATTTCTCGTTCTTAACAGTATTGAAAGGAGGTAAGGAGGACTCATGACAGGAAGAAAATGGATTTCGTGTGGAGTTTTGGTAGCTTTTTTGGTTGCCGTAGGAGGGTTTATGGCCATCGCCGCGGAAAAAGCACCTGATACGGTAGACTTCAAGACGCCAGTATGGCCAACCCCCACCAAGGGGAATGTTGCATTCACTCATAAGAAGCACTCTGAGGAGTACAAGGTCGCCTGCAACCAGTGCCATCACGTCATGAAAGATGGTAAGAATGTCTGGAAGGAAGGCGATGCTGTGGAACGGTGCGACAAATGTCACACCGAGGCTACTATCCAGGGTGAGAAGAAACTTCCCCCGGATCAGCAGAAGTTGAATCTCAAACTAGCGTTCCATAACCAGTGCATCCCCTGCCATCAAAAAGAGAAGAAGGCTAAAGCCGATACCAAGGCTCCGGTTACTTGTGCTCAGTGCCATCCGGGTTCAAAAGCAGAGTAAGAGAGTCAAATCGCCTTTTTCGTGTGATGCCCGCCAGCGCAAAGTGTGTTGGCGGGTATTTTGTTTTGGGCGTGACATCATGCACGCTTGACCCTTGTGGCAGCAGCCATTCACCTCCGCACTCAAGAACAGACGAACCCACCTGGCGCATCTTATACGGAGCTCAGTACAGCTCCACACAATAAGTGACCACAATCCCGACGCGTCTCCGGTGACAACCGGATTCCAGAAAAACTACATGGATACCGTCTTTCGCCGGTATGACGAGCTGAATTCGGAGACCCGCTACTGCTTTGCTCCACTGAGGATTGAAATTACGGCGTCACAGAGAGGTCTTTTGGATGAATCATCTCCCAAAAAGCAACGAGCCACCCGTGCTCGGTCCGCGCGGGTGGCTTGTCTGTAGACGGGGTAATCAGGCGCGAACTAGACTTCTTCTATGGTGATCGCGTTCTGTTCGCAAACCTCGACGCAGCTTTCACATCCGAGGCATTCTTCTTCGTTCACAGGGTCTGCCTTGCCGTCGACCAGTTCATACACATCCACGGGGCATACATCGACACATTCAGCATCGCCAGTGCACTTGTCCTTGTCTACCGTTACCTTCCACATGTTCTTTTCCTCCATTTTCACTTGAAACTAAAATAGCTTTTCGAGCATGGCTCAACAGGGGGGATTTAGCCTCTTCGCCCAGCTAGTCTCGCTCGGGACCGCTCTTTCCTATCCTCTTCTCAGGGGAATGTCAAGTTGAATTCAACAGGATTTTTCGGTCATTTTTCAAGCACCCTGATCAAGGCTTACTGGGCTAAGCCGTGTGCCATGGTTCATCGGTCTGATCGGCAGGAGGGTTGGTAATGAAGCGAGTGGGCAAAAAGGCCCCAAGCACGGGTTTCCTGGGCTTGGGGCCTTCTTTGGAAGGGATGAGGTAACTAAACGCAACCGGTCGGCTTGGGAAGTCCTGCCATTTTGCAGGCGCCTTTGCCTGGTCCGGAGGGGAACAGCTCGTAAATGTATTTGAGCTTATAGCCGGTCACTTTGGTGAGAATGCGGACCATGGGAGCGATTCCATGCTTCCGGTAGTAATCCTGAAGCACATTGATGATCTTCCAGTGCTCTTCGGTGAGCTCCGTGATTCCTTCGGAGGTCTTCACATATTCGACCCACTCGGGAGTCCATGTATCAAAACTGGCGATGAAACCGTCTTCATCCACTTCGAAACTTTTTCCCTGAAAATCAATTTGTGCCATGAATATTTCCTCCTTCTAAATTGCTGTTGAATATTTGGTGGTTCCCACCACACTCCGATTTGGATCGACCCGCCCATCCAAAAGCCCGCCCCATCGCTCCTGACGATATAACCGAGCCTTCCGGACCATCGCGTCGGCCCAATCCGTGTTTCCTACTGCATGGATGTGAGAGTAATTTGCCAGCACATTCTTATAGCATATCCCATCCCATCCCGCTACTATTCCGTGGCCCTTGCGCAAGCGAAAAACGAAGGGTAAAGCTGGCTCGCTGCCAACTATTCTCGAATAATGGAATTCATGTCCTTTGAGGGTAGCGCCTTTGGCAAAAAAAGGGTTGTCATTTACGCACTCCATAAGAGTGTATCCGTGCCCTTGCGGCTTTTCCCCCAGCACCACCTCAAAAGGAAACAGACCGGTCATCGGAAAGAGGCTCCGGTCGCGGTAGATTCCCCGGCAGAGAAACATCAAGCCACCGCACTCAGCATAAACGGGCAGGCCCCTCTCGATCTCCTCTTTAAGGGATTCCCGAAAAACCGAGTTCCCGGCAAGCACTTCCAGGTGAGTTTCCGGAAAGCCTCCGCCAATATAAAGAGCATCGAGCGGAGGGAGGGGGCGCGAGGCAAAACTTGAGATTTCCTTAATTATTGCCCCTCGTTCCTCCAAAGCCTCGAGGTTTTCCGGGTAATAGAACTGGAACGCCGCGTCGCGGATAACTCCGACTACCACCGGTTCGGCTCCTGCCAGGCCCTTTTGAGGGTCAGCCTGAGGCAGTGGCCATCCCAGTGATTCCGCCGATTTCGCTATGTGCCAGAGAGCCTCCAGGTCCACGTGCTCGTTTATTTGCTTTGACGCAAACGCCAGAGCTCCCGAAATGTTATCCGACTCCTGAGGCGGCACAAGCCCCAGGTGGCGTTCGGGGAAAAGATTCCGGTTCTCTCTTGGAATGACCCCAAGAACAGGAATCTTGCAGTAATGCTCAATTGCCCCCTTAAGGATCTGTTCATGGCGCTTCCCGGAGACCTGGTTGAGAAGCACCCCGGCGATTTCTACCTCGGGATCAAACTGGATGCACCCGAGAACTTGTGCTGCCGCAGTCCGAGTAACTTTAGTGGCGTCGACGATGAGGATGACCGGCGCCCTGAGAAGCTTGGCAAGCTCAGCGGTGGAAAAACTGCCCCTGATGTCAACGCCGTCATAAAGGCCCCGGTTGCCTTCGATCACGCTGATGTCACCGGTGTTCGAGCGTTGCACAAAGGAGCGGAGCATCTCTTCAGCCGTCATGAGAAAGGGGTCCAGGTTGTAACATGGCTGTTGGGCAGCCATTGCCAGCCAGCCTGAATCGATATAATCCGGCCCTTTCTTAAACGGGACCACCCGCAGCCCATGATAGTGCCGCCACGCTGCCAACAAACCAAGCGATATCAAAGTCTTGCCGGCGCCGCCACGCAATGCTGCAATCACGAGACGCGGTTTCTGATACACCATGGAAAGTTCTTCCGAAAAAGGCGCCGGCGAAACTTTGCCCCGGCGCCTCGGTTAACACCTTAGAATTTGAATTGAGTCGTGGTTCTCCAGGTGGTCATGGCCAAGCGATAGTCATCGATATGCTCATGCTTGAATTCCAGACCCGTTCTCTCGAAGAAACGCTCCCAGCCAATGCGGTTGATCCAGTCCCCGATCCGCTCATAGCGGCGGCCACCGGCAGCATAGGCCTCAACGATCGTCTTGATCGTGTTGACCGTCGTCGGCCAGCGCGGCGGCTCATTGGGAATGAACGGCACCGCCAGCTTGGAGAACATGGGCTGCGAGATCACGTTGGAAACCTTGCCGCCAACCCATAGAGCGATTCCGTCCCCTTCGCCGTCGGCCAGAGGCAGGGCCGGACACATGGTGTAACAATTCCCGCAGAACATGCACCGGTTGTTATTGATCTCAACACTTTTCAGTTCGCCGACCTTCTTGGGCTTGATCGCAGCCGTCGGACACGCGGCGATGACCAGCGGGATCTCACATACATTCTGCACACGGTCGTTTTCCACGAGCGGAGGCTTGCGATGCACACCCAGAATGGCGATATCCGAACAGTGCACGGCGCCGCACATGTTGAGGCAGCAAGCCAGGGCAATGCGGACCTGGGCGGGGAGCTTGTGCGATCCGAAGTACTCGAAAAGCTCATCCATTACCGCTTTAACCACCCCGGACGCATCGATTGCGGGGGTGTGGCAGTGGGCCCAGCCCTGGGTGTGGACGACGTTGGTAATACCGGTGCCCGTGCCGCCAACCGGGAACCAGTTGCCCCGGCCCTTAAGGTCATCCAGGAGCGGCTGCAGCTTGGACTTGTCGCTCACCAGAAATTCGACGTTATTGCGGGTGGTCCAGCGCAGATAACCGTCACAATATTTGTCTGCGATGTCACAATATTCCCGGATCAGATCAACGCTGATCAGACGGGCTGTCCCAATACGCACCGAATAGAGCTCTGCCCCTGTTTCCGATACATGGACCAGGACCCCAGGTTGAAGAATTTCATGGTACTTCCATTTTCCGTAGTTTTCCTTCACCACTGGAGGGAAGAACTTATCGTACTTCGGCGGGCCGATATCGGTGATACGATCTTGCATCAGGTTATTTGGATCAAAAGCCATCGTATTATCTCCTAAGCTTGATGTCGTTCACGGAACGCTTTTCCATCATGTTCCCAACCACCGGGGACTCCCGCAGGATCGTAGAAGATGTAAGGATTGTAGCGCGGAGTATTGACCATGCGTGGATCGGGAGTGAGCTCGCAGGCCTTCAGGAACTCACGGAGGCCGATGCGTTGAATCATTTCGCCCAGACGTTCCCGGTTCTTTCCTTCTTCCATCCAGAGGTCCCACATTTTTTCCACAAATCCCTTGAACTCGGTGTAGGGCGGTTCCATCTTCAAGAACGGAATGACCACGCTGGAAAGCTGTGCTCCTTCGAGGATCGGCGCCTTTGCGCCAACAAGAATGGTGGCCCCGGTGTCTAAGCCCGGCCGCAAAGCTCGTGGCATTACTCGGATACAATGCATGCAGCGCGTGCAGTCCTCATCCCAGATTTTGAGGCTCTTACCATCCCATTCCATACACTTGGTCGGGCATAGATCGATGACTTCAGCCTTGATGTCGAAAGCTTCTCTCTTGGCGTCCTGGGCCCCGGCGTGCGGGACGAACTCGCCGCCTACATAGGCTCGCACTGCTGCCTGGTCAATCCGGACATCGTCTCTCCAAGTCCCGATGATGGAACAGTCGGAGCGGGCGATGGCAGCCACGCAGTCGCACGGGCAACCGGATGATTTGAACTTGAATTTATAGGGGAACATCGGACGATGGAGGGCATCCTGATACTCCTGGGTGATGTCATAGATGATATCCTGAGTATCAATACAGGACCACTCACAACGTGACTTGCCGAGACACGCTTCCGGCGTCCTCATGTTGGAGCCTGAACCTCCCAGGTCCATCTCCATTTCATGAGTCAATTCATAGAAAAGAGGTTCGAGCTGGTCCGTGGTGGTCCCTAAGAGGACGATGTCACCGGTGGACCCGTGCATATTGGTGAGACCGCTTCCTCTCGCTTCCCAGAGGTCGCAGAGTTTGCGCAGTACTTCGGTGTTGTAGAACTTGCTGGCGGGCTGGTTGACGCGGACCGTGTGGAAATGCGCAACTTTTGGAAACATGTCCGGGCGGTCGCAGTAACGGCCGATGACGCCTCCACCGTATCCGAGCACACCGACGATGCCGCCATGCTTCCAGTGTCCTTCTTTGTCCCGGAAGGACATTTCCATCAGTCCTAGCCAGTCCTGGCACATCTCTTTCTTCTGTGCCATTCTCTTGACATCGGTCACAAAACTGGGCCAAGGCCCCTTTTCCAATTCATCAAGCATAGGAGTCGCATGCTTTGCTGTCATTCCATAAACCTCCGTAGGCCAATTTCTTGCTTTTGGTTTACCAGGATTTACGCTGGTCTCTTAGACAGGGACTTGCAGAAGCTTCTTCAGTTCACCTCCTTTTTCCATGGTGTAAAAATTCAGCCCGGAATAATCCTCATTAAATGCGCAATGGTCGAAGTACAGAATGGTCGCAATGCAGACGGAGATCATGGCAGGGAACAGGGAGCGGGAACCTCGGCGGGCTTAAATGCTAGTTCATGCCCTTTTCTTCTTTGGCGACATCTCCCTCTGAGGGGAGCATGTACATGGTCGTGCTGCCGCTCGACCAATACTTCAACTTGCCTTCGTTGATCAGTTCGTTGATGATCTTCTTCGCTTGCATCATCTTGATTTCAGGAAGAGCTTTACACAGGTCATTGAAGTAATGCTTGGTCTTCTTCTGCTGTTTAACCCATTCAATAACACGCTCCTTCGCCTCCTCACTCATGGCAACCTCCTCTGGAGAAATCACTATACGTTAAGACAAAATGGTCTTGGACCTTGTAAAACCTCGAAAAATTTTACCCGCAACAGATTCGAGAACTTCCATTAAAGCCTTATCAAACCTTTGTCAATAGAAAAGTCCCCTAAAAATCCTTGAGAAAACGATCACATAACTAAGCCGATTGGCAATGCCGGGCCTTGACTCCATTCCTTGGCATGGTTAAGAAACATGGCCTTATGGAAAGTGATGAGTGACGAGCAAAAGGGTTCGATGCCGTGACGGCATAGCATAGCCTGCTGGCTCTGTCACGGCGCAGACATCAGCCTGCTTCTTGGAAGAGGAGAACACAAATTGGTTAGGAACGCCGACCCCAACGTTGATCAGAAGCTAAGCCTGTACATTAAGTTTCTGAAGGAGAGATTGTTCTTTGAACCACTCTCGGCTACCCTTCACTATAATCTCGCCCTTGCCTACTCTCAGAGAGGACTGGTTGACGAAGCGATTTCCGAGTTCAAGCAGGCTTTGGATTGTGACCCACACCTTGCTCAGGCATACGTCAACCTGGGTGGGCTTTCTTTCAGGAAAGGGGAAGTGGATCAGTGCATTGAGGCCAATCTCAAGGCAATTGCTCTGGACCCCAACCTGCCCATGGCCCATAGCAACCTTGGGCTTGCCTACCTCACCCGGGGAGACTACCAAGAAGCGATCGTATGCAGCGAAAGGGCTATCGGAATTGAGCCCAATCTGATTCAGGCCCATAACAACCTCGCTCTGGCTTACCTCCAGGCGGGTCAGACTGAAGCAAGCATCACTGCTTCCCGAAAGGTCCTGAGTCTTAATGAAAACTTTCCGTCAGCACACTATAACCTGTCGGTGGCGTTGCAGATGACAGGGAAGATGGAAGAGGCCAGAGAGCATTTCGAACGAGCGAAGCTGCTCGGTTATCCCGTTGATGAAGCTACCCAAAGCCAGGTTCCAGACATCCCCGGACCCCAATAGACCGGATCAGGCGGTGCTTCTCAATCCGCCACCTCCCATGTTACCATTCCCATCCAGCTGAGCGCAAAAATGCAATAAGGGACAGGCGGTTGCCTGTCCCTTATTGCATTATTCAGGGACCATCCACAAATACTCTGTCTGGTTTATCCGGGTCCATGGCCGGACCGAAAACTGAGGCGAGCAATAGCTCATCGGGTCCGAGATTCTTGAGAGCGTGGACCTGTCCAGGCGGGTTATAGTGCACCGACCCGGGCTTGAGCTCCACCCACTGATTATTGATGAATAATTGCCCCGTGCCACTCACAATCGTTAAGGTTTCACTGTGGAATTCGTGCTTATGATATTTTACCTCGCCCCCCGGGGTGATCAATACCGCGTAAGCAGTCACTGCTTGGTCCTTGGGATCGGCGAATGGAACCATCTGGACTTTCTTTTCCGGCGCTGGATTCGCTTTGAAGATTTCGCTCAGGCTGCTCAGAATCTGCTGTCCGCTGACTTCGGCCGCTTTCCCTGAACCGGCCAGGAATGTCAGGCAGATGATAAGGCATGTGAATACGACACTTCTCTTCATAAATCCTCCATTGATGTTACCAGATAGCGATTTTTAGGGTCAAAGGTCTTTCGATGGCATTTTCTGGTTGCAGTCACCACCTCCTCTCCTCCGTCCGCCGATGACCGCCAACAAACATCGAGCCAACTAAGAGGGTGGCATTGGATACAGAGATTGATCTAATGGCCTTCTCGGCCTTTCAAGCACTTTGGTTATGTAGTCAAACAACTGCGTTGCCTGTTCATCAGTAACCTTCGTTGCAGGAACGATCGGCATAATGGCTATAGACCCCTTGGGCTGTTTGGGATCACGCAAGTAGGCGAGGAAAATTCTGGAATCGATAAGCTCCGGTGCGCCGATCACGGAGAGCTTCGGGTTCACGATGTTGCCTCCGTAAGGATGGCATGCGTTGCAGTTCCTCATGTAAAGCTTTTCTCCCGCCATATATTCCGGAGGAGCCACAGGAGCCCTGCTTCCAAATGCTAATTCAGCTCCATAATAACCCGCTGCTATGACCGCAAAAACACCCAGTGTATAGATTATCAGGACCGCTTTGGAGCCGAATTTCCCTTTGCGTCCGAGCAAAACCCCCAAGATGAGAAGAACCAGGAGCGCACCGGACACGGCCAATTTAATAATGATCTCGTCCAGCCAAGCCCCGGAGAAGTAATACTGCCAATCCATAAAGCCGAACAGAACCGTGGGGAAGAAGAATATGAGGACGAGAATAACACAATGACGGGCTGATTGCGCCAGGGCCGCTCGCTTGAAAAGTAACCCCGTTATCGCGAGCAGAAACGCTCCAACCATCATACCCGCAGGCATGTGCACCACCATGGCGTGGAGTGGATGCGTAAAGCCAATTTCCGCAAAAAACTCGTATATGGAATCTAACATTTTTGTCTTCCCTTTCTGGGATAAAGATCAAAACGCGAACCAGGCCAGCAGGTATAGCGTATTGTTGCCGGATGCGTTCCGGCCGAACCCGTCATAATTTGTTGCGGCGCCGTTGAACTTGTTGTAGATGATGTACTGCAAAGAGAATTTAGTATAGGCATACTTCCAGGGCGGCATATAATCCAACTCTAGCGTAAAACCATTGCTATTGGGGCTCCCATTGTTACTCCCCGAAACCTCGGATGGGGAATAGAGCAACTCGTCGGTACTTCCGGTT
>JADGQM010000312.1 GCA_017881795.1 Syntrophobacteraceae bacterium
CCAGTTGGCATTGCCCTCCCGGAAATGGAAGGCCATCCATACCATCCCGGGCGGTACTTCTTCTGTGATGCGCGCCTTGACCGTAACCTCACCCCGGCGTGACCATACCCGGACATAGTCGCCATCGGCAATACCCTGGCGTTTGGCGTCCTGGATGGAAATATCAGCGGTTTCCTCAGGAAGGATTGGATCCATGCCGGAGCGGCCCGTCTGGGTTCGCGTATGATAATGGAACAGCCTTCTCCCGGTGGAAAGAACATAAGGGTAGTCTGCGTCCGCAACCTCGGCCGGAGGTGTCCAATCAGCAACTGTGAATAGGCCCTTGCCGCGAGAGAACTTCCCATTCTTGTGCAGGAACGCTGTGCCCGGGTGCTCCATAGTCGGGCATGGCCACTGGAGGCCGTCGCCTTCAATCCTGGAATACTTGATACCGGCCATTGAGGGCGCCAGGACTGAGACCTCATTGTCCCAGATATCCTGTCCGCTGGCAGAATCCCAGGTGCTCCCCATTCGCCTTGCGATTTCTTTAAAGATCCACCAGTTGGGTTTGGCCTGGCCCGGAGGCGAACTGACCTTGCGAACCCGGCTCACCCTTCGTTCACTGCTGGTGAACGTGCCGTCGTCTTCGCTCCAGGCAGCTGCCGGGAATACGACATGGGCAAAGCGGGTGGTTTCAGTGGGGAAGATATCGTTACAGACGAGGAAGTTCGCGGACTTAAGGCAATGCTCGACGTGGGCGATGTCAGGTTCGGAATTGGCCATGTTTTCACCGAAGATGTACAGAGCCCGGACCTTCTTCGTGGGCAGCCCCTCCAGCATGGCGGGGATCATCATGCCCGGTTTGTCGGGAAGGCCGGTGACCACCCAGGCCTTTTCAAATTTTTCTTTTAAGGCGGGATCGCTCACCGTCTGATAGCCCGGATAGACATTCGGCAGGGCACCCATATCGCAGGCGCCCTGGACGTTGTTTTGGCCGCGCAGCGGATTCACACCCGCACTCTCCATGCCCAGGTTGCCCAGCAGCATCTGCAGATTGGCAACGGATACGACATTGTTTCTTCCGCAGGTATGCTCGGTGATACCCAGGGTGTAGCAAAGCATGCAGGGCTTGACGGTTGAGAGCAGATGGGCGATCTCCCGGATCTTGTCAACACTTACTCCTGATATCTCAGAGGCCTTTTGGGGAGGATAATTCGCCAGGATATGCTTCTTGAATGCCTCGAACTCCGTGCAGTTCTGTTCCACAAATTCCTTGTCATACAAATTCTCCTTGATGAGGACGTGCATCAGGCCATTGAGGAAAGCGATGTCCGACCCGACCTTGATCTGGGCAAAGATTGTGGCGTAATCCGTCAGCCGCTGTCTTCTCGGGTCAACCACAATCAGCTTGGCCCCTTTCTCGACAGCGTTCTTTAGATAGGTGGACGCAACCGGATGGGCCTCGGTCATGTTGGTGCCGATGCAGAGGATCATCTTGGCCTTTTGCAATTCTTCAAATGAGTTGGTCATAGCCCCGGAACCGAAAGAAGTTGCCAGACCGGCAACGGTGGGGGCGTGTCAAGTACGGGCACAGTGGTCGATGTTATTTGTCTTCAACACCGACCGGAACAGCTTCTGCATTTGATATGAATCTTCGTTGGTGCTTCTGGCGCAGCTCACGCCGGCAATCGCATCCGGGCCGTGCTTGACGATGATCTCCTTGAATTTTTTCGCCACCAGGTCCAATGCTTCATCCCAGGATGCCTCCCGGAAGGCTCCTTTTTCTTTGATGAGCGGTACGGTGAGCCTGTCTTCGGAATAGATGAAATCATACCCGTAGCGGCCTTTGACGCAGAGACGGCCTTTGTTGGGGGATCCTTTTTCCATGCCGGTGACCTTCACGATCCTCCCGTCCTTTACATGAAGTTCCTGTTGGCAACCTACACCGCAGTAAGGACAAGTCGTACGGACTTGTTTGACTTCCCAGGTGCGTCCCAGGCCAATAGATTTTTTATCGGTGAGGGCGCCAACCGGGCAGACCTGGGTGCATTCGCCGCATTGAACGCATGACGATTCTCCCATCGGGAGGTTGTCGTCGAAACCTATATGTGAGGTATACCCTCTATCGATAGTCTTGATGACGCCATTGACGGCGATATGATTGCAGGCCTCAAAGCACCTTCCGCACATAATGCATCGGTTGTGGTCCACTCGTATAAAGGCCGAGCTGTCGTCGATATTGGCGGGATAATCACCTTTTCTGAAATCCTTGTCTTCAAACTTCAGAAAATAGGCGGCGTCCTGTAACTCACAGGCGCCTGACTTTTCGCAGATCATACAGTCGTGATTGCCCGATGAAAGGGCCAGATCGATCACAAAACGCTGGGCTGCAACCGCTCGATCGGAATCGGTAATGATTTCCATTCCATCGGTAACGAAAGTGTTGCAGGAGGTCAAGAGTACTGGACTTTCCTTGGCATTCAATACGGGGCTGCCCTTAACCTCCACCATGCACGCGCGGCATTTTGCCAGAGCGCCGATTTTTTCATGATAACACAAGGTGGGAATGTATATCCCCTTAGCCTGGGCCGCTTGAAGGATAGTTCTTCCTGCTGGTATTTCAAATCGCTTTCCATTGATTGTAACTTTCATTCAGCCCCCTCCGTATGTGAGTATTTTTACTCTTAACCGTTTAACCCATCCGGTTTGATAGTCCAAAGCCCCATACCGTGAGCATTTTTATTTTTTTGCCCTTTCCGACAGGATTTCTTCGACCTTTCCTATCAAATCCGCAGGTTTGATAGGTTTAGTCAAAAAGGCATTGATGTTGACACTCTCGTCTGCGGGAAACAATGTGGAGTAGTCGGTATTGGCTATGGAAGTGACCATGATGACGGGGATGTCTTTGAATGCCGGGTCCTCGGCCATACGCCGGCTCATGGTAAAACCGTCCAGGACGCTGGACATGATGACATCCAGAATCACAAGTTGGGGGGTTTCCCGGGCAAGCATGCTCATACCTTGGTTGCCGTTACCGGCCGATACTACTTCGTAGCCTTTTTGTTCTAGAACGGTCTTGGTAATAAAAACAAAATCTGTATCATCATCAACGATCAAAATTTTTGCTTCCGGCATGACTTATCTCCTCTTTTTACGAATCACGGGTATGGACACTCCGCTTCGCGGGATTGTTCAACTTACCAATTCCACTGCGTCGAAGATGACCTTCAGGTTACTTCGCTTTCGGAATTGGAGTTTCAACTATAAATGGCCTCAGTTTTTAGCCGTTTTCATTTCGAACTCGGGACGAAAGAGCCGCAATCCCGAAAGGACCGGTTCGGCCATTCCGGTGCCCATGGGGCAGAAGGTCCGGCCGTAAATTCCCTTGGCCACGTACTCAAGGTCCTCGATATCCTGCTTTGAGCCTTTACCCCCGGCCAGTCTTTCCAATGATGACAGCATCCGCTGTCCACCGATTCGGCAGGGGAAACAGTATCCGCATGATTCATGAACGTAAAACCGGGTGATGCGTCGCACCACCTCGACCATATCGGTGGTTTCGTCCATGACGATGATTGCCCCTGTTCCCAGGGCGGAGCCGGCGGCCTGCAGCGTCTCGAAGCCCATAGGGGTATTTATTTTCTCAGCGGTGAGAAAGGGTGTGGATGACCCGCCCGGGATGATGGCCTTGATGTCTCTTCCCTTTCGGACACCCCCGGCATGCTCATAGATGATCTCCTTCAACGGGGTCCCCAGAGGCAGTTCAAAATTGCCGGGACTGTTCACGTGTCCGCTGATACAGAATATTTTCATCCCCTTGCTCTTTTCGGTTCCGATGCTTGAATACCACTTTCCTCCCCGGAGGATGATATGAGGTATATTGGCCAGGGTCTCGCAATTTTGCACGAGGGTTGGTTTGCCCCAAAACCCTTTTTGAGCGGGAAAGGGCGGCTTCGTTCTTGGCACTCCGCGTTTACCCTCAAGCGATTCAAGCATGGCCGTTTCTTCACCGCAGATATACGCCCCTGCTCCACGATGAACGGAAACATCCAGATCGAATCCGCTGCCAAGGATGTTTTTCCCGAGAAAGCCCTTTTGATAGGCGTCCGAGATAGCCTTTATCCATCGCTTTACCCCTAAAAAGAACTCGCCGCGAATATATACAAACGCCCTGTGAGCGCCTATGGCGTAAGATGCGATGATTACGCCTTCCAGGATTGAATGAGGGTCTCTCTCGACAATAAGACGGTCTTTGAACGTTCCCGGTTCTCCTTCATCCGTATTGATGGCCAGGTATTTGACCGGCGCGTCTTTCGGCATGAAGCCCCACTTGACCCCGGCGGGAAAACCCGCACCGCCGCGTCCTCTTATCTCCGAGGTCTTCACCTCAGCGGTAACCTGATCAGGAGTCATCTTCAAGGCCTTTCGGAGCGCCTCATATCCACCGTATCGCAGATAGGTGTCTATCTTTTCCGAGTTTGGACGATTGACATTTGCCAACAGGACCGGTTCCCAATTTGTCATGCTACACCTCCCCCATGAGACGTTCCAGGATGTCGTCGATAATCGCCGGAGACAGGTTTTCGTAAAGCTGGTCATTCACGCGCATTGCCGGCGCCGTCCCGCAGGAGGCGAGACATTGGACGGTCTCCAGGGTAAACATTCCGTCGCGGGTGGTCTCTCCCAGTTTTATGCCCAGCTTTTCGCTGACATAATCGGCTACCCTTTCTGCTCCATCATTTAGATAGCACGAGATTCCCTCGCAGACCTGGATGACATACCGGCCAACGGGTTTCATTCGGAACAGGCTGTAAAAACTCGCGGTGCTGTATACATCTCCAGGTGTCATCCCCAGGCGCTTGGCCACCTGTTGGACGGCCTCTTTAGTCAGGTACCCATTCTGTTCCTGGGCAATGTACAAGGCCGCCAGCATCATAGACTGCTTGGCCGGGTCGACAATGGCGCCGCCAACTGGGCTTTTGAACTCTTTCTTGGTATTCATGAATAATCTCCTTCCAACAGGAAACAAGCTGACACGCACGGTCATTGGGATATGCCTCGTCATGCATCATAACGTGACCTTGCGGCCGCTGCCACACGGTCTCTCTCAAATTTCCAACTGAA
>JADGQM010000070.1 GCA_017881795.1 Syntrophobacteraceae bacterium
GGCGAGGACCCGAAAGCTGCCTGGATTCAGGCAGCGCTGGAGTGGCTCAAAGAGCACCAGAACGATGACGGCGGCTGGGGAGAAACGTGTGAATCCTACGCCAATCCCGGGCTTCGTGGCCAAGGACCCAGCACCCCCTCACAAACCGCGTGGGCGCTTATGGCCCTGCTGGTGGCAGGTGAGGAGGACAGCCTGGAAGTTCATCGCGGGATCCAATACCTCCTTAACACTCAAAAACACGATGGCACCTGGGAAGAGCTCCACTTCACGGGCACCGGCTTTCCGGAACATTTCTTCATTCGCTACCACAACTATCGCAACTGTTTTCCCCTGATGGCTCTGGGCCAGTACCTGAGCAAACTCGAGGAGAAACCTTAAAGCTGCTGTCCACCAAGTCACACGAAGATTAACGAAGACAGACGAATTGAGGTAACTTCTCAATAACCCCAAGGTCAGGACGAACAATGAAAGTCCTGTGTCGTCAACCCGCATTCTTTCAGCGGGAATCCAGAGTCTTTCTGATCCCTGGACCCCCGCTAACCACATGCGGGGGTGACGGTTTGGCCTATACTTATTGAGAAGTTACGACTTGAGCTCTTATCCCGCGATCCGAAATCGAATATTCGCAATCCGCAATCCCCTAAAAAGCTATCTACCAAGTCACACGAAGATTAACGAAGACACACGAATTGAATTCCTGTCCCAAAATCCAAAATCGAATATTCGCAGTTTGCAGTTCGCAATCCGCACTCCGACATCCGACATCCGACATCCGAAATCCCCCAACTTTACTTCGAGTGTTTCTTTTTGCTTCCGACCTTCAGCTTCTGGACTTCTCCTTCATCGATCGCAAAACCATGTTCGGGGCCAGGGAACGTCCCCTTTTCCACTTCCTCACGGAAACTTGCTAGGGCGTCTCTGACCGGTCCGGCGAGTTTGGCATACTGCTTTACAAATTTCGGGGTAAACCGCTCAAAGAGGCCGAGCAGGTCATGAATGACGAGCACCTGACCATCGCAATCGGGACCGGCCCCAATGCCGATGGTAGGAATGGGGATGGCTTCAGTGACCATGGCTGCGATGGCAGACGGAATCCCTTCCAGCACAATGCTGAAACAGCCGGCTTCGGTGAGCGCCTGCGCATCTTCGATCAGCTCTTTGGCAGCTTCAGCAGTTTTTCCCTGCACTTTGAACCCGCCGAATGCCGCCGAACTCTGTGGGGTGAGTCCCAGGTGCCCTTGAACCGGGATTTGGGCCTCCACAATGGCTTTGATCTGCGGCACCACTCTCTTGCCACCCTCGAGTTTAATCGCTTGTGCTCTGGCTTCCTTTATAAAACGACCGGCATTGGCCACTGCCTCTTCCACGCTAACCTGATAGGAGAGGAAGGGCATGTCGCCAATCACCATGGCACGCCTGGCCGTGCGTGCAACCGCTCGAGTGTGGTGGATCATCTCGTCCATGGTGATGGAGAGCGTATCCTCGTGGCCGAGAACAACCATTGCCAGAGAATCTCCTACCAGAATCATGTCAATTCCGCTCTGATCAACCCAAAGGGCAGTCGGGTAATCATAGGCGGTCATCTCGGTGAGCTTCCGTTTGCCCTTGGCAGCGACGATATCAGGCACGGTAACGCGTTTTGTCATGGTCAATACCTTTCTTCTAAGGTTGAAATTCTCCTCCCTTACCGCAGAGGCGCAGAGGACGCTGAGAAAAACCATAAAATAAGCCCTCAGCATGAAAGTGACCGCCATCTTTCAGGACAGCCGCGTTCCTCATCACTCATCACTCATCAACTATCAACCATCAACCATCAACTATCAACCATCAACCATCAACCATCAACCAAATAGCTCGCTTCGAGTGTTTTCACAAGCTGGGTAAGGGTTCGATTGACTGGAGTGGGAATGCGCGCCTGTTCGCCGAAGGCAACGATCGCTCCATTGATGGCATCAATTTCCGTCCGCTTCCGGTAATCCACATCCTGCCCCATGGAAGAACGGTTCCTTGCCGTCGCCTGCGCAATCCCCAACACCCGCTCGACCATGTCTTCACTGATCTCAAAACCCCTGGCGCGAGCCACCAGCATGGCTTCTTCCACCGCCGCCCGGCACAGTTCCCTGGCCACGGCCGTTGCGGCAATGAAGCCATTTCTGATCCCGGTTAGAGCCGTGATGGCATTGATTCCGACATTCACATGGAGCTTTTCCCAGATAAGCTGCTCCATGCGATCCCGGGCCTCCGCTTTGAACCCCGCCCGATGAAAAAGATCGACCACCGACTCGATGCGCGGTGTCGGCGGTCCTTGAGGTTCGCCAATGAATGTTGGGCCATTACCCCCATGGCGGACCCTGCCCGGAGCAACGAGGGTGGATCCCTGAGCCGTCGTCCCGACCAGGACCGATTGCCGGCCTACCAGGTGCGCAATGCGTTCCCAATTGCCGATGCCGTTCTGCAGGGTGAGAAACAGGGTGTTGGGACTGCATTGCTCGATAATTCCCGATACGGCAGCCTCGATGCTGTAGGTCTTGACCACCACGAGGACCAGGTCCGGAGCCTCTTCAATGGAGCGCGCGTCATCATAGGCAGGAACTGCGTAGCACTGGATGCTGCCATCCAGTTCTTCGACCATGAGACCACCCTGGCGAATGGCTTGAATGTGGTGCGTGTTCGTGGATAAAAGGGAGACTCTGGCATCCGTTTTGGAAAGTCTGGCTCCCAAAAGGGTTCCCAAAGCCCCTGCGCCCAAAATCAAGAGGTGCATAGCCTATCCTTCTGTTCCAATTCACCCGCTCCAGCCGGTGGTAACGGGATCTGCTTTTTCAAAAAAGGAAGACAAACAGCAAGAAGACCATTGCCAGAGTCACCAATACCGAGGCCAACAAAAAAATGTCGGGCAGAGGGGAAAACTCGAGGTCTCCCTGGTTGATGTGACGACGCATGTAAAAAAAGCGCCAACCAGCCAGAAGCATGATTGCTCCCCCCAAAACAAAGATCATCACGCCCATGTATTGAGTTTTTCCCAGGTGAGCAAACTTCTCCGGCTGAGGCGAAATAGCCCTGAGCTCACGAATCAGAAGATCGAAACGCTCGATGACAAAACTGAACACAATCAGTGAGATTCCGGTGCGGCACCACGCCAGAAACGTTCTTTCATTGGCCATGTGATTACGCTGCCAGGCAAAGAAGGTGCTCTTGTCGGACAACAGATGCCGCAGGACTTCAGTGTCCTGGACGTGGCGTCTGAATACATATGTTTTGAGCAGGGAACTTAGAGTATGGGGTGATTGCTCACTCTGCCGTGTTTTTTCCATAACTCTTCCTCTTCATCCTCGAATCGGTGACAAAAACTTGCAGGAGACGGTAAGACTCAGCGGAGTTTGAGCGTAGCAAGGGAGATCAGAGCAAGAATGCCGGCTACGATCCAAAGGCGAATGACCACCTTGGTTTCGGCAATTCCCTTATGCTGTAAATTGTGGTGTAAAGGAGCGCGATAGAAGATACGCCGTCCCACCCATCTCACGCCGATCTTGTCCTGAATCTGGCTGGTAATGGCTTCGGCAAGGAAGAGGCCTCCGAGCAGCGGGAAAAGCATCTCCTGCTTGAGCAGCACGGACATAACGGCCATGGTGCCGCCGATCGCCAGGGAACCGGTGTCACCCATGAAGATCTGGGCCGGATAGGCATTATACCAGAGGAATCCCAAACCCGCTCCGACAAAAGCCGCTCCGAAGATCGTCAGCTCGCCAACCCCTCTGAGATAGGGGTAGAAGAGGTAGCCGGAATAGATCCGATTCCCCTCCACATAAGCAAATATCCCAAGAACCGTGACCACAAATAGAGCCGGAGTGATCGCCAGGCCGTCGAGCCCGTCGGTGATGTTAACGGCATTCGAAACGAAAATCACGAAGAGCAGAATAAAAGCCCCATAGATGAACGGTCCTAAATCCACAAGGGCATATTTATAAAAGGGGACGTAAAGCTTGGTCGTCATGGCGGCTTCAAAGGGAGCGTAGGGGCCGACACAAAACAAGGCGAACCCGAAGGCAAAAAGACCCTGCGCAACGAGCTTATTGCGCTCGGAAACCCCCATATCTCCGCTGTGCCTTTGAACCTTCGCATAGTCATCATAAAAACCAAGCAAGCCAAACCAGAGCATTCCCGCCAGGGAACAAACGAGAAACGGGTTGTGCCAATTTCCCCAAAGCGCCATGGAACTGAGAACCGCCCCGATGATCAGGGCACCACCCATGGTTGGCGTTCCGCTCTTGTCAAGCGCGGAAAGGACTCCGGTCTCGCGGACCTGGTCCAGCATGCTCCTCCGGTGCATGAAGAGAATGAAACGGCGGCTGAAGAGGAAGACAAAAATAACTGCGGTCAATGCGGCCATAATCGCCCGGAAGGTGATGTAGTTCACGAGGCGGAAAAAGGAAAAGACCTCCGAGAATTGCATCAGAAAATTGCCAATTTCGTAAACCATGATTAAGCAGTCCTCTCGCCGGGATTAGGATGAGAGCGCTCGATTCCCTGGCCCTCGCCGTCCTCTGATAGTCTCTCACGGCAGCATTTCTGAACGGTCTGGTAGGTCTTCTTAATAGAAAAATGCGGCTGAAAATCGGTGGCCGTCAGGATGAAGCCGGAAATCTGCGACAGCAGGGCCTTCGAGGGTTTGATCACATCACGTTCCACCAAGCGCCTGATGCCCACCAGCGCGGCGTTCCGGACTTGCCAGTAATGCGACTCGCGCAATCGGAGCAGCACTTCCAAAACCGATTGATCGGTCCCGATTTCACCCAGAGCTTTCGCCGCTTCTGCGGCCACCTCAAAAGATTTGTCCCGCAGGCAGTTGAGCATGGCCTCAATCCAGATCTCTTTTCCCTCCAAGGAGGAAGCGAAGTGCGCGACGGCGCCACACACGTGAGAACGAACTTCAAAATAAGGGTCTTCGAGCGCCGTCAATAAATGCTTCTCGATATTTGCGTCACACTGATTGAACACCTGCAGGGCCTGAACGGCATTTCGCCTGATAAAAGCAACCTGTTCAAAGTCGCCCCCGAAACAGCGCCTGATGGGATTCGCCGGGGTTCGGTCAACGAGCATATGCAACAGCGTGGGGATCTTTTGATGATAATGGGTAAACCCGATGAGCTTGACTCCCAGGTTGCGATCCTGCCAATCCTTGTGACTGAGCAGGGCCGCTGCTCGATGCCGGTAATAGACGAGATCGTCTTCATCTCCTAACACCTGCAGCGGGTCGTAGGCTTCGGGTGAGCGGCCATAAGCCGCGCTGAGAACCTGCAGGAGCCGCTGATTGCTCAACAGCGGTTTAAATGGGACGGTATCATAACTGATGCCGTTATCGAAACTGTGATCCTGATAAAGTTCGCTCAGAATCCGCTTGACCGCGTGGTGTCTGAAGAACGCTTTGCCTCGGGCTCCCATCTCTCGCAATTGCTCAGGGTCTTCCAGCAGGCGTAAGATGCGCTCGGCAAAAAGCTTCCCCTCCAACTTCTCCAGGACCTTGCCATCTTCAACAACCGTATCCTCAAACATTATTTCCGTGGCGCCGCTGTGTTTCATCGCGCGCGCATTCATCACCTGGTGGTCCCCCGGCAGATTCGCCTTGGGAATCAGAAAAGCGGGCTTACCCATGCGGGAAATCTCGTTCAGGCTGCCGGCGCCGCTACGGCAAACGATCAGGTCACTGATGGAATAGACATCCGCAATGTTGTGAAAGTAATCCTGACGGTAATAGAAGGTATCGAGGAAGGCCTTTTCCCCGTTGGACAAGGTTTTTTCCAGGCGCTCTTGGGTATCGGCGGCAGCGTCATACCCATCCGATTTGGAAAGCCCGGTGCCATGGATAAGGAATAGCCGGTCTCGATGAGGAATGAGATGGGGCAAAGCGTCCACTAATGCCCGATTGATGGTGCGAGCCCCCTGAGAACCGCCAAAGACAAAAACCACCTGGCGCTCTGGCGACACCCGAAACGGAAGGTCAGCCAAGGCTTCTTCCCTGGGTTTCAGGGTAACCGAGTGACGAATCGGGTAACCCACCAGAACTCCATTTCCGGGAAAGAACGAGAGGGTTTGAGGAAAGGTCAGGAACACGCGGTCCACCCATCGTCCGAGAAGTACGTTCAGTTGACCGGGAATACTATTCTGCTCGTGGAGATAAACCTTCGTCGGAGAAAGGCGAAGCATGCGCAATATAAGGGTGGCCAGGATGATGGGCGCACTGACGTACCCGCCGGTTGCGATCACCCACCGGGGAGCAAACCACAGGAGAATTGCCGTACCCTGGATGGTTCCCAGAGTGAGCTTGCAGAGAAAGCGCAGCAACCGAAAGGATGGCTTCAATCCAGGAAATCCCTCCGACAACACGAACCGGAGCGGGTAACCCGCGCGCCTCACAATGACGCTTTCAGCTTTACCGTGCACGCCGATATAGAGAAAGCGAGACTCCGGTTCCCTCTTTCTGATGCCTTCGGCAATGGCCAACGCGGGGTTGACATGGCCTCCCGTTCCACCACCTGTCAGGATGATGCGTGCTTCACGGGCAGCCAACCGGCGCCATCGCCAGCCGCCATAACCGGCAAGACCGATCAGCACAATAAAGCAAATGAAGAGTATCAATATGCTGTTCACAAGTCCTTATTTCTGCTTATTTGCAGCACTCTTTCCCAGGGTATACAGCCGGCGCGGACTAACCTCGCTGAAGAACCACTGGCATCAACTATGGTGGAAGGGAGATTCCCACAAGCCCCTCCCGAGGGACCGGCATCAATGAGCCCATCGACGAGTGCAAGGAACTCAACCGGCATCTCCGAGGGCGTCTGATACGCTCGCTGATGGGCGGGATTGGCGCTGGTTGCAATCAGCAGTCCGCCGGCCTCGATTGCCAGGGCTTGCGATACCGGATGGGAGGAAATGCGAATGCCAATCTTCCCCGTATTCCCTTGGATCTGCGGCAGAAAATGTGCTGCCGCACGCAAAATGAGCGTGAGCGGCCCCGGCCAGAAGGCTTGAGCCAGCCTCTCCGCCAGCATCGGCCATTCGGCCACAGCCTGATAAACCGCTTCCAGGTTTGCGGCAATCAGGGGAAGCGGCTTGTTGAATTCCCTGCCTTTGATCCGGAAGACCCGTTGAACAGCCGATGGCAGCCTCGGATCAGCGCCCAAACCATAGAAGGTTTCCGTTGGATAGCCGATCACCCCCCCAAGGGAAAGCACCTCACCTGCAAGACCGAGGAGTTCCGGTTCCGGGCTTTGTGGATCGACCGTCCAAATGGGTATATCAAGAGCCAACGCAACAGGTTGCATAGCGATTGTCACTTTCTGGTCGATAACCCCACCCCGGACTGTGTGCAAAGGCGACTCCCACCACGACGCATTTGCGTCAACTTAAGGATTCTCTCTTTGTGCCGAATGCCTACGGAACCAAAAAGGCTCCCGAACGTCATTCCCGCATGCTTTCCTATGAAAGCTCACCATGTCATACCGGCGAAAGCCGGTATCCAGACCGGGTTCCTGGATTCCGGCTAAAAGCATGCCGGAATGACAATGGTGTGCTCCGGAAGACTTTCATTGTTCGTTGTGACCTCCCGGTCATGGCGGTTAGCGAGAATCCGGATAAGTTTAAACCCCTGGACCCCCGCTAAAAGCATGCGGGGGTGACGATGTGCGCCAGCGGCTAAAGGCGTAAGTACCTGAAAACAAGCATAGATCCTCTTAAGTTGACGCGCATGCGCCATGGCGGGATCGGAACAGGAAGCTAGCCACGCTCCTGCTTTCGGTCTCCAGCCTTGTGGCGTCTGCCGTCAAGGTATTCCTCAAGCCTTTGGCTTTTGTTTCCGACAATATCTTCAGCCATTTTCTTCTTAAAGCGCTGCAGTTTTCTCTCGATCGCAGGTTCCTGCAGGGCCAGTATTTGCACGGCAAACAGCGCGGCGTTGCGGGCTCCTCCCCTACCTATGGCCATGGTGGCAACGGGGATTCCCGGCGGCATCTGGACCGTGGAGAGGAGCGCATCGAGGCCTTGCAGGGGAGAGGAAGCAATCGGTATGCCGATGACCGGCAGGAGCGTCTCGGCAGCGAGGACCCCAGCCAGATGAGCAGCCCATCCGGCGGCGGCGATCAAAACCTTCAAGCCGCGCTCGGCACCGCTTCTAGCATAAGCGGAGGTTTCCGCGGGCGAACGATGCGCCGAAAGAATGCGCACTTCATAGGGGATCTCAAACTCATCCAGGACTTGCAGCGCCTCTTCCATAACCGGAAGATCGGAATCACTGCCCATTATCACTCCCACCTTCGGACTGAGCTCTTGCTCCACCATCCCTGTTTTCCTCTGTCTTGAAAAGCATCTCACCGCAGAGAGCGCAGAGAGAAACCTAGAATTTTCTCTGCACCGCTAATGTGTAGTTTCTTCAAATTTTATCAATATTTTTCTCTAACATCTTGTTTTCTCTGCCACCTCTGCGTCTCTGCGGTTAACCATTAATTTTTGCCGATATCCTTGCGATAGGTCATGCCCTCGAAAGACACCTTCTCCATCTCTCCACAGGCGTTTGCTCTGGCTTCGGCAAGGTCCCTGCCCCGGCTCACGATGCACAAGACCCGCCCGCCGGTGGTGAGCAGTTGCCCCGCGCCATCCCGTTCGGTTCCCGAATGGAAAGCGAGACACGCTGGGTCGATACGGTCGACTCCCGTGATCGGGACGCCGATCTTATAGCGGTCCGGATAGCCTTTGTACCAGCCTTTTTTGCCCTTTGTGGGACCGCTCACCGCAATGAGACAGAGACGATAGTGTTCATCCCAGGAGAGCCGAACGTCCTTCAGACGCCCCGTAAGCATCGCCTCACAGACATCGACCAGGTCGGTGTCAAGCCGAGGCAGAATGACCTGGGCCTCCGGATCACCCAGGCGGATATTGATCTCCAAAACCTGAGGGATGGTCTGAGCTCCTTCCTCAGTAAGCATCAATCCGAGATAAAGGATGCCCCGGTAGAGCATGCCATATTTTTCCCGCACTCCCTGAATGAGCGGTTCCGCAACCTGGGACATGATGGTCTGAACCAGAACCTCGTCAAGCCACGGATGGGGCGAATACGCTCCCATGCCTCCGGTATTCTTGCCTTCGTCGTTGTCTCGGGCTCGTTTATAGTCCTGCACCGCTTCCATGGGAACGATGGAATAGCCGTCGGTGAAACAGAAGAAGGAAAGCTCCCGCCCATTAAGCCGCTTCTCGATGTCGACCCGAGCCCCCGCGTCGCCGAAAATTCGCTCCTCCATGATGGCGCGGATTGCAGCCTCCGCGTCCGGGATTCCGCTGCAGACCAGTGAACCCTTTCCTGCAGCCAGACCATCCGCTTTCACCACCACCGGGTAGCCCACCTGCCGGACATAATCCCGAGCTTTCTCCGGATCGGAAAAGACCTCAAATTCGGGAATGGGAATTCCCAGTTCGCGCAACATGACCTTGGTATCGCACTTACTGGATTCCAGACGGCTCGCCTGCTGGTTCGGACCAACGATGGCCAACCCCCGACTTTCGAAAAGGTCGACAATTCCTGCCGATAAGGGTTTTTCCGGTCCCACAAAAGTGAGGTCAATTCTTTCTTTCTCAGCGAAGTCAGCCATTTCCGTGATCGTTCTGGCGTCCACACAGGTGGCGATTTCGGCGATCCCGGCATTGCCATGGGCTACATATACCTGCTTTACGCGCCGGCTCTGAGCGAACTTCCAGGCAATGGCGTGGTCTCTGCCTCCGGTTCCAATAACGAGCACTTTCATGGAAAGATCTTTCTCACGAGTCTATGAAGCCTTGTGGACAGCGCGGGTGATACTCTCTAAATAGTTACAGATGTACCCATCGTAAGTGTGCGTAAGACAAAAGGCCTTGGAGGCAAGTTTGAGGCTGGTTACCCTCGAGACCCGTCCCTGCTGGCGGCGCATCTCCTCGAGGATCACCGGATAATCGCTGGGATCGGTAACCACCGCCACATACAGGTTGTTCTTGGCGGCAGCGCGAATCAACGTCGGCCCGCCGATATCGATGTTCTCGATGGCATCGGCCAGAGTACATCCGGGACGTTCGATGGTCTTCACAAAAGCGTAGAGATTCACCACCACCATATCAATGGGTTCAATCCGGTGATCAGCCATGGTTTTCACATGAGCCGCATTTTCCCGGATGCCCAGGATTCCCCCATGAATTTTGGGGTGTAAAGTCTTGACCCGGCCGTCGAGCATTTCAGGAAAACCGGTGTAATCCGACACCTCGGTAATCTCCACACCATGGTCACGGAGCAGTTTGGCCGTCCCGCCCGTGGAAAGGATGTGGGTTCCAAACTTTTGCAGACCGCCGGCAAAAGCAGCCAGTCCGGTCTTATCCGTAACACTGATCAAGGCACGACGAATCGGGAACATTGGACACCTCCTCTAGCGACCGTCTTGCGGCAGCAAACGGGAAAAGAGCATCTCCGTCGCCTGGACGATCGGGGTATCATCCGGAAGGGTGATGGTGGGGTTCCCTTCCAGGTCGTATTGGGCCAGGAGCGGATCGGCCGGCAACATTGCGATCCGCTCGTCATCAAATAGCTTCATGACATCTTCCGGCCAGGGCGGCAGAGCGCCTGCCACCTGGTTAACCAACAAAACCGTTTGCGTCACCTGCATCGGAAGGCTGCGCACCAGTTCGGCAATGCGGCAGGCGGCCGCCAGACCGCGGCGGCTCGGGTCCGACACCAGCAGCAGCAGATCGATATCTTTCTGCGTCAGCCGACTGAAGTGCTCCATTCCCGCTTCATTATCCACGACCAGGTACTGATAATTTTTCATCAGTCGGTCGATGAGCGAGCTGAGCAGGTTGTTCGCGGCGCAATAGCAGCCCGGTCCTTCAGGTCTTCCCATGGCAATGAGGTCAAAGCCTTCGCCTTCCACGAGCGACTGTTCCATCTTCATTTCCATGAAAATGTCTTTGGTCATCCCTATGGGGACACTCGTTTTCATCATTTCACGAGCATTGGAAAGCGTTTCCTCGAGAACAACCCCCAGCACCTCATTGAGGTTGGAATTGGCATCGGCATCGATCGCGAGAATGGGTCTCATGCCGCATTTCAGCATATGGCGAATCAGAAGTCCGGCGATGGTAGTCTTCCCCGTCCCTCCTTTGCCACCCAAAGCGATGGTGTAGCTCACAGACTTTCTCCTAAGATTGGTGCAACCTTCTCATATCCAGAGAATGCTTCCGCACTGCCCCTTGCCGATGGCATAAAGATTACTATACCAAAACGCTTGACTCAAGATGTGGCGAAGTTAATAACAAAATCTGGTGATTCTCAATACCTTTATTTTTCATGGTGAGTCTATTGGCACAGAGTCACAGAGGTTTCTGAATGCACTTGAGCATTAAGGAAGCGGCGCGTATTCTCAATGTGAGTGAGAACAAAGTGCGCGGTTATATTCTCTCCGGGAAACTCCTGGTCGAGCGCAAAGGCCGGCAAATCCTGATTCCCGAAGCGCAACTTAAGGCCCTCGTTGACGCCGAAGCGCACCTCCAGGAGGAAGCACCGCAGTCGAGCCTCGACTCCGTCTCGATGGACTCAGGCAAGGAACCTCTTGAGGTCATCCTCAGCCGCCTGGCTTCCTTGGAAGCACAGGTCAACGAGAAATGGCAAAAGGATGCGGAAAATCAACGTCTCCATGAGTTGGTGCGCGAGCAGGACCGGCAGTTGGCTGAAAAAGACCTCGAGCTTGAAAAATTGCGCCGTGATTTGGTCTATCAGAAACGACTCTCTGAAAAAGAAGTTGAAGACCGGCGTCTGGTGCTCGAGGAAAAATGGGCGCTGCTCGAACAAGAAGCCTCAAAAAGAGTCGCTCAGGAGCGCGAACTGCTCGAACAGAGACTCCTTCAGGAGCGGAATATGTGCTCTGAACGGCTTGCGCAACAACAGCAACGGTTTGCCCAAGAGCTGGCGGCCATGCGCAACCAGGAAGGCTTTTGGTCCCGATTGATGAAGATGATTACCTGGAGTTGATGCCATCGGAACTTGTCCCGATATGCCTATCAGCTTTCAACCGGAAAGGGATTGCCTTAAGATGAAAGAACGCCTGAAACAACTGGTACTCGATTATGCCTTTCAATTCTCGGAGACTCCCGTTTTCAAGCTTGTACATGGAGGTTCGAGTCAGTTCTATTTCAACTGCAAGCGGGTTACCCTGGACCCTGAGGGCCAGGTCCTCATCGGGAATCTCGTGTTCGCCGCCATCCGCGGCATGAACGTCAAGGCCATCGGCGGTCTGACGCTCGGAGCCGACCCCATCGCCAACGCCGTGGCTTACACTTCGTGGTTGGGACGCAATCCCATCCAGGCCTTCGTCGTCCGCAAGAAGCCGAAGGAGCACGGCACCGCAAGCCTCATCGAAGGGCGCGTCCAGGCGGGTGATCGCGTGGTGGTGGTCGATGACGTGATCACCACGGGAGGGTCCACTCTTCAGGCGATCGCCGCCTGCCGCCAGGCCGGGCTCGAAGTAGTCAAGGTTGTGGTCCTGGTGGATCGGCAGGAGATGCAGGGCAGGGAGAACATCTTGAAAGAGGTCCCCGATGTGGAGCCCCTGATCACGACCGAGGAAATCATGAAGCTGTATCGAAGGAGGGATAAATGTCAGAGTCAGTGAAAGTCAGGAAGGATAATGGTATTGCGGTGCTGTTGCTTAATCGGCCGGAGGCTTTCAATACCTTCAACATGAATTTGGTGGAGGGTTTCGCAGCCAATCTCATTTCCCTTGCAGCAGATCATACGGTGCGCGGAATTGTTATCTCCGGAGAGGGGAAAGCTTTCAGTGGCGGCGGCGACCTCAAATACGCTCTGGCTTTCCCGAAGGGACCGTCCGCGGCGCTGCATGAATTGGCCGGCCGTTTCCACAGTGCCGTTCTGGAGATTCGCCGGATGCCGAAACCCGTCATAGCAGCCATCAATGGTGTGGCGGCCGGAGGAGGATTCTCTTTGGCGCTGGCTTGCGATTTTAGAGTAATGGCCCAGTCGGCCGTCCTGCGGCAAGCCTACACCTCGAGCGGCCTATGCATCGATGGAGGAGGTTCCTTTACCCTCCCCAGATTGGTCGGGCTGGCCAGAGCCATGGAAATTATGGCATTCGACCCGCCAATTTCCGCAGAGCAGGCCCTCGGGTGGGGATTGGCAACCAAGATCGTCCCGGATGGAAGGGCGCTCGAAGAGGCAACCAATATGGCTCGTCAGTTGGCAAACGGCTCCCTGAACTCCTTTGGGTGGTCGAAAAAGCTCCTCACCGACTCTTTCAATACCTCCTTTGAAACGCACATCGAACGGGAGCGCAGGGGCCTCTCCAGTTGTGCCGCTCATCCTGAGGGGATGGAAGGACTGAAAGCGTTTACGGAAAAGCGCAAACCGATATTCACCACCGCAAAGTGAGTGGTGGGCCATAACCTTCTTTGCTAATTATTGTGGGGAGGAGACAAAACATGGATACGCATCAGATAGTGTGGAATGAGATGGTCGCAAAACAAATCGTCCAGCATCTGGACAAGCGTCGCATGGAGGGCAGCTATGCCCCGAACGGAGCCCAGGCGAGGGATGAAATCACGGCCATGATCCCGCCGGGGGCTAAAGTCTATCGCTGCGGTTCGATGACCACGGCTGGAATTGGACTGTGGGAGAAGATCGCTCAACTGCCCGGAGTCGAGATCATCGACCCTTACCAGCCCGGACTATCGCCGGAGCAAGCGATGGAGCTGCGGCGCCAGGGCATGATTGCCGACGTCATGATCGCCAGCAGCAACGCCATTACCCTGGACGGCAGGTTGGTGAACCTTGACGGTACCGGAAACCGAGTGGCAGCCATGTGCTTCGGGCCGAAAAAGGTCATCCTCGTGGTGGGTATGAACAAAGTGGCGCCGGACCTGGAGTCCGCCATGGCCAGAGTCAAGCACTATGCCGCGCCGGTTAACGTCATCCGCGCCGGCTTCAATAACCCTTGCAAAGAGAATGGGTTGTGCATCGACTGCAAATCGCCTCAGCGCATCTGCAACCTGTGGAGCATCATTGAAGGCCATATGATCAAAGGCCGCATTCATGTGAAGCTGGTTGGCGAGAATTTGGGATATTAGGGAGCGACGGAACGACTGATGTCAGGAAAGCCGGTGGCTTATGGGGCGGGCTTGCAGCCCGCCCCCAATCGGCTTGAGATTACTTGATGTCAAGGAGCTCCACCTCAAAGATGAGCGTGGCATCCGGCCCGATGTTCGGAGGCGCTCCCCGCGCTCCGTAGGCAAGCTTCGAGGGGACGAAGAGCTGCCATTTGGAGCCCACGGGCATGAGCTTTAGACCTTCGCTCCAGCCGGGGATAATCCCCTGGACCTGAAAGGTCGCGGGTTGTCCGCGACCGTACGAGCTGTCGAACTCGGTCCCATTGAGGAACGTTCCGCGGTAGTTGACCTCCACCGTGTCGGTTTCTGTCGGCTTCTTGCCGTCGCCCGCTTTGAGGATCTTGTACTGAAGCCCGCTCGGCAGGGTCACCACGCCTTCCTTCGTCTTGTTCTCAGCCAGAAACGCCTCTCCTGCTTTCTGGTTGTTCTCGCCGTCCATCTTTTTGGCCTCCGCCACCTTCCGTTTCATTTCAGCCTGCAGGTTAGCCACGGCGGCCCGGCCTTCCTCTTCGGTCAGCAGCACCTTTCCCCCGGAAAGGACGTCACTCAGTCCCTTGGCAAAGAGGGATGGGTCGATTTCGATTGCCTGCCGCCGAAGCTGGTTTCCAAAATCCATGCCCAGGGCATAGCTGAGCTTCTCTTTCTCATTCTTGAGCGCCGTCTGTTCCTGAGCACTCACCTGGACGGCAAGGAGTGTAAGTCCTAGAGCCATTATCCATGTCCGCGTCAGTTTCATCGTTCTCCTTTTCTTAATGAAGTTCAAGCCGGTTCACTGGGTGATCTCCTTGACTCCTGGGGCTTTTTCAGACTCCTCACGGCACGGTGTAAGTGATCACCAGCACTGGTTTGTTGATCGTCGCGTTACCGCTGACGAATTTCATAAAATCAGCAATATTGTCGTTGTTGCTCGAGGTGGCAAAGCGCAAGCGCAATTGGGTGACCCCGATCTTGTTGATCCTGCTCCTGCCGGCCAGATTGAGGGTGGCGCTGTACCAGCCGTTGACGGAGATGGGGTTGAAACTCGCGACGCTGGCGGCGGAGGCTGCCGCTTCGAAATCGGTGGCGGAGAGGGCAGCAACAGCACCGAATGACCCTTTGCGGATGTCCACCAGCAGCTTGCCCAGGATGCCGAAGGGGTTGGCGCCGACGGGCACCCCGATCTGCCTGATCATGAGCACCGCTGATTGGATCACGGCCTTATCCGGCAGGTTAACAGTATTGAAGGAAAGAATGGCGCGATACTGGCGGTTGGCAGCATCGTCACCGAGCCTGAAGCTGGCG
>JADGQM010000313.1 GCA_017881795.1 Syntrophobacteraceae bacterium
AAAAACTCCTGCCAGAACCAATCGAGCCTTCAACCGTTCGGGAAGCATTCCCATGGCCTGAACCATGGTCCCGATTCCCCGATCAACACTGATGCGTCCCGCATAAATAATCCATGGAGGCCGCTCGGTATAGGGTTTAGGTTCCGCATAAAGCCATTCCTGGACAACGGGAAGATTTCGAATCATCACGGTTTTGGCTTGTGGGAATCGGGAGCCGATTGCCGGCGTCACCACGACAATGGCATCGAATAACCTTGACGCCAGACGTTCTAACATCCCCATTGCGCTCGCAACCAACCTGCGTCCCCCCAATGGGATGTACTCTTTGGTGAGGATGTCTTCGGGAACGTTCTCATGGACATCGTAAATCACGCGTTTGCCGAGAGCTCTTAGAATGATGCCGACTGGGATTAGCTCCGGGTCATGGAAATGATAGAGTGCCGCATCTTCATCCAGAGCCGCTCGCAAGACCTGCGCAACCGTCAGGGTCATTCGCCGGAGTTGGCTTCTGCGTGCCGGAATCGCGCGGATTCTCACCCCGCCAACGGTTTCGTGCTGTTTGTGTTGGGCCAGCAGCACCACCGCGTAGCCAGCTTCAGCCAGGGTGACACATTCCTTGTGAAAAATCCTGACATCAAAAGCTGGGTGGACTGATGTCAAATGAACGATCTTAGTCGAAGTGTACGCCATTCAGCCGTGTCCAAACCGCCAGATTGACCCACCGCCAGGCCCGATTATCAAACCGTTTGCGACCTTCGAGGATCCCTTGCCATTCACGCTGGACAGCCTCTGCGTTAACCGCCGGGATTCTCAGCATGTCATCACCCCAAAGGATCTTCTCCACCCAGGGTCGCAACTTGACGCAAAGCCATTGTCTCTCCGGGGTTTCAAAACCGATTTTGTCTCTCCGGCTGAGGACGGCATCTGGCACAATGTCCCTCATGGCCGCTCGAAACACCGCCTTAGAAGTTCCGTTGGGGGCAATAATAAACTCCTCGGGCAGTGCCAGCAGGAATTCAGCCAGAGCGGGGGTCAGAAACGGAACGCGGCTTTCGATGGAATATGCCATTGAATTGCGGTCCTCGTAGCGCAAGAGCATGGGCAGACTGGTATGGACCAATGATCGGTGAAGCTCTTCCTGCAAAATCTCAGTACCATACCCCTGGACCTGACTTCTTACTCCCCGCGCCACAAACCAGGAGCTATTCAGCCATGCAGGCCACATTTCCCGGCCCACAAGGCGACGCAAGCCATCTTGCACAGCAGGAGCAAAAAGGAATTTACCAAGGTATTGCCATAGCCGGTTTTTCCTGGGCTGCTTTGAAGACTTGTGCCACAGATGCAAAGCCTCACTCCACTTTCCCTGCCGCATCAGGGAGGCCAATCGGGCGGCTGTGTAGAACTCATAACCGCCAAGGAGCTCATCCGCCCCCTGACCGTCGAGCATAACCTTGATCCCGGCAGTCCCAGCCGCCTGAAAGACCCGATATTGGCTGTAAATACTGGTGCTGCCGAAAGGTTCTTCTTGAACATCGACCAGATGTTCCAGATCGGCAACCAATTGCTCGGGATCTGATGCAATTTTGTGGACCACAGCCCTGGCGCTTGCGCCAACGATGTCCACCCAGCGCTCCTCATTGAGCGCCGGATCGTCAGCCAGGTAACTGAACGTGTGAATAGTCTGGTCAGGGTTGAGACAGCGCATCGCCATGACAATTGACGAGGAATCGATCCCCCCCGAAAAGGCTGCCCCTACCGGGACGTCACTACGCAGATGCAACCGGACACTCTCCAGAAAGAGCTCACGCAATCGTAGCGCCGCTTCCTGGAAAGAAAGCTCGCAGCGCCGGCTGAGATCGATTTCCCAGTAGCGCGTTGGCTGAACATCGCAGGGATGGTCCAAAGACACCTCAAGGTAATGAGCGGCGGGCACTTGATAAATATCAGCGAAAAGGGTCTCGCTCCCATGATCAGTGAGGCCCGAGCGCAGGTATTCATAGAGGCGCTGCGGATTCACGCGGCGGCTCACTCCCGGGAGATTCAGCAGAGGTTTGAGTTGGGAGGCAAAAGCGAAACCGTCTCGCCAAGAAGTGAAATAAAGGGGTTTGATGCCAAAAAAATCACGAGCCAGGACGAGCTTGCGCACTCTCATGTCGAGGATGGCGAAGGCAAACATGCCGACACTGCGCTTAAGGATTCCCAGGCCCCATTCGGCGTAGCCGTTGAGCAGAACCTCGGTGTCGGTGTGAGAGTGGAACGGATGCCCCAATCTTTCGAGCTCGGCTCGAAGTTCAAGATAATTGTAGATCTCCCCGTTGTGCACGATGACACACTCACCGTTGGCGGTAGCCATCGGCTGCCAGCCAGCCTCACTCAAATCGAGAATGGCCAACCTGCGGTGTACAAGGATCACTGGTGACTTAAGCGGCTGCTCCAAACTCCGCCCACAGCGCACGCCCCCGGCTGTTAGCACGCACCAGCCATGATCATCCGGTCCTCGGTGTTTCATGGGTTCGGAGAGCGCATGCAGCATGGAGGCATCAAGTTCGGCTGCATTCCTGAGCACCAGACCGGCTATACCGCACACCTTCTAACAACCCCTCCTGATCGATTCTCCTGATTCACCCGGACGCAGATACGTTATACCTTGCAAGGTTTCTCATCCATTAATTCAAATCCTCCTGAAGGATTTGTTTATACTCATGCTCCCGGTCGTGGAATTCCCGGTGCCAGAGTTCCAAGGACAGCAAGCCCCAAATCTTCCGTCCGAACTTTGATTCTGATGAAAGCCCCTGGATTATGGCATCCGTATTAAAGTAAGGGCGTTCTCTCGCAGCACGGGAGTGAAAGATATCGTGGATGAAATCCTTCAGATCCCCTTGGATCCATTCGCCCAGAGGAACCGGGAATCCCATCTTGTTCTTCCGACTAAAAATAAGGTCGGGCAAAAGGTCTCGCATAGCATCAATCAGGATCTTTTTCAACGTGCCGTCCTTGAACTTGATGTTCGATGGCATCGTGGCGGCGAACTCCACGATGGGGCGATCCAGAATGGGAACTCGCGATTCCAGGCCGTGGGCCATGCTCATCCTGTCCTCCACTTGCAGCAGCGCCGGCAGCAGCGTCTTGAAGTCAAAATGAGTCATTTTGTCGAAGTAGGATTCCTTGCCCACGTTCCCGCCGTTGAAGATACTCTGGAAACTCTCAAAGGGACTGTAGTCCCCGAGCTCGTTCCATGTGATTTCCTTGCTCAGATCCTGGGAGCGATTGATAAGGTGATAGTAGCGCCGGTCGAGGTCTTCAAAAAGTCCATCTCGCCAGAACGCTCTCAACATCGGCTTGTAGTTCTGCAGGGCCACCAGGTTAGGGATGATGGATTCGTAGGTGACGATGAAGTTCCCGTTGTGAAGACTCCCATTGATGGCTCCCTGGATGCACTGTTCAAAATACGCGACGAGGTAACGCACATAGCCCCCGAATATTTCGTCGCCGCCTTGGCCGCCAAGGACAACCTTCCGGTGCTGTGAGGCCAGTTTCGAGACGTGATATTGGGGGAAAGAGCCGGGGCCGGCCACGGGGTAGTCAAGGTGGTAGATGACTTTCTGGATAGAATCCACAAAATCCTGGCTGGTGATCTCTATTTGGTAGAGATGCATCCCGTACATGGCGGCGACCGACTCTGCATAAGCGCTTTCGTCATACAGTGCGCCCATTGAGAACTTGCCGTGAAACGCCTTGAAGTCATTATTGTCATAGTGTTTCGCGGCGGCGACACCCACGATACTGGAGTCGGCTCCCCCACTGAGGTAAGCCCCGACGGGAACATCGCTCCGAAGGTGCAGGCGCACAGAGTCCTCGAAGCGTCTTCGCAACTCTTCCTGGAAATACTTCGGAGTATGGTCGAAATCGAGGTTGTAGTAAACCTCCCAGTAGCGCTCCACACGCAAGCTACCGTTTGAAACGATGAGCTTGTGACCGGGCTGCAGCTCCATGATGTCCTTGAAAAGGGTTTTTTCCTTCAAGCAAAGCTGGAAGACAAAGTAGTCCTTGAGGGCGTCAATGCAGGTTGCGATCCTCGGCACAAAGGGCAGCAGGGCTTTGATCTCTGAGGCGAAGTGAAAGGTCTCATCCTGGACGGTGAAGTAAAGCGGCTTGATCCCAAAATGGTCGCGGGCGCAAAAGAGCCGTTGATTCTTCTCATCCCAAATGGCAAAGGCAAACATCCCCCGCAGGTGATCGAGACAACTCTCCCCCCATTTCCGGTAGGCTACGAGAATCACCTCCGTATCGGAAGTGGTGATGAAATTCTCCTCTCCGAGTACTTTTCGAAGTTCGATGTAGTTGTAAATTTCTCCATTGAAAACGATCCAGTTCCCGGCGCGGTCCGTCATGGGCTGGTCGCCAGAGGTGAGATCGATGATGCTGAGACGCACATGAGCAAAGCCAAAGGCTCCCGTTGGGTGACACCAAGTCCCTTCACCGTCTGGTCCTCGGTGTTTCTGGAGCTTGTTCATGACACGGAGTTTCCTATGCAGATCAGGGACGTTCTGGTGGTTCATGCGCGCTATACCAGCAATTCCGCACATACCTTAAAGTCTCCTCCCTTGAAATACGCATGACCATTCTCTTACGGAAATTCCTAATTGGCGGCGTCCATGGCCCCAACTGGTCTCGGCAAGACACACAAATCCCCCCACCTCCCTTGGACAAATGGAGGTTGGAGGGATTCTTTAGAAATCACCCTAAGTTGTTTCCGCCGCTCGCTCTTGTGGAAGCGTTCTGAGGGACCGCAGATCACGGTGAATTCACTGTAAACTCCATAACGCTGCTCCACGGGCCGTCACCCACCGGGTTCCAGGTCTGGACCCACCACTTGCCTGAGCCACTCGCAAGGGCTGAGCCCGGCGTCACGGAACAGGTCCCGGCGCCACTCTCACAGCCTGCCTGTGACGCGTCGTACCACTTATCGACACGCTTTCCACTGCTGTCATCCACCCAGAGGCGGTACCATGTGGCATTGCACACCGCGTTCCAGGCAAAGGTGGGCGTAGTCGTGGAAATGGTTCCTGACGGCG
>JADGQM010000314.1 GCA_017881795.1 Syntrophobacteraceae bacterium
CACCGCAGCGGTGTCTTCAGCCCTTGCCGCCAGTGGTGTTGGCGCCGGCGACGAAGTCATCCTGCCACCCTTTACCTTTGTGGCTGATCCCGAAGCCGTCCTTCTTGCCGGGGCCCTGCCGGTGTTTGTTGATATCGATGATACCCTCTGCCTTGATCCTCAGGCGGTGGAACAGGCCATCACCCCGCGGACAAAGGCCGTCCTGGTGGTGCACATGTGCGGTTCCATGGCCCGGATTGACGAACTGGTGGAGGTATGCAGGCGCCACGAGGTCACGCTCATCGAAGATAACGCGCAGGCCCTCGGCGGAACCTTTCACGGCAAGTCGCTTGGAACCTTTGGCGAAGCCGGTATTCTCTCCTTCGATTATGTCAAGACCATCACCTGCGGTGAGGGCGGTGCCGTCATCACAGATGATCCGCGCGTCTATGAGATCGTCGATGCCTTCACCGACCACGGCCACGACCATCGCGGAAAGGACCGTGGGGCCGACGAACATGAGCACATCGGCGCCAATTTCCGCATCAGCGAGCTCAACGCGGCGGTAGGCCTGGCGCAACTGCGCAAGCTGGATCGCATCCTCGAAATCCAGCGAAATAATCAACGTTTCTTCATCGAGGGACTGGCTGACCTGCCGCGTGTGCGTTTCCGGGCGGCGCCCGACCCGGAAGGCGATTCGGCTACTTTTCTGACCTTCTTCCTGCCTTCTGAAGAGGAAGCGAGAGAGGCTGCGAGGAAGCTTGCCGCGGCTCACGTTGATGGCTGCTTCTACTGGTATGACAACAACTGGCACTACCATCGCAAGTGGGACCACATCAAGCAGCTCCGCAGTCCTGGTTTGCTTGCCGTCCACAAGGCCGGATGGCTGAGCGGCCTGACCGATCTGAACATGCCGCGTTCGGATGCCATCATGAGCCGCACGATCTGCATGCAGGTCAAGCTCTCCTGGACCCGAGACGAAATGGCGGAGCGGCTTGCCCGCATGAGATCAATTCTGCGATGAAATTCGCCATTATCGTTCCGGCGCGACTTGCTTCGACGCGTTTTCCGCAGAAATTGCTTCACGAGGTCAGGGGAAAGCCCGTGATCCTCTGGACGGCCGCGCGAATCCGCGCTGAAGCACCCGAATTTCCGCTTTATTTTGCCGTGGACACTAAAATTCTGCGGGACCTCCTGGAAAATGCAGGGTATCAGACCATCATCACCGATCCCACTCATGCCTGCGGTACGGATCGCATTGCCGAAGCAAACCGGTCTCTGCAAGCCGAATATGTTATCAACGTCCAGGGGGATGAACCAACGGTCACCGGGGAGCAGATCCGGCAGCTCGCCGCACTGATCGAGGGGGACGTGGCGATGGCGACACTGGGCACACCCCTCCGCGCCGAAGCGGACTACTTCAATCCCAACCACGTCAAGTTGGTCTGTGATGCAAAGGGACACGCCATCTATTTTTCCCGGGCGCCCATTCCCTATTTCCGGGATTCCAGCGGGGCCTTCAACGCGGCGGCAGCGGCACAGTGTCCGGTGCTCATTCATCTTGGCCTCTATGCCTACCAGGGAGACTTTCTGGAAGCGTTCTCCAAAATGCCGCAGGGAAAGCTCGAGGACCTCGAAAAACTCGAAATGCTGCGTGTACTGGAACGTGGCCACCGCATCGCCGTTGGTATTTCTGACGATTTTTTGATTGAAATTGACACATTACAACAGGCTCACGAATTTGAGGAGTTTCTTAAAGACGGTAGGGGCGACCGGCCGGTCGCCCCTACACAATAACGAAATTATCTTGAACCTTTAGGCAGGTCCAATCATGTATCGTAATCTTCGCGTCGTACCACAACTGATCTTCGGTCGCGGCAGTGTTCGCCAGCTTGGCGACATCCTGGCCGCTCGCAGGAAAGACAGCCGTGCTCCAGCCATTTTTCTCATTGATCGCGTTCACGAAGGAAAGGAGTTCGTTGGCCAACTCCCGGCTGCAGCCAGCGATCTGGTCATTTTTGTAAATGTCGACACCGAACCCAAGACCGTCTATGTAGATGAGCTGACGCGCCGGTCGCAGGAATTCTCCAGCCAACAAGCCTCGGTCGTTGGCATTGGCGGCGGAAGCACCATGGATCTTGCCAAAGCGGTGGCGTTGATGCTCACCAACCCAGGGTCAAGCAGCGAATACCAGGGCTGGGATCTGGTGAACAATCCCGGCGTCTACCATGTCGGCATCCCTACGCTGGCCGGAACCGGTGCCGAAGTGTCCCGAACCACGGTGCTCACCGGACCAATCCGCAAGCTGGGAATCAACTCCGACTACACGCCCTTCGACCAGATCATTCTCGACGCCGACCTCCTTGCCGGCGCGCCCAAAGATCAGCGCTTCTACACCGCAATGGATAGCTTCATCCATGCTTCGGAGTCCCTGCTCGGCACCTTTATCAATGAATTCAGTCGCGCCTTCGCCGAAAAATCCCAGGCCCTGTGCCGGGACGTTTTCCTCGGCGACATCGAGGATGCGGTTGCTGATGAAATGCTGATGGTCGCCTCATATCTTGGTGGGATGAGCATCGCCTATTCCCAGGTAGGCGTCTGTCACGCTCTCTGCTATGGGCTTTCCTATGTGCTTGGTGTGCGCCATGGAGTTGGCAACTGCATCGCGTTCAATCATCTGGAGGAGTATTACCCCGAGGACGTGCCAACTTTCCGCGCTATGCTTGAAAGACATAACATCGAACTTCCCCGAGGTCTAACCGAAGGAATGAGTGAACAGCAGATGAATGAAATGATTCGCGTAGCGCTCAGTCTCGACCCCCTTTGGCAAAATGCGCTGGGTCCGGACTGGAAAGAAAAGATGACGCCCGAGCGGGCACGGGAACTGTATCTCAGGATGTAGGCTGAGCGCTGGAGCGGGTGGTTCATGTGCAAACATCATGGTCAGAGCCGGGAGATTCATTCTTGAACATCCTGATTATCAAGATGAGTGCCATTGGCGATGTCACCCATACACTGCCGGCACTAACTGCTCTGCGCCGTGAATATCCTCATGCGCAAATTGACTGGTTGATCCAGGAAACCGCCCTCGAGGCCGTGCGCGGCCACAGAGCACTCGACCGGTTGCTGATCTGGCGCCGGGAGAGTAGCATTAGAGCGTTTAGGGCCGGGGACCGTTATGCTGTCATTCGCGAAATCCGGCGACTGGCAAAAGAAGTCCGCGAGACACGCTACGACCTGCTGATCGACTTTCACGCCCTGCTCAAGAGCAGCCTTTGGGTGCTGCTGGCCCGAGCAGATCGCAAAGTCGGCTTCGGACGCGGAATGCAACATTCGGAGGGCAGCTACCTCTTTCTGAACGAGCGCATTCCGGCCATTTCGATGGACGTTCATGCTTTGGATCGCGGGCTCATTCTCTTAAATGCTCTGGGTATTTCAACGGGCGAGGTGATTTACGATTTCCCCATCTTGGAGGAAAACGAAGCTCAGGCGCGGAAACTGGTCGAGGCTGAAGGGGGGCTGCCGGGAGGTTGTTTGCTGGCGATCCACCCGATGACCCTCTGGCCAACGAAACTCTGGGAAAATGAGCGGTTTGGAGAAGTCGCCGATCGGCTCATCGAAAAGGGTTTCCGCGTGGCCTTCACCGGCGGCCCCGAGGATCGGAAGTCCATCGATGAAATTTGTCGCCGGATGGCGCACGCGGCGATTCGCTTTGATGGCCGCACCAGTCTGAAAACGCTTGCCGCAGTTTACCGCATGGCGTGCGCGGTGGTCTCCACGGACACCGGCCCCATGCACATCGCCGCCGCAGTGGGGACCCCGGTGGTCGCCCTCTTTGGACCGACCGCACCCTGGCGGACCGGCCCACATGGCAAGCAGCATACGGTGTTGCGTGCTGGGCTGGATTGCAGCCCTTGTTTCCGTAAACGCTGTATGACCACCGAATACGAAGAATTAGCGTGCATGAGGCGCCTCACAGTCGATCAGGTGGTTGACGCAGTGCTCAGGAAGGCACATGCGGGCCCAGAATTGCCGTCCCCAACGACGACCTCTATTCGCTGATTTATGATGCTGCAGCCCCTTGCCACCCGTCTTGCCCTGGCACTCTATATGGCATTCATCAACCTGCTGGCACCTCTGGCCGTGCTGCCCTTTCTGCCATTCCTTCTTCCCATTAGGAAACGCAGAGAGACTATCTTTCGAAGATTAGGGTTCCAGAGCTATCCCGGCAGCAACCAATCAGCGATCAGGCCGGTCTGGATTCATGCCCTATCGGTTGGCGAACTGCTCTCCACGGTGCCGCTCATCAAAGAGCTCCGGGCAAAATTGCCTGCCCGGCCGCTGTACCTTTCGGTGTCGACGCTTGCCGCCCATGAGATCGCAGCGGAAAAGACCGGTGCCTATGTCGACGGTCTCTTTTACTTTCCCTACGACCTCCTGCTCCCGGTGCGCAGGTGCCTGCGTCGGATTCGTCCGGCATTGTTCCTCTTGATCGAGACCGATATTTGGCCGGGCTTTCTTGCGCAGATGCGTCATCTCGGGATTCCCTGCTTTCTCTTGAACGGACGCCTCTCGCCAACCTCCTTTCGTATCAGTCGCTTGTTGTCGGTTCTTTTTGTCCCGGCTTTTAAAACCTTTGCACGGATCTACCCGCAGTCGTCGGAAGAAGCAGAGCATTTTCTCGGGCTCGGCATGGAGGCGCAAAAAATCCATCGCACGGGCAACCTGAAATTCGATCTTGCAGGCGCCCTTCCCTCCTCCGAGACGGATGCGGCATTGCGTCGCGACCTCGGCCTCGGCAAGGAAGGCCGGGTGCTTCTTGCCGGGAGCACGCATGCCGGTGAGGAAGCGATGCTGAGGTCGACGTTCCTGGCACTGAGGCAGCATTGCCCCGAGCTAAAACTGGTCATTGTTCCACGCCACCCCCATCGTGCTGCCGAGGTTCAAGGGCTCTTCGGGAACGATCCCATGCGGGTGTTTCGGCTCACCCAAGGACCGCGTTCGCCGGCAGACGTAATTGTGGTCGATGTCATGGGCCTGCTGAACAGTCTTTACACTCTGGCGGATGTGGCCTTCGTGGGCGGGAGTATGGT
>JADGQM010000315.1 GCA_017881795.1 Syntrophobacteraceae bacterium
GTAATGGACATCTGGGCCGCTGTTCCCTGTATTCTCTTGCTCCGTCGTGACCTTCAGGGTGATGAGGGTTAGCGGGGACGTCTGCCACCGCCTCCACCTGAGCGATCCCCGGGGCCGAAGCCACCGCCGCCTCGACCTTTGTTGCCGAAGCCACCCCCGCCGCCTGATCGACCGCCTGAACCGTAGCCACCCCCCCCGCTACGCCCACGGCTTTGCCCCCCGCGACTCTCTCGGGGCTTGGCCTCATTCACGGTGAGAGTTTGACCGGCAAGCTCTTTGCCATTGAGGCCGGCGATAGCAGCCGTTGCCTGATCCTGGTTTGGCATTTCGACAAAGGCAAACCCGCGAGACTTGTGAGTGTATTGGTCCATGATGATTTTAGCCGTATCCACTTCACCAAATGCCTCAAATTCCCTCTGCAACTCCTCTTCAGTGGTCTTAAACGATAGATTTCCTACAAAAATGTTCATAATGATCCTTCTCTTCCTTGGAAAATGAATGCCACTGACTAAACCCGCTTAGACTGCTCGACCTGAATGCTGAAAAAGGAGTCCTCCCGGAGATAGCCGCCATGAGGCATTACTCGGTTATGGGTGAAGATCAATTCAGTGGAGCCAGATATGCCGTCAAAGTGATCGTGAATTTGGCGCCCGTAAAACACACTTTGGCCAGTTGTCGCCAGCCGTGTAATTCAGCTTAATCCAAGTGGGTTATCGAAATCAAGGGATAAGCGCCAGGATTAACAGAAGGGGCATCCTGTTTTTTTATTTTCAACTCTTGCAAACGTCTCTATTATTACCCCGCGTTGATCTGCCCGTCGCTTAGTTCAGGGCCGCACAATAAAGTGACCACAATCCTGACGCGTCATTCCGGTGACAACCGGAATCCAGAAAAACTGCCTGGATACCAGCTTTCGCCGGTATGACGAGCTGAATTCGGACACCCATTTATGTGATGTTGTACTTAGGAACCCTCTGAGACCGAAACTGGGGACCAAGAACTGCGGGAAGATCGAATGCGATTCCAGGCTTCTTTTGTTTCGCAAGCGGCTCGTTGACAGAGAGGAGCAGGGTCTCTCGGAACAAGCGAGCTGACGAAACACCCAGGCATAGAAGGTATGATGCGATTTCATTTCTTAACACTAGAGGCTCTTGCAGAACTGGCAAATTCCGTCACCCCAGCGAAAGCCGGGGTCCAGAAATTTTTGAAAAACCTGGATTCCGGCTTCCGCCGGAATGACGCCCAGGGACTTTTGCAAGAGGCTCACTATCGATGAAAAGTGAAGCTGAAGAGGTCTCCCTTATCCTTAAAGCGTTCAAATTCGCCGCCTGCAAACACCGCGACCAGCGCCGCAAGGACGAGCGGGCGTCGCCATACATCAATCACCTGATCGCGGTGGCTGAGACGCTTTGGACAATTGGGGGGATTCGCGAAGTCACGACGTTGGTTGCCGGGATCTTGCATGACATTATTGAAGACACTGACACGTCTTTCGAAGAGCTCGAACGGGAATTTGGCGCCGAGATCAGCAGCATCGTAAGAGAGCTCACCGATGATAAACAACTGCCAGGGCCCGTCAGAAAACGTCTTCAAATTGAACACAGTGCGCACCTCTCTACGCCCGCGCGTCTCGTAAAAATTGCCGACAAAATCAGCAACCTTGATGACATTATTCATTCCCCTCCCGCACGGTGGGCTCTTGAAAGGCGCGAGGAATATGTCATCTGGGCGGGTAAAGTGATTGACGGATTACGGGGCGGCAACGAAGCCCTTGAGCGTTATTTTGACAGGCTTTTCGCCAAGGCGATACAGAAGATCGAACACGAAAAAAAGAGCCGATCGCAGACCACATGACATGAGTCTTGCCAAAACTCGGCAAGAATGCTGAAATGGCTCTGATGAGAGTCGAATAACCGTAACTTTGAGACCCCTTCTTTCAACCACCTGATCACAGGCAGAAGCAGCGAGCATGGGAACGGACAACATCGTATTTCTCGAAGTCATCGAATGGTTTGACGAATCCGGGAAAGAAATCGTCCACAGGATTCCGGAGAGCGGTTCGGGAGAGATCAAGTATGGGGCTCAACTGATTGTTCGGGAGAGTCAGGCCGCAGTGTTCTTTTACAACGGCAAGGCCTGCGATGCTTTTGGCTGTGGCCGGCACACCTTAACCACCGCCAACATTCCCATCCTGACAAAACTGTTGAGCATGCCATGGGGATTTACCAGCCCCCTGCGAGCCGAAGTCTACCTGGTTAACATGAAAGTCTTTCCCGATTTTAAATGGGGCACCAGAGACCCGGTCGCGTTTAAGGATTCGGAACTGGGCCTGGTCCGCCTCCGCGCCTTTGGCATATTCAATGTGAGAGTGCTCCAGCCCGTGCTCTTTATCAACAGCCTGGTTGGAACTCAAGGCGTCTACACTACCCAGGAGATAGCAGACTATCTGAACCGCGTGGTCGTCTCCCGCTTTAACGACTACATGGGAGAAAACCTCGACTCCCTCCTCAACCTTCCGCGCCAGTATGATGCGTTATCGGAAGGGCTGGCGAAACGCTTGCAGGACGATTTCACGCGGTTTGGTTTAGGCCTTCAGCAGCTCTACATCAACTCGATTACCCCTCCCACCGAAGTGCAAAAGGCCATCGATGATAAGAGCCGCCTGGCCCTCTTCGATGACCTGAACCGGCTGACGCAAATGAAGGCGGCCATGGCCATGGAAAAGGCCGCGGCCTCTCGCGGTGAAGCCGGCGCCGGTCTGGGTATGGGGATGGGCATGATGATGCCTGCCATGTTTGCGGAGTCCCAAAAAAAAGGGGAGCCTGTTCCGGCGCCGACCATCGCCTGTCCGAAGTGCCAGCAAGCGATCCCCAGGGAAGCCAAATTTTGCCCACAGTGCGGGCATCACCTGCTGATTTTTATTCAGTGTGCCCAGTGTAGCAAGAATCTGTCCCCGGACGCGAAGTTCTGCTCCCGGTGCGGCAGTCCCGTCGAGCAAAAAAGTCCGGCGGCAAAGTGCACCCACTGCGGTGCTGAGAATTTGCCCAATGCAACCTATTGCAATCAGTGCGGTGAAAGAATTTAGCAGTCAAGCCTGGCAAATCGAGCTCCAGTGCCCTCAATGCGGAGCTCCTCTGGTCCTCGAGGAAACCGACCGCATGCTCTCCTGTTCTTTCTGTCGCGTCAGGCTCTACCTCGCTCCGGAAGGCCAACCTCGATACTACCTGGCGCCCAAAGAGAACGTCCCCAAGAACGTCCTTTTTGCTCCTTACTGGAGATTCAAAGGGATGGTCTTTTCCATGGATGACCATGGGGTCACCGAACGGTTGGTTGATTCCAATCTCCTGGCGCTCCGTTCGCAATGCTTCCCGTTTTCCCTTGGAATCAGACCGCAAGTCCTGCGATTGAAGTTTATTGCTCCAGGAACCGGTGGGAGGTTCCTCAGCCCGGCTTTCCCGTTCCGGGGATATCAAATGGATCGGGACCAGGCGCCGGGATTTCGAGGCAGCTTAACGGGTGGACACGCTTCCCGATCCAAAGCCTTCATCGGTGACATGGTCAGCCTGATTTATTCACCCTTTCTCGTCAAACACGGAATCCTTTTTGATGCCATTTTAGATTCCCCTGCGCCCGAATGCTCCGAAATGCCCGGCGAGGAATTGCCCCTGGAGCAGGACCCTGAGTGCAAAATGAGCTTCATTCCCATGCTCTGCCCGGCTTGCGGCTGGGACCTTGAAGGGGACAAGAATGCTCTGGTGCTCCTTTGCAGCAACTGTGATTCGGCATGGCAGGCTGCGGGAGAGAGTTTCGAGAAGGTTGATTTTGGATTCCTCCCAAGCAATGATGATGCTTCACTCTATTTGCCCTTCTGGCGCATTCAGGCCACAATTTCCGGAGCCAAACTCAAATCCTATGCCGATTTGATTCGGTTGGCCAATCTGTCAAAGCCCATTCCGAGCCGGTGGGAAGAGCATCCGGCAGCGTTTTGGATTCCTGCCTTCAAGATTCAACCGCAACTCTTCCTGAGACTGGCCCGACTATTCACCACCTCCCAACAGTCCGCGGATGCTCAGAATACTATTCCTCACTCACCCCTGTATGCGGTCACCCTCCCGCTTGCGGAGGCGGTCGAAGGCATCAAAGTCCTGATCACCTCACTGGCAGTGCAAAAAGATTCGATCCTTTCCCTGCTTTCGGAGACGATGATTACACCGGATGAATGCAGCTTGATCTATTGCCCTTTTGTTCTCAAAGGCACAGAATTGATCCATCCCACGATGCAGGTGAGTATCAGTGCAAATGCCTTGAATTGGGGGAAGCTGCTCTAAATTTTTGTTCATTGGTGATTTTGAAAGGAGCGGACGCTAATGGTTGTCATGCATGTTTTTATTCAGGTGAAACCCGAGTACATTGAAGCCTTTAAGGCGGCAACGGTTGAAAACGCCAGGAACAGCGTTCAGGAACCGGGGATCGCCCGCTTTGATGTAATCCAGCAAGAAGATGATCCAACCCGCTTCGCCCTGGTCGAGGTCTATCGCACGGCTGAGGCTCCGGCCAGGCATAAGGAAACGGCACATTTTCTTAAATGGTTTGATACCGTTGCCGAGATGATGGCTGTTCCCCGCACCAGGATCTTCTACACCAACGTTTTCCCCGATGATGCCGGCTGGTGAGTGAATGTTGCGCTTCGAATTCGCCACGTCGGGAAGGATTCTCTTTGGCGCGGGAACCCTGCGCGAGGTCGCTCGCGAGGCAAGCTGCAACGTCATCATCAATCTCTATGCTCTTCTTCGTGTCCTTCGTGGCCTTCGTGGTTAATAAAAAATGCAAATTCTTATACGGCTAACTTAACACCCTGTGCGCGAACTTTAATCAACAATTCACCACGAAGAGCACGAAGAGCACACAGGAATGCATCTAAAATATTCTATCTGCTCTTCGTCGTGGTCTTCGTGATCTTCGTGTCCTTCGTGGTCAAAAAAAAATGCAAATTCCTGTACTGTCAAGTTAAGAGACCCCATGGATCGGCTGAAGCAACTTGAGACCGAGGTGGAGGCTCTCAAG
>JADGQM010000316.1 GCA_017881795.1 Syntrophobacteraceae bacterium
GTGGAACAGGCCTCCGTTCCTCTCTTACCGGTCAGTCACCGAAAAGGATTGCTCTTTTTCGTTTTTGTGGGGGCCGTGGCTGGCCTTGGTGGTGGGGTGGGGTTGGCCTTTGCGCTGGAGTTTGTCAGGCAGGGCCTCATTTCCCCAAAGGCGGCGGAACAACGCTTGAGAATCCCCGTCCTTGCGACGGTATCTTATAAAAGGTAACAAAGTAGCAAAAGTCCTTGCGTGTCCTGCAAAGCGGCGTGCATCGCTAACGGCGTCGTAAAATATTGTCATAGACCATTAACGAAAATCCGGTCATTCTGGTCATAAGGAACGAACTTTGAGCAAGATATCCGAAGCGCAAGAGCAATCTTCAAAGCACAGGAACGGTTTGAAAGGTTCTCCCGACATCCTGACTGCCCCCCGCGATTTTGACGTGGAGCAAGAGATGTTGAGTCTTTATCAAGCCATCGAATCCCTCCTTCCGCGCAGGCCCAAAAAACTTATCCAGTTCATTGGCGCGCGCGAAGGGGAAGGGACTTCCACGTTGGCGCGCGAATTTGCCAGAGTTGCTGCCATGAGGATCTGCAAATCAGTGCTTCTCCTTGACGGGGACCGATTTCAGCCCAGTCATCATCTCTTCTTTCCGATTTCTCCTGATCTTGGCTGGGTGGAGGTTGTAAAGGAGGGGCGAGAATTCGAGAGAGCGTTCTGCCAGGTTAAAGATACTAACCTGTTCATAAGCCCTTCATCCAATTCATCTTCGTACACCCCGGAAATATTTGACTCCTGCACGATTACTGATTTCTGGAAAATGCTCAGATCACGATTTGATTTTACGATCATCGACTGCTGCCCGCTGACCAAATCCCCCGATGGCCTTGCGATTGCACCCAAAGTTGACGGGATTGTACTGGTTGTAGAGGCTGAGAAGACGAAATGGACCGTAGCCGAGAGCGTCAAGGACAAACTCACCAAGGTCGGTGGCAATGTACTCGGCATTGTGCTGAATAAACGACGATATCATATTCCCCAGTTCATTTATAAACACCTCTAGTGCCTTCCTCCGATAACCTATATCACTCTCTTATTATATCATGAAACCATCCATAACGTATTTGAGTACCACCCGAAATCCGGCAACCATTTTTTTCTGATCACTGACCACTGTCTTCTAACCACTAGTCACTAGCCACTCTGACAAATAAACCATGGAGGTGACCTATGAGCTTCTTCATTTCAAGTATGAAGACGAGCTCTGCGAATCAGCAGAATGTTCTGGATGACGCTCATAAAACAGCCCATCGAGATGGCTGTATCTTTGAAGAAACCTGGTTCAATCAGCTCCTCTCTCTGGAGAGAAAGAGAGCGGAACGCTCCAAGAGACCGTTCATCTTGATGCTGGTCGACATTTCTCTCCTCTGCCGGGAATCAAACAGGCCTCGGCATATACAGAACATCGTGTCTGCACTTATCTCCGGTACACGCGAGACCGATCTCAAGGGTTGGTACAAGCATAAAGACATCATAGGAGTAATATTCACGGAACTGGGTGAAACCAATGGCGTTTTACCTATTAATCCGATATTTGAGAGATTTCACAACTCCCTTTGTGATAAGCTGGACTCGAGAATCTTAACCCTAATACATATTTCCTTCCACGCATTCCCGGAGGAATTCGATAAAGTTAAATTGGACTCGTGTTCAGATCTCAAGCTTTATCCGGATATTATACTGGATCACTCATCCAAGAAGATTGAGCTTTCATTAAAACGAATCATCGATGTGGTCGGCAGTCTGATGGGGTTGATTGTCCTCTCCCCACTCTTTCTGGTTATTGCATTGCTCATAAAGCTCACCTCGACGGGGCCGGTCTTTTTCAGGCAGGAAAGAGTGGGCCAATTTGGTAAGCGTTTTACCTTTCTGAAGTTCAGATCCATGACCGTCAACAATAATCCGAGGATTCACAAGGAATATGTAATAAATCTCATCTCCGGGAACGGGACCCATTGCGGAGAAGGGACCAAAAAGGAGCAGAAAGCAGTATATAAAATCGAAAATGATCCGAGGGTTACTCCACTCGGAAGGTTTATTCGAAGAACCAGTTTGGATGAGCTCCCCCAGTTCTTTAACGTTCTCAAGGGGGACATGTCCCTGGTGGGACCGCGCCCCCCTATCCCTTATGAATTGGAGTGCTACAAGGTCTGGCACCGGCGGCGGATATTGGAAATGAGGCCGGGAATAACCGGACTCTGGCAGGTGAAGGGTAGAAGCAGCACCACTTTTGACGAAATGGTGCGCCTCGACATCAGATATTCGAAGCACTGGTCCCTGTGGTTGGATATCATGCTTCTCTTTCAGACTCCGTGGGCCGCATTGAGAGGGAAAGGCGCGTATTAGAATGTGAAGTAAACCAGTGCTAACTTTGGCCATTTCAACGAGGCTTACCCGTAAAGACATACACACCTCGATAGACTTCGTCAGCCAATAAGGGAGGGAAAGAGATGATAAACATGGGTATAATCGGGTATGGATATTGGGGACCCAATGTTGTCAGGAATTTTGCAGCCGTCGATGGGGTTCGCGTCATTTCAGTGTCGGACAGACACCCCAACGCGCTAAAGCGTGCCCAAAAAGCGCATCCAGACATAGAGCTGACTACAGACTATCGCGAAATGATTGCTTCCGCGAACATTCATGCAGTGGCCGTGGTCACTCCGGTCTCAACGCACTTCCAGTTCGCCAAAGAAGCGCTGCAAAACGGCAAACACATTTTCGTCGAAAAACCTTTTACATCCACCGCGGCCCAGGCCGAAGAACTGATAGAGCTTGCCGACAGGAAGAACCTCAAGATCATGGTGGACCATACGTTTCTTTTTACCGGCGCCGTGAGGAAAATCAAGGAACTCGTCGATAAGGACGAGTTGGGAAACCTCTGCTATTATGACTCCACCCGGGTCAACCTGGGGCTTTTTCAACATGACGTAAACGTCATCTGGGACCTCGCACCCCATGATCTCTCCATCATGGACCACCTGATCAAGGCTAAGCCTCAAGCCATTGTAGCAACCGGTGGGAACCATTTCACCCAGCATGAGTATGTCGCATACATAACGATTTACTACGCCGACAATGTCATAGGACATCTCAACGTAAACTGGATGTCGCCCGTCAAGGTGCGGACCACTCTGCTGGGTGGCGAAAAGAAGATGCTCTTGTGGAACGATTTGGACCCGGATGTGAAGATTAAAGTCTATGATAAAGGCATTGAGATCAAGAACAAAGAAAACGTTTACGACCTCCTGGTGAGTTACCGTTCCGGAGACATGTGGGCCCCCAGGATTGACCAGGGGGAAGCCCTGAAGATCGAGGCAGAATATTTTGTAGACTGCATCGAGAACGACAAGACCCCATTCAATGACGGCAAAGCCGGCCTTAGGGTCGTGCAGGTCCTGGAATCAGCAAACAAGTCATTGAAGAACCGTGGAGAACTGGTCTATCTATGAACTACCTGTGCATCTCCGACGACGTTAAGCTGGGAACAAACGTCAAGCTGGCCAAATTCATCAATCTGTACGGCTGCGAGATTGGTGACAATTCGAAGATCGGTGCCTTCGTCGAGATCCAGAAGAACGCCAAGATTGGAAAGAACTGCAAAATCTCGAGCCACACCTTCATCTGCGAGGGTGTGACGATTGAGGACAACGTCTTCATCGGACACAATGTCACCTTCATCAATGACATGTATCCAAGAGCCACAACAGCTGACGGCAGCCCCCAAACGGAAGACGACTGGAAGGTGGAAGCTACCTTGGTTAAGAACGGAGCATCCATAGGCTCCGGGGCCACCATCCTCGCCAATGTCACCATAGGAGAACGCGCCATCATCGGGGCGGGGAGCGTGGTGACCAGGGAGGTGCCGCCGAAAGCCATCGTTGCCGGAAATCCTGCCGCCTTGATGAGGTTCATCGATGACAAGGCTCAATAAAGGGAGCTACTTTAACTTATTCTGCGTGCTTTACCCAAAATTTGTGAGGTGCCTCCAAGATGACAAGCAATAACAAAGTACCGTTTCTTGACCTAGTCACCCCCCATCTGGAATTGGAAGAGGAACTGGTTGCGGTCTTCAGATCCGCACTGAGATCCGCCGGATTCATTGGCGGTCCGATGGTGGAGGGGTTCGAGCAGGATTTCGCCCGCTTCTGTGGAACTCAATACTGTGTCGGTGTGGGCAGTGGCACGGACGCTTTGAGGTTTGCCCTGATGGCCGCCGGGGTTAAGAACGGCGACCTGGTGATTACCGTCCCCAACACCTTTATTGCTACCACCGAAGCCATATCGCAGGCAGGAGCCTCACCCGGTTTCGTGGACATCGACGAGCGTACCTACAATATGGACCCGGAGAAGCTCCGCGAATATCTCGAAACGCAGTGCTATGTCGGGAAGAAGACGAGGAAGTCAGTAAATCGAAAAACGGGCGAAATCGTTTCGGCCATCATCCCTGTTCATCTGTATGGTCAGCCGGCTAACATGGACCCTCTTCTCAAGCTGGCCCAAGAGTATAATCTGACCGTGATTGAAGACGCCTGTCAGGCTCATGGCGCCGAGTACTTTTCTGAAAACGAGAATACCTGGAGCAAGGCCGGCTCCATGGGAACGGCGGCGGCTTTCAGCTTTTATCCCGGGAAAAATTTGGGGGCATGTGGTGAAGCCGGCGCAGTTACCACCGACAATGAGGAGCTTGCCCGCAAGATTCGGACGCTGCGGGATCACGGACAATCCCAGAAATACTACCATGACATGGAAGGCTACAACGGGCGGCTCGATGCCATCCAGGCGGGAATCATGAAGGTCAAGCTCGCCAATCTCGTTGACTGGAACACCCAGAGAAGACAATGCGCCCAAGAGTACGACGCGTTATTGCGCGATATCGAGGAGGTCATTCCCCCGTGCGAAGCCTCCTACGCCCGATCGGTTTATCATCTCTATGTCATTCGCGTCGATAACCGGGCCAGACTCCAGCAACATCTGTC
>JADGQM010000071.1 GCA_017881795.1 Syntrophobacteraceae bacterium
CGGCTCAGCTCTGCATTGTGAGCATCGCGAGGGCGAGTGGGGGCGGACCAAACCAAGTATGCGAGTTTGCGCATTAGTGAACTATCCGCAACGGTGTTTCTAGAGCTTAGAGTGGCGATTTCGGCATGAAAATGGTCATGTTAGGTGGGGAACTGAGGAAGCGTTCGATTGAAGTGAATTGAAATTCTTTCAATAGCTTCAATAGTTGGATTCTGCTTGACCAAACACCGGCTTCCACCACGAACCTTTTGACGGTTGGAAGGCCCTTTATGGGGTGTTTCCCTCCGAATTCCCGCGGGTGGAAAAAGAAGACAGCCGGCTCGCCGACGGCATTGAGGCTATGCACCTGGCGCTTGAGTATCGAAATCGGAAGGCATCGGAGTCCCCAGCCTCCCCCTGCAGGATAGCGCCCAAAGGGGGTCCACAAGGTAAGCGGAGGGAACTCCCGCAAGCACCCCGAAGCGGTTTTGATCAGATGAGGTGAGGAGGGATAGGATTCATTGCCGATGAATTTCAGGGGCGCCATGCTCGAATCATAGACAAATCCTTCCTCAGCGAGAATATCCAGCGCCCAAAGAGCACGATCATTAATCGACCATTGCGGAGCACGGAAGCCAATGGGCCTTTTCCCGATCAAAGCTTCAATAGTCCTGATACCGCGGCGCAAAATGCAGCGAAATTCATCGGGTTTCAGGCTATAGACCAGTTCATGGTCCCACCCATGAAAGGCGATTTCATGCCCCTCACGGTGAAGCCGTTCAATGAGCTGAGGGTGTTTTCGGGCAACATAGCCCACGACAAAAAAAGTGGCGTGAAATCCCGACTGTTCAAGCACACCCAGAAGGGTCTCGGTGTCGGCTACCACTGCGGATGGCAGGTCATCCCACTTTTCTTTGGGCAGCAGATGCTCGACTTCGCAGACATGAAACCAATCCTCGAGATCCACCGTGAGCAGATTCATGTCACCCCCAATTGAAACCTGGCGCCGCTGGATTCGGTCTATGGAAAAAGGTTAACGTCGCAGACTGTGAGGCTGAAATCACCTTCTCCTAATCTGCATGTGTTCCCAAAGAGGGCCCTTCAACCCGAAGCGCCTCAGTTTTTGCTGTAACCTGAGGTCGATGTTGATCTGCGAGCCTGGCATTATCCAGTGGCGGTTTTTCTCCACATGCGCATACAGCATATCGAAGAGAAAAGAGCGGGACGATTTCTCCAAATAGAACGTCGGCGCAAGCATCGATTCATCGGTGCGGATGAGATCCTCCGATAACGCAACCTCCGCGAGCTTTGTTCCGGGAAAAACCCTGATCCCGCACATGGCAATCACCGCAGTGGGATCAATTTCTGCCATGAGATCGAGCGATTCCTGGATCGTTTGGCGGTTTTCACCCGGACCGCCAAAAATCAACGAGTGACAGAAAGGGATCCCCACTTTATGACAAAGCCCTGAGACGCGCTGCACGTCCTTTCTCATGAAGGATTTGTCCAGTCGCTCCAAAATGACGCCTGATCCTGAGTCCGTGCCAAACTCCACGCTACTGCAGCCTGCTTCCTTCATAAGATGCAACAAAGGCTCGGTGATGAATCCAGGGTGGAGGTAGCAGCTCCACCGAACCTTGAGCTTGGACTGCAGGATCTCCAGACAAATCGAGTTGGCATGATGAGGCGGAAAGTTGAAAACGCTGTCCACAATGAAAAAAGTATCGATTCCCTGTCGATACATATGTTCCATTTCCCTGACTACTTCGTTTGGCGGTCGAAGGCGAACTTCGCGGCCTTCGATCAGCGGGTAGGTGCAATAGATACAGGAGAAACAGCAGCCTCTCTTAGTCTGAAGATTACCCATTCCACCAAAACGCAGATATTTCTCATTGTCGAACTTCGCCCTGCACGGCATGGACTGTTCCTGAATCGGAAGGTACTGTGGAGCTGGAGGTGATTCCTGTCGGCGAAGCGCAGTACTGCATAAAGTGGCCGGAAGTCCGGCAGCCGGCATGCCGTGCTCCAGATGATCCAGAAGGTGGATTAAACTCTCTTCACCCTCGCCCCTGATGCCATAATCCGCCTCCAAATGGCTCAGAATGGCCTCAGGCATCAAACTAAACCCGGAACCTCCCAAGATCACCGGCGCCTCGGTGACCTGTCGCAGATGTGAGATGAGGAGTTGGTAGAACGGCAAATAGGAATAAGTGTTCGGATAGGCCACGTTATCCACATTGCGCAACGATAGGCCGATAGCCTGTGGTCGAAAGTCAGTGACAGCCTGTTCGATTGCGACTGCAAAATCATCCACAAAGCAAAGATCCAACACCTGATGCTCATGAGCACTCTGTTTCAGCGCGGCGCTTATATAGGCGAGGCCCAGAGGAAAGACCGGATCTGGGAGCATCTCGGTATTGGGGGAAATGAGCAAAATTTTCATGCGCGATTTCTCAGCTCCGTGGATTGAGACCCGAGCAGTCCTGGCGACATAAGCACTTTCCTGGTGCGCACCATCGTTTCGGAGTGCGTGGACCAAACCTTTTGGGCGTTCCACCGGTTCATCGCAAATCTGCCTTTGCCAAAATCAAACAACTGCTTCCCCCTCCAAAGGTTGAGCCAATACTCATGGCAGCCCGCAGTCTTGCCTGCCGGGCCGGCGCGAACCTCAGAGGGTCTCCTGGGACACCGGTCAGCTCCCGGCCCTGGATGCTAGGCGGGAGCACTCCTTCACGCAAGGCCAACATTATCGTGGCGGCGGTGAGCAGGCCGGCGCTTCCGAATTCACCGACAAAATAGCGCAATGGCATTCGTGGCGTCTGATGCCATCCTGAGCCGAAGACCCTCTCCAGCGCTCGCGCTTCGGCATCTTCCAGTTCTTTTACACCATTTGCCGCCAATCCGATTAGGTCGATTTCGTCGGGCTTAAGCTGCGCCTCATCCAGAGCGGCACTAATCGTTCGAGCCAGCGAAACGCCGTCTTGGTCATAGTGCCCCTGCGAAGTCGCTGCACTGGCGAGGGTTAAGGAGAGAAGCACCCCGTGTGCCAGAGGCTTTCTCTTTTTGACCTTATCTTCCCGCTCCACCACCAGACATGTGGCTCCCTCGCCCGGGATAAACCCTCGGCCAGGCAATAATTGACCAGGATCAAAGCGCTCCCCTCCATGCCAGACCTTCAAAGCTCCTATCGCGTCGAGACTGCGAAATAAGATGCTTGTCAGCTCATCTGCCCCGCCTACGACCAAGGCGTCGGCCTGGTTCGTCTCCAGGAGCGAAATGGCGAAGGCCAACGCACATTCTCCCGAAAGGTGATTCTGGCAGAGTGTGCTGGTCGGTCCCTGGAGTTGGTGATAAATCGCAACGTGGCTCGCCGGAGCATTGGGGACGGTATCCGGGAACAGGATGGGTTCGGTGGCCGCCGGTCCATGATCCAGCAGACTCAGAAAAAAGGCATCCGTCTGCTGAGTGCTTCCAAAAGCAGTGCCAAACACCGCTCCGACTCGGTCGCGATCATTCTTTCCTAAGTCAAGCTCACTGTCCTCCAGGGCCTCAGTGCTCGCCGCAACGGCCAGGCGGGACAGGCGGCTGAGGCGGCGGTAGAAGCGCGGTGGCATGAAAACTTTGGGATCAAACGACCGAATTTCGGCGCCAACATTGGTCCTGTAGGATGAGGTATCAAAACTTTCAATCGGTCGGATACCACAGTTTCCTGTGAGCAGTTCCTGCCAGTATGGACCCCTCCCCACGCCCAGGGCATTCAACATGCCTATTCCCGTTATGATTACCCCCATATCAAGCCTCTTGTGGTTCAGATGCTGACCATGCGGCCTAGTGAGACTGAGACGGTTGCGGCTTGTTCAAGCTCGAGCCACACTCAGCTCTTTCCCAAGACCAGCGTTGTGTTGTTGCCTCCAAAGGCAAAGGAGTTGGACAGCGCAAGCCGGATGGAGGCAGTCCTCGCCCGGTTTGGAACACAATCCAGGTCACAGTCGGGGTCCGGTTCTTTGCGATTAATCGTCGGAGGGATAATGCCGTGGTGGAGAGCCAGGAATGTTGCCACCGCCTCCACCGCCCCCGCGGCGCCGAGGCAGTGGCCGTGTGCCGATTTCGTCGAGCTGACCGGGATCCCATAAGCGCGCTTGCCAAAAAGCTTCTTGATAGCCAGCGTCTCTACCCGGTCGTTCACGGGAGTTCCTGTGCCATGGGCATTGATATAGTCCACGGACTCTGCACCAACGCCTGCATTCGCCAGCGCCACAGACATGCACCTCATTGCTCCGTCCCCCTGGGGGTCTGGTGAGGTAATGTGGTAAGCATCGCTGCCCAGGCCAAAGCCCAGCACCGTCCCATACCCTGCTATCCCATGTGCCTCAGCCAGTTCTTGGGATTCGATTACAAGAATGCCGGCTCCCTCCCCCAGGACCAGTCCTTCCCGATCTCGGTCAAACGGACGGCATGCTATCCGATCCACCGAACGTAAGGCATTGAACCCGGCGAAGGTCAGTTCCGAAAGAGACTCAGCACCTCCGGTAATGACCACATCGGCCTTGCGGGATTTGATAAGATCTGCAGCATACCCGATGGCGGTCGCGCTTGAAGAGCACGCCGTGGCTATGGTGGAGCGGAGGCCAAGAAAACCATAAATGTTGCCGAGGAGATCAGTCAGAGTGCAGGCCGGAAAAGGCATAAGCAGGGATGGTCGCGGTTTTTTTAATCTCGAATGGAGTTGACGGCGATAGGACTCTGCTTCCAACACCCCACCACAACCTGCCCCCAAGACGATGGCAATCCGGTGAGGGGGGATTCCGCGTTCAACGATCCGAGCCTCGCGGATGGCCTCTTCGGCAGCCCAGAGTCCCAGGAGATCACAACGGCCCAAGTGGCGCCATCCTCGAAGAGGGGAGCGATTACACAAATCTCGATGGCGTACCTGGGCGCCAAGGGCGCTTCGGTACCTGGAGGCATCAAACAGGTCCACAAGGTCGATACCGCAGCGGCCGAGGCGCAAGGCCTCCCAAAACGTCTCCTTATTGGCCCCGATCGCACTGATAATGCCCATTCCTGTTACAACTGGAGTTAGTCGGCTCATTCAAATACTCGCACAGGTTACCGCTCCAAGCTCCGTGCTTCACATCACCTCAAAACCGCAAATTCTGAGTCATTGGTCTAAAGGGGTATGCCCCTTCTCCAAAAGAGACTCTTCAAGAAGACCATGGAAATATGGAAAGTGTCGGTGAAGGGCCGGTAATGAGAAACCATGTCGTCGCCCCTGTAATAAATCGTTTTGATAGGAATGCTAATGATCTTCATCCCTTCGAGACCAGCTTTGATGACGATTTCTGTCTCGGTGTCATAGCGGGTGGTGCGCAGCGGAATCGATTCGATCACTCTCCTGCGATAAAATCGAAAGCCGCTTTGGCTATCCTCCAGGGGTTGCCCGGCAGCCCAGGAGATGCAAAATACCCCCACCCTGTTGGTGTAATAGCGCAAACGGGGCATTTTCTCAGCCTTCCTCATTCTCGAACCGACCACAATATCGGCCCCGGAACGTTCATAGGCCGCAATGATGAGGGGAATATCGTCGGGATCGTGCTGCAAATCGCCGTCCAGCGTTACGACTCCTTCCCAGTTGCCCCTCAGCACTTCACGAAAGCCCTGCCGCAATGCCCAGCCCTTACCGCCATTCGCGGCTACCTTGAGCACGGTGGCTCCGCTTTCCACAGCCAGAAGGGCGGTATCATCGCTGGACCCGTCATCAACGACAAAAATATCGGCCAGATATAATTGCGTCCGGCGCACCACGCAAGCAATAGTGCGAGCCAGGTTGTAGCTCGGTATCAGAGCACAAAATCTTGAAGAAGGAGATGGCATTGGCATCGTTCAGGGTTCAAGGTAAAGGGTCAGTGATGCTCTCGCCACAGTTCTTCCGGAGGCTTCGGCGATGGTATTGAATTTAAAGAGTGAGCCATAGCGCACGACAAAATGAGCGTTGAGCACCAGCGTCTCTCCCGCCTGGACCGAACCGTCCAGCGAACATTGACTAATCCGAACCAAATAACCTTTCGGAGGCGATTCGATAACCCCTGCAGTCTGCTCCAGACAAATGTAGACCGCGGCAATCTGAGCCAAAGCCTCGATGACCAGAAGAGATGGGAAGACAGGAATATCACCCTGATGGTTCATGAAGGGATGGCTACCGGATGCACGGTAAAGGCCCTGGGCGCTCTGCCCGCTCTTTACTGATAAGATCTGATCGATGAACAGGAATGGATGACGGTGGGGAAGTAAGTCGTGAACATTAGGCGCCAGTGACAGCATCTTGGGTGCTCTTTCGCCTTCATGGCCCAAAATAGCGAACCATCAGATCCACACGGTCTTTCAGTTCACCGGTCAGCTTGAAGATCATGATTCCATCGAGGCGGGTCAAAACCTGGACGGTCTCGCCCCGGGCCAGCAGGGTCCGGTCACCTTCTCTCTCGATTTCGAATTGGAAGTTCAGGGATGCTGTTTCCGGTTTCACTACGCGTGTCCGGATAACGATCGTGTCGTTAGTAAGAGCTGAGCTTTTGAATTCACACTGTGCCCTTACTACCGGGGCAATCACCTCGAGTTCGGCAAAATCCTTGGGCAGTAGAGAAAACTGCTCCAGCACCCTCATCCGGCCCAGTTCAAACCATGCAAAGTAATGGCCGTACCAGGCGATGCCCCATTGATCCACCTCATTGAATCGAACGATTGTCGTAGTCTCAACCCACCGCATTGGAACGCTCTTGAGCGGCTCTCTTTTCCAGAACGAAGTCTGCCAGAGCCTTGACTGAGGCGAAGGCGCGGCGTCCCACTTCGGCATCGGGTATGACGACGGCATATTCGTTCTCGATGGCTACCACCAGTTCCAGAGCATCGATGGAGTCGAGACCGAGACCCGACCCGAAAAGGGGTTCTGAGTCAACGATATCACCCGGTGCAACGTCCTCCAAACGCAAGGCGCGGATGATGAGCTCTTTGAGATCGTGCACCAGTTGTGAAGGGTTTCCATTGAACGTTTGCAAGCGCTTTCCTCTCTGACATTTCAAACGGTTAAAGGATATTCCAACGAACCTTTGATTCGAGACTACACCAACCCTCCGTCCACCTGTATAACTTGGCCGGTGATGTAAGAAGCCGCTTCAGACGCCAGGTAGGAAACGATTGCCGAGACATCATCGGGCTGCCCAAGTCGTCTAACGGAGATGGACTTTCGGAGCTCCGCCAGAACATCAGGTGACAGGGACCGGGTCATATCGGTTTCGATTACGCCAGGCGAGACAGCATTCACAGTGATTCCCGTCTTCCCCAGTTCTTTGGCCAGGGACTTGGTCAAGCTCACCACACCGCCTTTGGATGCCGCATAATTCACCTGACCTTCGCGTCCGAACAGGGCACTGGGAGATACAATGTTGATGATGCGCCCCCAGCGATTGGCGATCATCGGTTTCAACGCCAGTTTGCAGCATATAAAGGCGCCATCCAGGTTCACCCTTAGGACATCGCGCCAGGCCGACTCATCCATAAACATGAGCAGGCTGTCACGGCGAATACCCGCGTTGTTCACCAGGATATCTATCCGTCCGAATCGCTTGCAGGCGACCTCAAAAACCGTCTTCATACTTTCGTGGTCACCCACATCCGCCTGCTGAATAAAGCCTCTCGAAGCCTCGATCCCCACCTCTGCCTCGAAAGCCAGGGCTTGTTCCCGGTTCTGCACGTAAGTTGCCACGACGTTGGCGCCTTGGAGGAAAAAATCTCTGGCAATGGCAGCCCCGATGCCGCGCGTACCACCGGTAACGAGCGCTGTCTTTCCCTCGAACATTGTCATAATGCCTCTGGTTGCATGCCTGGTTCCCAAGGATTTTCAAGCTTGGCAGGGGCCGTCACGCTACGAAAAATAACCCCCAAAAGTGATCTCTGGCCAAGGATCATGAAGATTGCCACCAGAGCAGCCGGAGTCCGCACTTATCGGTTGGTCCGTCGCTTTTTCATCGGGCGACAATTCATGGTATAGTAATAGTTCTATTCGCATAATGGTCTTGGGGCGTCAAGAATAAAGATGTGAAACTCCGGAGGCGTTGGAGCCACAGCAATGGATTTGGAAGGGGTGCGGGTTTTTCTTACCGATGGATTCTGGCGGAAGACGGTTGCAGCCGTGAGAGGGCTTGGGCGGGCGGGCGTAAGCGTCACCGTAGGCGAGAGCACCTATCTGGCGCCGGCTCTTTTTTCCCGCTATTGCTCTCAGAGGGTTCGCACCCCTTCGCCGATCCTGCAACCTTTGGACTATCTTGCTTTCCTGGAACAATTCCTGGACCGTTATCCTCATGATGTCATCATTCCGATGGAGGAAGAAACCCTCCTCTTGATTGCTCAGCACAGGGAGCGGTTCGAGGAAAAAGCGCACCTGCCTTTCGCTGATTACTCATCCCTCCTCTTTATCCGAGACAAACTGAACGTGTTGGAACGGGCGGCAACGCTTCGCATTCCAATTCCGAAAACTCATAACGTTGTAAGCATCGAATCAGGGCTGAACATGAGAGATTCCCTCTCTTATCCCGTGGTGGTCAAACCACGGGTGGGTTCGGGGAGCGCCGGCCTGTCCTGCGTGAAAACCCCTGATCAACTGTTTCAAGCCTTGCGGCGCGTGTTCGCTTCCGGCCAGGTCCCGATCATCCAGGAAAGAATCCCCCCTGAAGGCAAGGGAATTGGGGTGAGCCTGCTGCTTGACGCCGATCACCGGGTGTGCGCCAGCTTTGTCCATCGGCGCCTGCGTGAGTATCCGGTGAACGGAGGTCCCAGCACTCTGCGCGAAAGCTTTCTTCATGAACAGGCGAGAGACGATGCGGTGCGTCTCTTGCAAAGCCTTCAATTCGTGGGGGTTGCCATGGTGGAATTCAAAATCGATCCCCGTGATGGTCAGGCTAAGCTCCTGGAAGTGAATCCCCGATTCTGGGGATCCCTTGCTCTTGCCATCCATGCAGGTGTGAATTTTCCTCTGCTCCTGACTTTAATGGCCCTGGGACGGGATTTTCAGCCGGTGACCAGTTATCGCCCTGGATGTCGATGTCGCTGGCTTCTACCGGGCGATATTCTTCATTTTCTCCACAATCCCAATCGCTGGCACATGGAACCGAACTTTTTCCAATTCAAACAACCGAACCAGGCCGATGACATCATCGACTCACACGATCCCTTGCCCATTCTGGGGACGATCCTGTCGCTGTTGCCATTTTACATGAAGAGAGATTTTGAGCATGTGCGCAGGAGAAGGGCCCACGAATAGCAGATATGGATTTAACGCTTGTTCCCTCGCTCAAAACCATTCATAATAGGCTCACAACAAATTGAGCTGCTTGCTTAATCTGCACATTTCACAGCCTAGATCGGAAGAACACCCAACTGGTCAGCGGCTCTGTTCAACTGGAGGTTTTGCTTCGGCTCCGCGGAATACGAGCTCTCAATCGTTAGAGACGATCATCACGTTGCGATTACCCGATCAAAGTTGGGCGCCCAGATGGATCAACCGCTTATCAACGTGAAGCAATATCTATCCGAAGAGTCAGAGGACCCGAAAAGCTCATACCTGGGTTTCGTAAGGACCGGTTGGAACAAACGAGCAGGCGAAGCTGAAAAATGAGAGTGCTGCTGGTGAACCCGCAATCCACCGGAATTTTCACCACTATCGGGATGACCCTGCCGCCCATGGGGCTTCTTTATTTGGCTGCGTGCCTCGAACGGGCCGGCCACAGCGTCCGGGTGATAGACTTGCAGTTCGAGCCCTTCATCCTCGCCAGGGAAGACCTGGCATCTGCCGACGTGGTTGGTATTACCTCGGATACTACGCGCATCGAGAAGGCGCTGCAAATAGCTCGACAAGCTTCATCGCTGGGGAAGATCGTGGTTCTTGGGGGGCCGCATCCCCAGTTTATGGCCGCTGAGGTTCTCGAGACCGGCCATGTCCAGTTTATTATCAAGGGGGAAGGGGAACTGAGCTTCCCGCAACTTCTGGAAGTGATTGCGGCCGGAGGGAGTCCGGCGTCAACGGCTGGGGTCATTTTTCACGACGGCGCTTCTGTGGTGGAAACTCCCAACGCTCCGCCCCCCGATGTGGAACGTCTCCCATTGCCCGCCCGCCATCTGGTTGACCTCCACAGGTACACCGCATCCCTGAGCGGGGTGCCGGTAACTCCGGTGGTAACCAGCCGCGGCTGCCCCGGCGGGTGCTCGTTCTGCTCTTCTTCTAATTTTTTCGGTCGCGGCTGGCGGCAGAGGAGCCCCGAGTCGGTGCTGGCGGAGTTGGATGAGATTTATCACCGTTACGGTTTCCGGGGGGTCGCCTTTGTTGACGACAATTTCAGCCTCGATCCGGAAAGGGTGGTCAGGATCGCTGACGGTATCCGGCAGCGGGGATTTGACCTGATATGGTGGAACTTTTCCCGGGTCGACAGCATTGGCAAAAATCCGGAGATGGTGCGCGCCATGGCCGCCGCCGGGTCGAAGATGGTCTACCTTGGCATTGAAAGCGCCGCCGATGAGGTGTTGCGAGATATTGGAAAACAGGGGCAGGTTGCCGATGCGGCTACCGCGGTTAAGCTGCTCAAAGACAACCACATCGAGGTGTTTGGAAGCTATATAATCGGCCACCACAACGAGCGTCGCCGGGACATTGAAAGGACTATCGACCTGGCGGTGCAACTTGACACCGATGTGGCTCAGTTTTCCATTCTGACCCCTTACCCCGGCACCGCGCTGTATGATCAGCTGAAGGAACGGATCTTCATCAGGCGCTGGAAGTTTTACGACGGGCTGCATCTGGTGTTCCGGCACGCGCACATCAATCGCCATCTCCTGCAGCTCCTCCTGATAAAATCCTACTTCAGGTTTTACCGACGCTCCCCCAGGGCAAAGACCGGCTTCAAGGCGTACGGCAGACGTCAGGATCTGGGGATGAGGAAAGTTCTTGCGTGCGTGTTCGACCTCTTTTTTTGACGGCCACCAAGGCAGGTCGGCCTGGTCTCCGCACTGGCGAGTTGTTTGTGTATGGCGCCGAGTATTAAAGAACTTGCAATGCACCTCTCTATTTAATATACAAGTTAATATACAAGCGGTCCAAGATGCCGACCATGGATCTGCGCGTCAGATTATGTTCTGAGGAGATCAACAATGCATAGCAGCAATCAGCGGTTAAGGGTTTTCTCAGCCAACTTGCTGATGGCTATTCTGGCCCACCTTACACACAATGAGAAGATATTCAAGTTCACTTACCGGTCAATTGCCAAACTGGCGGAGGAAATTGCCCAAAAAGATTACTATATCGAAAAGATTCGCTGGATTCGGGACTTGTTCGATCAGGACCATCCGAGCGTCAATATTGCCAAGAGGCTGCTTCGCTATCCCAATCCTCACCATCGCAAGACCATTATTCAAAACTTTTTCTTCAATGAAATGCTGGTAGGAACCAACAAACGGAAGGCATTTGAGCAGACCCCCGGGGGCTTTTATCCCCCTGGAATGTTGGTGATCAGCCCTACGATGCGGTGTAACCTGCGATGTACCGGGTGCTATGCGGGTAGTTATTCGAGGGATGAGTTAAGCTTCGAGACGATCAATCGCGTTCTCGATGAAGCCAAGGAGATGGGCACCTACTTCATCACGGTTTCGGGTGGCGAGCCTTTTTTTCGAAAAGATATCTTCGAGGTGTTTAAGAGACACAATGATGCGGCATTCCTGGTTTTCACCCACGGTGGTCTCATTGACGAAAAGATGGCGGACAAAATAATTTCCGTGGGTAATGTCGTGCCGGCGATCAGTATCGAGGGATTTCGCGACCATACCGACCACCGACGCGGAGCCGGGCATTTCGATCGCGTCATGCGTGCCATGGACATGCTGCGGGAAGCGGGTGTTATTTTTGGCTATTCGGTTACCCAAACGCGCGAAAACAGTGACGTCATCACCCGTGATGATTTCGTGGATTTCCTGAGAGAAAAGGGTTGCCTGCTGGGTTTTCATTTCATGTACGTTCCGGTGGGTCGGGACCCCGATTTGAATTATATGCCGACCGCTTCTCAACGTGATCAGTTCAGAGCCTGTCTGCACCGATGGAGAAATACCAAAGATATCCTTTTTCTCGATTTCTGGAACGATGGTCCAGTCATCGGGGGCTGCATGTCGGGAGCGCGCAAGTACTTCCATATCAACGCCAGAGGTGATGTGGAACCTTGTGTTTTCTGCCATTTTGCCACCCACAATATCCATAAGTGCTCACTGAAAGAGGCGCTCGGTTCACCGTTATTCCGTGCTATCAGGAAACAGCAACCCTTTCATGAAAATCTCCTGCGGGTCTGCATGCTGGTGGATAATCCGTCCGCCGGCCGCGCACTGGCTTTTTCGGAGGGAGCCTACTTCACTCATGACGGGGCCGAAGCCATTTTCACCAGGCTGGCGGAAGACATGGACAAATTTGCCGAGGATTATGGTTCCTTCGCTGATTGCGCCTGGGAAAAGCTCTATCGGCCAACGACATGCGCCGAGTCCTGACACCTCGTGGTTGGATGCAGCTTTGCGGGGCCAGCGAAGCTGCAAGGTCCTTCTGAAAGCCTCAAATTATTGCCCACCGTTGCCTGGAAACGAGACGGTGCTTCTAACCCTTGGAACCGAGATTCCTGAATATTGCTATGCCCACAAGAATATTTACATCCCTCGCGAACCTGATCATCAGATGGCATCGCTTTATTTTGCTGAGTGCGGTCGGGCTGACCATTGTTTCCATCGTGCTCATTACCCAGCTTCGGATTGATTTCAGTCTCGATTCTCTTATGCCGTCCCAGGACCGCCGAGCGCAACAGTTGCTGGCGGACCTCGAAGATGCCATAAGTCAGCACGTCCTCGTCGCGCTGGTCAAGATCACCGGACCGGAACAACTGGATGAAGGCAAACTGATCGTTGATGAATTTGTCCGTCAGATGGAAGCTTTTCCTTCTATTGTCTCGATCGATGCGCGCATTACCGTGCAGCAGCGAAAGTTCCTTGCGGAAGTACTCCTTCCCCACGCGGCTTTGTTCCTCTCTGAAAAGGAGTGTCGTGATCTGCTTGAACGGTTGAGTGATGCCGGTATCGATCAGCAAGTAAAAGAAAACAAGCGTTTGCTGCTGATGCCCATGCAGGGAGGCGCCGGGGAATTGATTCTGCGCGACCCCCTTGGCCTGAGGACCCTCTGGCTTTCCCGTTGGCTTGGCGAGCAGACCTTTGGCAGCCTGGAAATAGTCGATGGCTATTTGGTGGCCAGGGATCGCCGGCATCTCCTCGTTTTCATTCGCCCTAAGGAGTCAGCACGAAATATCCCCTACACCAAGACCCTCATGGCTGCTGCCCGGACTGCTGCTGATCATGCCTTGGAGACATGGCGTCAAGAGCATCCAGCTTCCGGGGATAGTCCCAGCATAGCCTTTGCCGGGGGGTATCCTATTGCCCTCGAAGACGAAGCCCTCACTCGCAAAGACCTGCAAAACACCATCATTGTTTCGCTCGTGGGGATCAATCTGCTCTTCTACCTGGTATTTCGAAATCTGAGTATTCTGCTTCTCATGCTGGCGCCGCTCTCCATGGGTATTACCTGGACTTTTGGCTGTCTGCGGCTCATTTTTGGCCATGTCAATATCATCACCGGCGCCTTTGGAGGAGTCCTCCTGGGACTGGGCACCGATTTTGCCATCTATCTTCTCAATCTCTACCTGGCCGCGTATCGTACCGAAGAAAACGCAACGGCGCTGCGTTTAGCGTTGACCAAGAGCGGCCCCGGTGTGGTTATCGGCGGAGTCACTTCGGCAGCGGGTTTTCTGACTCTTGGCGTAGCATCGTTTCCAGGATTTCGCGAATTGGGTATCATCACCGGTCTGGGGATGATCCTCTGCCTTCTGGGCATGCTGGTGGTGCTGCCGGCATTGTTGGTCTGGGGCCACCAACGCGGGCTGAACTTGCGGAAAGTGCTGCCCATTTCCAATTTTGGTCTGGAACCGCTCTTCCGTGGGGTCCAAAAACATCACCACTGGATGGTCGGGGGCAGCGCGTTGGTCCTGACCATCCTTGGCGTCTCGGCGTTCGGCATATCTTTCGACGACGACCTGCGTTCGCTGCGCCCGCAGCAGGCAAGTTACCAGTCTGCGCAAAAGGAGCTCGAAGCCATTTTGGGTGGGACGGGGGGGTATTTGCTGTTCACGATGGAAGACGAAAACAACAACCTGCTGCTCAATCGCGCTCTCCTCCTGAATAATGTTTTGGAGCGTTTGCAGGCAGAGGAAAAGCTGGCGTCCTATCGAAGCATTCTGTCGTACCTGCCGGCGCCGGAGAGCCAGCAGCGGGCGCTGGCATTTCTTGCCGCACATGAAACAGAGTTAAGCCCGCAAAGGATTGAAGCCACGTTCCGGCGAGCGCTCCAGGAAAACGGCTTCCAGTTTCTTCCGGAGTACGACTCTTACCTGCAATGGCTCAACAGCTTCCTGCAACCCAACGGGGAACTGAACCCGGAAACCTTTGCTCAGGCTGGTCTCACCTCACTCCTCGCGCCTTTTCTGGTGCAACACAACGCCACGCACAAATTGCTGACCTATATCTTTCCGCGTAGCAGCATGTCGCTCAGAAGCGACCTCGACCAACTCATCTCAGCCGTGCAGCAGGCGGTGGTACAGAGCTTTCCTGCAACCAGCCAGTGGCGGTTAGGCGGACTCCCTATACTGACCAATTATCTCAAACAACAGGTGATGCAAGATCTGAACAAGACGGTGTTTCTTGCATTCCTGGCGATCGCTGTTCTGGTCCTTGCAGCTTTCCGACGTTTCCTGCCGGCAATCCTGGCCACCATTCCCCTGGTAGCAGCGCTGCTGACCATGCTGGGAATTATGGCGGCCATGTCAGTTCGTTTCAACTATGTCAATTTCATCGTGCTTCCCATGATGATCGGGATCTGTATTAATGACGGCGTACTCATGATCAGCTACTGGCTGCAGGAGCCCGGAGTGCCGCTGGCAGCGGTGCTCAGACAAATTGGACGCGCGGTCCTGCTCACTTCGCTCACCACATTGATGGGATTCGGTTCCCTCGTGTGCTCCCATTATCCCGGCTTGCGCAGTATCGGCTGGCTCGCCGGATTGGGTATCTTCGCCGAATTGTCGGCTTCTCTTCTCTTTTTGCCTGC
>JADGQM010000317.1 GCA_017881795.1 Syntrophobacteraceae bacterium
CTTACAGTTATATTCTGAGTCTCGGACCGGAACTGAAAAAGGCCAGTCAACTCGCGGTGCTGAACGCCAACTATATCAAGGAAAATCTGAAAGATGTCCTGCATCTTCCCTATGACCGACCGTGTATGCACGAATGCGTCTTTACCGATAGGAATCAAGCACCGCAGAAGGTGACCACGCTCGACATGGTCAAACGGTTGATGGATTATGGCTTTCATCCGCCTACGATCTATTTCCCGCTGGTCGTTCACGGCGCCATCATGATTGAACCGACAGAGACGGAATCGAAAGAGGACCTTGATCTCTTCATTGAAGCATTTAGAGAGATCGTCAAAGAGGCCAACGAGAATCCCGAGGCGCTTTTTTCCGCCCCTCATCGACCGAAAGTGACAAGGCTGGATGAAGTCACTGCAGCACGCCACCCTTGCCTGACGTGCTGAGACATTACACACACCGGAAATTGTCGAAAATATACGTCGGGTTGGACACTGAGGTGAGGGTAAACCGAGACCAGCATTCGGTGGGTTAGGAGATGTCCAAAAATAAACTTCTTCTTTCACCACGAAGAGCACGAAGAAAACGAAGGACACGAAGTGATTTCTTCGTGATCTTCGTGTCCTTCGTGGTTTGAAACAAAGTCAAAAGGAGAGCAAGTTGTTTCTTGACAGGCCCTTATGGCGCAAATGGTGCGCCCAACCTACGCCGAAGAATTTGTTCGAAGTGCTGAAATATGGAGATCCGAGGTGAAGGATGACGGGGGGATGATCTCGTTACGGAGCCAGGTCCGCAGAACCTGGCTGTGTGTGGATCAGCCCGTACTGGATTACCGTGACGCCTGGCGCCTGCAGGTTGAGCTTGTTGCAGCCAGGCACGCCGCAGTCGTTGGCGCCGATGTCATGCTGCTCCTGGAGCACCCGCCGGTCTTCACTCTGGGCCGCAGAGGCGGACGCGAAAACCTCACGGTCTCCGAGAGCTTTCTGGAGAAATCCGGGATTCCCATTTTCCATATAGAGCGAGGTGGCAACATAACCTTCCACGGACCTGGCCAGCTTATCGGGTATGGCATCGTCGATCTTCATGCGGCACAACTTACCGTGACCGATTATGTGACCGGTCTGGAAGAGATCATGATCCGCACGGCGGGCCACTGGGGAGTAATCGCCGAACGCAATCCCATAAATCGAGGCGTCTGGGTCGGCAACACCAAATTGGGCAGCATCGGCATCGCCGTTCGCCACGGCATTACGTTTCATGGTTTTGCATTGAATGTGAATACCCGTCTGGAACCGTTTTCCTGGATCAACCCATGCGGGCTCAAAGGCATCGGGGTAACCTCCCTGGAGCGGGAGCTCGCGCAGGCATTGCCCATCACAGAAGTTCGCGAGGTGCTGAAACACAACATCGAAACAGTCTTCCATGTTAAACTGGCGCTCACCGAATTGGCAGCGCTAGAGGCTATGTTGAGGGAAGAGAAAGTGAACCATTCACCCGGCAAAACCGCCGGCCTTGAATCGAGGTCACGATGACCGAGCACGAGGAAGCCAACCCGCGCCAGCGCAAACCCCACTGGCTCAAACGGCGCCTCCCAACGGGACCCGATTACGAGAAGGTAAGGTCCCTCATCAAGGAAGGAGAGCTTCATACAGTCTGTCAGGAAGCTAAGTGCCCCAACCAGTGGGAGTGCTTTTCATGCCTGACGGCGACCTTTTTGATCATGGGTTCCCGGTGCACGCGCGATTGCCGGTTCTGCGCCGTCGAGCATGGACCTTTGGGTCCGCCCGATCCCATGGAACCGGCGAGGGTCGCCGCTGCTGCGCAGCGCATGGGACTGCGTTATGTCGTGATCACCTCGGTCACCCGCGACGATCTTCCGGACGGGGGGGCAGGCATCTTCGCCGAGACCATCCGAGAGGTTCGCACCAACTTACCTGGAGCGCTCGTCGAAGTCCTCATCCCCGATTTTCAGGGTGATACGGAAGCGTTGCGGACGGTCGTCATCGCCCACCCTGATGTTCTGAACCACAACCTGGAAACGGTCCCGCGCCTCTATCCTTCGGTGCGACCCGGGGCGATATATGTCCGTTCTGTGGAGCTTCTAAGAAAGGCCAAGCTCTACGTTTCCTCACTCCCCACCAAATCGGGCCTGATGCTGGGCCTGGGTGAATCGCCCGAAGAGATTCACCAGACGCTGCAGGACCTCCTCGATGCCGGCTGTAGCATGCTCACTCTGGGGCAATATCTCCAGCCCTCGAAGGCACACCTTGAGGTGGTGCGTTACGTTCCTCCCGAAGAATTCGATCACTGGAGGGAAGTCGCCATGGCAATGGGTTTCGCCCGAATTGCGAGCGGCCCCTTCGTGCGCAGTTCCTACCACGCCAGGAATCTCTATCAGACGGTTCAGGACGAAACTGGAGAATGACTGCGGAATGTTGCACTGCGCAACAAGCAACGGTTCCTGGTTGGTTTCCGACTGCGCAATGGTAGCGTCGTGGCCGATTGCCGTATCCTCCTGGAGCCGGATGGACGGCAGTGTAATTGAATCAAACCCGTATGATACTGGAGGTAAAGACAATGCTGGAAATCAAAGATGCGGTAGCGGTGATCACTGGCGGTGCGATGGGAATCGGCAAGTGCGTCGCCAAGTTCTGGGTTGAGAATGGCGGGAAAGTGGTTTTGGGCGATATGGCCCAGGATGCCCTGGTAGAAACCAAGGCTGAACTGGAAGCGCTCGGCGGCAAGGTGGCGACTGTGGTTTGCAATGTGACCAAAGAAGAAGATTGCGCCGCTCTCGCCGACACCGCCATTGAGCAATTCGGGCAGATCAACCTGGTGGCCCCCTTTGCCGGGATCATCAAGGATGCGATGATGCTCTCCCCGGACAAAGAAACCGGGAAAGTCACCAGAAAGATGACCCTGGAGCAGTTCAAGCTCGTCATCGAGATCAACCTCACCGGGGTCTTTCTGACGGTGCGCGAATGTGCCGAGCGCATGATCAACGAGAACTGTAGAGGACTAATCTGTCTTGTTTCCTCTACAGGTTCTTTGGGAACGGCGGGACAGATCAATTACGCTTCTTCGAAGGCTGCCATGTCGGTAATGCCCAAAGTAATCACGGCGGAGTTCTTCCGACGCGGCCTTGCCAACAGGCTTCGCTGCGTCGCCATCGCTCCGGGATATGTCGCCACCCCCATGGTAAAGGGTATGGATCAGAAGGCGTTGGACAAGATCCTGGCCGATGTGCCCATTGGTCGCCTGGTGGAACCGGAGGAAGTGGCCCAACTGGTCGGTGACATCTATCGGAATGAAGCCATGGCGGGTGAGGTGTATTTCATTCATGGCGGCCTGCGTTTGGGTTCCCGAGGATAGGGCGGACTGGCTGAGAGCAAGAGACGGAGCTGAAGGGAAAGAGCATAACCCAACTCCTCCGGCCGGTGATGAACCCAAAACCGGGACCTGTCCCAAGAGTTGAACTTCTTCAACCAAGGAAGAAAAGGTGTAAATCCAGGGAGGATGAACATGAACTCTGCAGAAAAGAACGATTACTTTGATGCCATTTGCAAGGTGAGCAGGGCCTTTGGAACGACGCTCAACAGGGACGAACTGCCCAAACTCATCGTCAATAGTGCCGCTGAAACCATGAAGGTAAAAGCCGCTTTACTTTTTCTTCACGATGAAGAGAGGGGTGAGTTCAGGGCAGTAGCCCAGAAGGGCTTATCGCAGACCTATATCAAAAAGGGCCTCACCCAACCGGGGAAACTGGTGCCTATCCTGGAAAAGGAGGGTTATTTTTTTGCTCGAGATTGCACCACCGACAGCAGGGTGGATGGTCATGATCTGAAGAAGGCTGAGGGCTTGGCTTCCCTCCTGATCGTTCCGGTCATGGTAACGGGTAAGCTCATTGGCGGTCTTGCTTTATTTACGGATAGCCCGAGGGATTTTTCGCAGCAGGAAATCGACTTCGGTGCGGCCCTGGCCGAACAGGGCGGCATGGCTATTGAGCATGCTCGTTTACTTGAACAGATCAGGCAGAATACCAACTTGTTTCTGGATTTGGCGGTTGACATCAACTCCAGCCTCAATATCAAGGAGGTCCTGCACGCCCTCACGGGCCAAGTCGCGGAAACCCTGAGAGTCAAGGGCTCGGCCCTGCTTCTCCTGGATGAAAAGACAAAGATGCTTGAATGCGTGGCCAGTCATGGTTTGAGTGACCGGTATCTCGGTCGAGGACCGCTGTTGATTGAGGGAAGCATCCAGCAAACCCTGGAAGGCAACCCGGTGTTGATTCGTGATGTCGCCACCGACCCCAGAGTAAAACACAAAAAAGAGAAAAAAAAGGAAGGCATTGTTTCTCTGCTCTCCCTGCCGGTTAAAACCAAACAGGGCATCATTGGCGTGCTGCGGCTCTACAGCGCCGCACCGAGGGAATACAATGACGATGAAATCAAGCTCCTTAAGGCTCTGGCTCACCTGGGAGGGATCGCCATCCAGAATGCTTCCCTCTATCTCATGATTGAGAAGGATATGACAGATCTCCGGCAAGAGATCTGGGCTCACCGCTCCTATTTTTAGCCAGCAGCGCAAACGACGTCCCCTGGCCAGGCTTTATTCCTTGCCAGGGGCTCTTGCTTCGTCCCTCGTTGTGACTGTGGAAAGAGATTGAAAAAGAGTCAAGCGCGGCGAAGAACAATGCCGTTGTGAGCTGGGGAAGTGATTCTTTCACCATAAAAATGAATATTGTTGCCAATCCTGTGAACGGCCCCTCCCACCGGCCCTGACGGGTTAGGTGAGAGGCGGCTCAATCGCGCCTGGTCGGAAGGTACGGATTGCCCCATATCCGCTGCTTTCGCCAGTAGCAGGGCGTTCGCCCGCTCCTTTCAAATTGTTACCCGAAGTCTTTCGATTCGGCACTGAATGCAAGGCGCGTAATGTGTATAATCGTGGGCGTGCCTACAAAATCCTGAAAGGCTAACCCTACAAACGAGGAGGAAGAAGATGATCGT
>JADGQM010000318.1 GCA_017881795.1 Syntrophobacteraceae bacterium
ACGTAATAACTTACTATGTAACCACATGAAGAAGTTAAGAAAAATAACTAAGGAGAGGACAAAGGAAGAAGCCATGCCACTGGTCAAAGTTATTCGCATGGTCAAATCACCATCCCGAAAGAAGTCCGGGCGGTGCTGGGAATTGCGGAGGGAGACCTCTCGGAAGTTAAGTTGGCAAAAGGGGGCATGACGATCAAGCCGAAGATAGCAATCGATAAAGATCTCGCCGAAGAAAAGCTTTTGCGTTCTATCAAGAAGCTCCAGTCAAAGGTCAAAGATGTTGATCCGGCCGAGCTGGATGCGGCGATTGAGGAAGCAATGGTGGCTGCCAGGAAAGAGGAGCCGAAAAAGCTGCCTGCCAGCGTCAAGCAATCATGAAAGTCGTCCTTGATGCCAATCAATATGTGAGTGCCGTGCTGAAGCCCGAGTCAAAATCGGCGCAACTGGTGCAACTGGAGCTAAAGGAAGGCTCTGTGCATGACAAATTCAGAGCCACTATCGAACCAGATGGTGATGCCATTCGTAAGATGACAGCACGAGGACTATGACGCGGGTGGGAGTTTAGAAACCTCCTGCCCCAAAGCGGAGTTTTAGAATTAATTCCAGGGAGAAATGATCATGTCCACCTCCTTTTCCGAGGTTGAAGAGCAAGCACGCATGTTGTCACCTGACGAACGGGCTCGGCTTGCTGAAGTACTGTTGGAATCGCTGCTGGAGACCTCCTTGTCAGAGGTTGAGGCCGCTTGGCAGCACGAGATAGAAGAAAGGGTCGCAGCCTACGACCGAGGAGAGACGGGCACGCATGCTGCTGAGGATGTGTTTGCTGAAGCCAGGCGTATCAGCCGGTGAAGCGCGTCCGGTTTATCGCCGCTGCGCGCCGGGAGTTCCTTGCTGAAGTGATATACTACAGCGAAGTGGAAGCTGGTTTGGGAGAGCGTTTCGCGGAGGCGGTCGAGGAAGCGACCGCCCGAGCGCTCACCTTCTCGCAGGCGGGGTCTCCTTCGGCATCGAATACCCGCCGCGTCATGGTCAAAGGGTTTCCATTCTCTATCTTCTACCGGCCGGACGACACCGGAATTATCGTCTTTGCTGTGGCACATCATGCACGGCAGCCAGGATACTGGCGCTCGCGGCTATAAGAACGAACTCAAAAAGTGTTCGAGGATATTTCAGAGCATTTCAAGTCTTCAAGTCAGTTGCCAAAGCTCTGTACAGGGGCTGGGATGCGGCCGCCGAGGCGAACGAAGGTGTCGGCCCCGCCGTGGGTGGAAACGGGAATAATCGTGGCCTCCCCGAGGAGACCTCCGAAGAAGGCCTGGTCTCCCGCCTTTTTGCCTGGAACCGGAATGAGCCGCGCTGCAGTGGCTTTGCCGTTGATCATGCCGATGGCCATTTCATCGGCAATGATGGCGGCCAGGGTTTCCGCCGAGGTCTCGCCCGGGAGCACGACCATATCCAGGCCAACCGAACAGACGCTCGTGAGGGCTTCCAGCTTGTCCAGAGACAAATATCCCTTGCGGGCCGCCTCGCCGATATGGAGGTCTTCACTGACGGGAATGAAGGCTCCGCTCAACCCGCCCACGTATGAACTGGCGAAGATCCCTCCCTTCTTGACGGCATCATTGAGAAGCGCCAGCACCGCGGTGGACCCGGGAACGCCAATGGCTTTCAAACCCAAACTCTGAAAGATCTCGCCGACACTGTCCCCAACATTGGGTGTCGGCGCCAGGGATAGATCGACCACGCCAAAAGGGACGCCAAGTTTCCGGGCCACCTGTCGGCCAATGAGCTCCCCGACCCGCGTGACTTTGAAAGCGGTGCGTTTGATGATCTCGGAGAGTTGCCCCAGGTCGGCTTCAGGACTGGCGCTGCGCGCGCGGTCGATGGCCTTCTTGACCACGCCCGGGCCGCTGACGCCGACATTGATAACGGCGTCCGGTTCGCCCACGCCAAGATATGCTCCGGCCATGAACGGGATATCGGGCGGGATATTCGCGAAGACGCAGAGCTTGGTGCAGGCAAGGCCGTCTGCGTCGGCGGTGAGCTCCGCTGCGCGCTTGATGGTCTTGCCCATGAGGTAGACGGCGTCCATGTTGATGCCGGCATTGGTCGAGGCAACATTTACGGAGGAGCAGACTCTTCGGGTTTCGGCAAGGGCTTCGGGAATGGCATCGATCAGAGCGCGATCGCCCGCGGTCATGCCCTTTTCCACCAAGGCCCCAAATCCGCCAATGAAATCCACGCCGGTTGCCCGTGCGGCCTCATCCATGGTTTTGGCAATGGCGACCATCTGTGGAGCCGAAAAAGCGCATGCCGCCACCGCTATAGGGCTTACGGCGATGCGTTTATTGACGACCGGGATGCCGTACTGGAGGCCAACCTCGTCGCACACTCTAACGAGATCCTGAGCCGTGCGGCAAATCTTGTCGTAGATACGCTGCATAAAGCGTTCATGATCGTGATCCGCACAATCAAAAAGGCTGATTCCCAGCGTGACGGTGCGCACATCCAGGTGTTCATTTTTGAGCATCTCAAGCGTGGAGAGGATCTCGCGGTCGGTCAGCATCTTTTACCCTATATCCGGTGAATGGTTTCAAAGATATCCCGGTGCTGGAGACTTATATCCAGCCCCAACTCGTCCGCACGTCGGTAGAGCGCCGTCCGGAAAGCGCTGCGATCGATGGCAACCGGTATGTCCACTTCATAAATCATGACATTGCGCCGCGGATCGTTGCCACCCCTGAAGACTGCCCTGAGGTCGGTAATGTTGATCTCAAAACGCGCCAGGACCTCGGTAATCCCGGCCACCAGGCCAAGACGATCCGGACCCAGAGTAGTAATAACGAAGGGCTCACTGGGTGGAGCCCGCCATTCGCCGCTTTCCTGCAGCGGTTTGACCATAACGGAAAGTCCCATGGGAGTGAGCCGTTCCTGCAGCCGGGCCCGCAACTCTTCGTCGCTGGTCTGCTCCGGTTTTGTGGCAATGAAAATGCCCACGAATTCATTCTGCAGGGTGGTTTGGTTCACATCCTCGATGTTGCACTGGTTCTCAAAAAGGGTTTGGGAGACCGCTGCAATAATTCCCGGCCGATCACACCCCAGCACTGAAATCACTATCTTTTTCATCGACCATCCAACCCCTGTCTATCCCGGGAGGCGAATAAGGTGACGTCCCGCCTCCCTCAATAATTCTTCCACACCGAACCCGGCCTTGCGATGCTTGTAATAGCTGATTGTCACATGGGCAAGTTTTTCATACTGAGTTTCGCGGCTCGCCAGAAGCTGTGGATAACAACGAGCGAGGGCCTGTTCATTGGTTTCCCCGGGCTTTTTGGAAAACATATCGTGCCACAATATTGGCCGGGGGTTCTTCTTATAAGCACGAAGCTTCACCTGCTGAATTTCCAGCGGCGTGGAAAGGTGCACAACGATTGTGCATTCGCGAAGCTTTGATAAGATTCCCTCACCGGTGTAGATCACACTGCCCGTGGTATCAACAACGACGGCTTCCTCCGGTTTGTCGTCAACTTTGGCAAAATCCCCAACAATTTGCGCCATAACCTCCATTTCACAGGCGAGGTACGCTGCCTCGTGTTCTCTATAATGCGGCTCGAAAGGAAATCCCATCCACCTGCCGACTGTCGCGATGCTGCCGTGCTTTTGCCCGATCTCATTACCCAACCTGACCGCAATCAAGTCATCACAGCAGACACGGCGGAAACCGGACCGAGCGAGCTTCCCCGACCAAAATGACTTGCCCGAGCCTGACATGCCCACTAATGAGAGACGCATGGTTCTTCCAAGCTAACGTGAGACGAAAGGGAAGGGCTTCATGTTGGGGCGCCCGGAGAAGATTCACGGGTAAACAGTCGCCTGAGATAGCCCCATACCTTCTTGATGCCCTGCCATATTTTGGGAAGCAGCCAGATTGCCAGCAGAATAAAAGCCGTCAGAAGACCCAGAAAAAGCCATGGGTGGTGTAGAGCAGCCCAAATCCCGCCTATAACCATCAAATCTTCCGTGATTGATGCAGCCCAGTTCGTAAAGGGTTCCGGTGAGGTATTAATGAGGACCCTGGTACCGGCTTTGGTGGCGTGGGACAGGGCCGCCATGCTGCCGCCGAGCAAGGCTGCGGCCACCGCCAGAGCGGGGTTGACGGAACCGACCGCGCCTGCTGCGAGGAGCGCTCCTGCCGGGATGCGGATAAACGTGTGTATGGTATCCCAGCCCGTATCCACACCAGGAACCTTGTCGGCAAAAAACTCTACCAGGTACATAATGGCTGCCGCCACAACCACGATCGGACTGGTCAGCACCTGGAGCTCAGGAGGAAGAACAACGTTGCCTGTGGCGCCAAGAATACCGAGCATCAGGATTGCGGCATAGAGGTTGAGGCCGCTGGCCCAGCCCACGCCCATGGTCAGTGCTATCGTCTTCACGATTTGATCGAGTTGCTCCATGGTTACTATAAACCCCCTCTTTCCGATGTTCCCTATGATCAGTGCTCGTGCAACACGCCAATAAAATATAGCACTTGCTTGATAAGATTGCATGAGAGATTGAATGACCCCTTTTCTTTACTTTGACGACCGAGTTCAGTTATAAGGGGGCTGAGCCGACTCATCCCCCTATCCCGTTGCAACACTTCTCGCGCCCATCTTCCCTGTTGCCGCCGATTTATGTACTTAGCGCGCTGTGGGCGAACTTTAATCAAACAACTCACCACGAAGAGCACGAAGAGCACGAAGAACATGAAGAACACGAAGAACACGAAGGAATGCTTTCACAATAATCTCTGTGCTCTTCATTCGTGATCTTCGTGTCCTTCGTGGTTAAAAAAATGCAAATTCCTATACGGTCAAGTTAACGCCTCTCAAGTGGGCTTTTTTTGACAGGATCGACAGCATTGACAGGATTAATGATTCGCTAAAGGATTTGATCTAACCGTGCTTGAGGTTCCTGCTATATTTGCCGGTTCGTTTGTGTT
>JADGQM010000072.1 GCA_017881795.1 Syntrophobacteraceae bacterium
GGTAAAGTGAAAGGCACGATCGAAGCGATCGGCATCCGCTCCCTTAAGCTCCGCCATACGCGCGGCATGGTGCTTAACGTACCCTTCAGCCAGTTGGGTTCGGTGATCAATTTCTCCCGGGACTACAACATCACCAAACTTGACTTCAGGGTTCCCTTTGACACCGATGTCGACGTGATCCGAAAGGTTATTAAGAAGATCGACAAGGAAATTCAGGAAGATGAAGAAATGGGACCCAACCTCCTGGGGCCCATTAAGAGTGCGGGCGTGCTGGCCCTTGACGACGCCGGCCTGATCATGAGAGTGAAATTTAAGACCAAGCCGGGCGTACAGTTTGTCATCCAGCGCCAGGTCTTTAAGCGGCTCAAGGAAATCTTCAAGGAGAAGGGCTTGGAGTTTGCCACCCGGGATGTCGTGGTCCGTCTGCCGGACGAGCCAACCTCGGGAAATCAAGGCGCCGAAGGAGAGGCGCCTTCACCGGACAAAACTTCTTCCAGGCGGGCGGGCCTTTCTGCTGCCGCAGGAGCAGCTATTGCAGCAGCACTGGCGGAAGAAGAAGTCAAGCGGAAACAGTTGCAGCAAGATGCGGAATCGAGTTGAGTATTTGAGGTCCATTCCATGACTTTGGCATTTTTTGAGGCCTGTTGTACAAGATGAGTCTTTCTCAGCATACTGTAGCGGAAAGTCCAAAAATCAACCTCTTCAGGTCGGAGGAAAACTCCTTAACTATTGGACTGGAAGGGAGTTGGAGGATTTCCCATGGGCTGCATTCTTTACAGGAGCTAGAGCAGGAGGTCGAATCAGCCCCAGGCCTAAGACTCATCGTCTTTGACTCCGAGAAGCTGACCGAGTGGGACAGTAATTTGGTGACCTTCGTCCTCAAGGTCATGGATTACGGTTCTGGCAAGAATATCGAGGTGGTGAAAGATGGACTGCCGGATGGTGTTGTTAAACTGTTGGCGCTCGCCACCGCGGTTCCGGAACAAAAAGATGCTCGCAAGAGTGCTACTCGTATTCCTTTGCTCGCCAGAATTGGCGGGCAAACGGTCGCGTTCGGGTCTGCCCTTACTGAAATGGTTGGCTTCCTCGGCGCCATCTTCCTGGCTTTCCTCAAGCTATTCGCGGGCAAAGCCCGCTTCCGTCGTGTTGACCTGGTGCTGTTCATCCAGGAATGCGGGGTGCAGGCACTGCCCATCGTTTCCCTTATCAGTATTCTGGTGGGCCTGATTCTGGCCTTTGTCGGCGCCGTTCAGTTGCGGATGTTTGGAGCACAGATCTATGTGGCCGATCTGGTGGGGATCGGCATGACGCGAGAGATGGGGGCAATGATGAGCGCCATCGTTATGGCCGGCCGCACCGGGGCGGCCTATGCGGCCCAACTCGGAACCATGCAGGTGAATGAAGAGATCGACGCGCTGCAGACCCTGGGGCTGTCACCGGTGGAATTCCTCGTGCTGCCCCGAACCCTGGCCCTCATCCTGATGATGCCCCTGCTTTGCCTCTACGCGGACTTTATGGGGATTCTGGGCGGGGGACTCATTGGGGTCGGCATGCTCAATCTTTCACTCGTCGAGTATTTTAATGAAACAAAACATGCAATCAGCCTGGTTGATTTCAATGCGGGCCTGGTAAAAAGCGTCGTTTTCGGGATTATCGTTGCTCTGTCAGGGTGCCTGCGGGGCATGCAGTGCGGGCGAAGCTCGGCCGCGGTTGGAGTGGCAACCACCTCAGCAGTGGTGACCGCGATCGTTTTTATTATTGTCTTTGATGGCATGTTTGCCGTCATTTTCGATATCCTGGGTATTTAGAAAATGAGTACCCAAGCTCACATTGAAGTTCGCGATCTCACGATGGCTTACGGCAGCTTCGTGATTCAGCGGGATCTCAGTTTTACGATCAATCGTGGAGACATCTTCATCATCATGGGCGGAAGCGGTTGCGGGAAGAGCACTCTGTTACGCCACATGATCGGGTTGAAGGAGCCCGCAACAGGGGAGGTGTTTTATGATGGGGTGAGCTTCTGGGAGGCGGAGCCGGACGTGCGGAATGGCCTCATGCAGCGGTTTGGAATCCTCTATCAGAGCGGTGCTTTGTGGAGTTCCATGACCCTTGCGGAAAACATTGCGCTTCCCCTCGGGGAGTATACCAATCTGACCGCCAGCCAGATTCAGGAGCTGGTATCACTGAAGCTCGCTCTGGTTGGGTTAGCCGGTTTCGGGGAGTTCTACCCCTCGGAGATCAGCGGCGGGATGCGCAAGCGCGCTGGTTTGGCCCGCGCCATGGCGCTCGATCCCGACATTCTTTTTTTTGACGAGCCTTCGGCCGGCCTCGACCCGATCAGCGCGCGGAGGCTGGACGATCTGATCCTTGAGCTGCGCGACAGCCTCGGAGCTACCGTTGTCGTGGTGACCCACGAATTGGCAAGCATCTTTGCCATTGCCAGCAACTCCGTCTTTCTGGATGGGGAAACGCGCACCATGATTGCCTCCGGTGATCCTCATAAACTGTTGACAGAGTGTGCGAATCCGACAGTACGAGAATTCCTCACGCGAGGTGAATCATCGGGAGCGGCGCCAGAGGGGGCGGTAATGTGTCTGAGCACAGGAAAAGCATGAGCAAAAAAGCTAGTACCACAGCCATTGGGGCTTTTGTTGTCGGGTCGTTTGTGCTGGTGCTTGCCGGACTCCTTATTTTCGGCAGCGGCAAATTTTTCAAAGACACGAAGAAGTTTGTACTGTTCTTCAGAGGATCGGTTCAAGGCTTGAGCAAGGGTGCTCCAGTAGCCTTCAAAGGGGTCAGGATTGGCTCGGTGACCGATATCAAGATTGTTTTTGACACCACTAACATGGCCTTGCGGATACCGGTTTTTGTTGAGATCGATCCCGACCGGTTGACGCCGATGCAGGGGAACTCTGCCGATCAGGTGCCGGAAGAGGCGAAGGGCCGCAGCATCCTGGACTATCTGGTGGAAAAAGGCTTGCGTGCCACCCTTGACATCCAGAGCCTGGTCACGGGTCAACTTTTTGTGAATATGGATTTCTATCCCAATAAGCCTGCTCGATATGTCGGTGTCGAGACGGGTTACGTCGAAATTCCAACCGTCTCCTCAAGTCTTGAACGTATTTCTAAGAGTGTCGAGAAGTTGCCTATTGAAGAAATTGCCGCGCGCCTGGAACGGACTCTTGCAGGCATTGAAAACTGGATAAATTCGCCTGAGCTCAAGGAAAGCGTAACTTCCCTGAATCAGACCATGAAACACGTTGAATTCATCACACAAAATATGAGCGATCAGACCCAACCCATCCTCTCGGGGATCGAGAAGACCCTCGCCGACACTCAGGGCCTGGTGCGTGACACGCGTGCCCATCTAACCCCCCTGGCGGCCGATGCGAAGGAAATCACCAAAGGGACCAGGCAACTGGTTGGAACGGTGAATAGTCATCTTGCCGGGCTCGCCTCCAGCATGGCCAGTACGCTGGGTACAGCACAGGTTGCGCTGAAGAAGGCGGAAGTGGCTCTCGACGGTATCGGAGGAGCAGTTGGCGAAGATTCGCGGCTTCGCTTTGAACTCTCCAATGCGCTCAAAGAACTGGCGACAGCGGCTCGTTCGGTGCGAACCCTGGCCGATTACCTGGATAGACACCCGGATGCGCTCCTGCGCGGAAAAGGTGAGGATAGGGGAAAATAAAATGATGATCAGCCGCATTTTTGAGCCAGTTCTGATGATCCTTTGCGTCTTGCTGGTAACCCTGGGCGGTTGTGCCGGCACTCCGCCCTCGAAGTTCTACATGTTGGAGCCGATCTCCCACGGCCCTGCACCGCCGGGAACAGCGACCCTTGACCAGGCAGTTTCCATCGGACTCGGCCCGGTGAGGCTCCCGGATTATCTTGATCGGCCCCAGATTGTCACGCGCACCGACCAGAACACCGTGCAACTTGCTGAATTTGATCGGTGGGCCGAACCCCTCTCCAGTAATGTTTCCCGCACGCTGGCCGAGAACCTTGTTCTGCTGCTCCAGAACGACAGCGTCGTTCCATACCCATGGCCGGGCTCAGTCGATGTAACCTACCAGGTTGTGGTCGATGTGTATCGCTTTGACGGCATCCTGGGAGAGAAGGTTTTGTTGGAGGCGCAGTGGTCCGTCCTCGGGAAAAAGGGCAAGGGAGTTCTCCGGTTGAAGAGGTCAACCTTCGTTGAATCCGCTGGTGGAGCCTCTTTTGGAGCCCTTGTATCGGCCCAGAGCCGGACCCTGGAAAATCTTAGTCGCGAAATCGCTTCAGCCCTCCAGGGTCTCACCCGGGAGGGAGCTCAGGAGTGAGTGCCGGCTGACTTTATAAGCGACCAAGTTCTTTCGGCTTGTCTCCAAATCGAAGGGGGATTTAAATGTTTTGCTGCAAGTCAACGCTATCTGCCCATGTTCTGACTGGGTAAACCAGCTCAATGGGGATTTGCGTGATCTTAGCAGAACGGTCTCACGCGAAGACGCGAAGGCGCGAAGTGATCTTCTATTGCCTTTGCGGCTTCGCGTCTTCGCGTGAGGAAATCGTGAATCCCAAAAGAGTAGTTTGTTCACGTTAATCCGCGATGAACCGTTTTTTGGAGGTCTGAAGTATGCCTGGCATTTCTGAACCGTCCCGCATGGCGGTAATTTTTGATATGGATGGCGTCCTTGTGGATTCTTACAGGGCTCATTTTGAAAGTTGGCTTCTCCTGGGGAAAGAGTTCGGCCACACCCAGACGGAAGCGGAATTCTCGTCGCTCTTCGGGCGCACCAGCAAGGATATCATCCAGACACTCTGGGGACCAAATCTTTCCGAAGAGCAGATCACGCAAATGGATGAACGGAAAGAATTTCTGTATCGCGCAAGCTTAAAACAGAGCTTTCCGGTCATGGATGGGGCGGTGGAGCTCATCGACGCCCTTCGCCAGGCCGGCTTTTTGCTGGCGGTCGGGTCTTCGGGGCCTCCCGAAAATGTGGAAATTTGTTTGCAGGGACTGGGACGGGTTGACTCTTTTGCCGCGATCGTCAATGGTCTCGAAGTCACGCGCGGCAAGCCCGATCCTCAGGTGTTTGCAGTGGCTGCCGAGCGTCTCGGTTTGGACCCATCGGGATGCGCGGTAATCGAGGATGCGCCGGCGGGTATCGAGGCCGCTCGTGCGGGGGGCATGACCGCGATTGCCCTTAGCGGCACCGCTCCTCCAGACAGGCTTTATCAGGCTGACATCATTGTGAATTCGTTGCGCCAATTGTCGCCTCCGTTCATTGCCGACCTCATCCGAGCACATAAACTCGAACAGAAGCCCTGTAATTGGTAGAACGATTCGCTTCCGTTTCGACCGCCATTTAACCCGATTGTGTAGGGGCGACCGGCCGGTCGCCCCTACACTTATGCCTGAACAGGAAGGAGCCAATAATGGAAACAGTCAGGCTCGGCATCAGCACCTGCCTCCTGGGAGAATCGGTCAGGTATGACGGGGGGCATAAGTTGGATCGGTTTGTGAGAGATACCCTTGGGCAATATGTGGAGTATGTGCCGGTTTGCCCGGAGGTGGAGTGCGGTTTGGGGGTACCTCGAGAGTCCATGCACCTCGAGGGAGACCCTCAGGCGCCAAGGTTGGTGACGTCCCGGACGAAGCGGGATATTACCGACCAGATGCTGGCGTGGGCCTGCAACCGGGTGACAAAACTGGAGCAGGAAAATCTTTGCGGGTTCATTTTCAAGAGCAATTCGCCAAGCAGTGGTATGGAACGGGTGAAGATCTTCGACCGGAACGGGATGCCCAGAAAAATCGGTATCGGTCTCTTTGCCGGTATTTTCATGAAGCACTTCCCCTTGATTCCGGTTGAGGAAGAGGGTCGATTGCATGATCCGGCGCTGAGAGAAAGCTTTATCGAGCGGATCTTTGTGCTCAAGCGGTGGCGGGAAATGACGGAGCAGGGTGGGAAAGTTGGCAGCCTGGTGGATTTTCACGCCCGTCACAAGCTGTTGGTGATGGCTCACAGTCCGAAGCATGGCAACCATCTCGGAAAGCTGGTGGCAGGCGCAAAAGCCATCCCGGAAGAGGAACTTTACCGGCAGTACCAGGGGTTGTTGATGGAGGTCTTGAAGCTCAGAGCGACCGTGAAGAAGAATACCAATGTGCTTCAGCACCTGATGGGTTATTTCAAGAAACAACTCTCTTCGGATGAAAAACAAGAACTGCTGGAGGTCATCGAGCACTATTATGACGGCCATTTTCCTCTCATTGTGCCGATTACTCTAATCAATCACTACGTGAGAAAATATGGGCAACCGTATCTTAAAGTGCAGTATTACCTCAATCCCCATCCCCTGGAACTGCAGCTCAGGAATCATGTCTAAGAAGCTGCCACGCCAGGCATTCATGCAGTTTTGATGGTGCTTTACCACCGCATGGAAGCCGCTGAAACCGTGGGCGCCGATCCGGATTGCAGAGAGGAGTTGGCACCATGAAGAAGCAACGTTCAAGGGCCTCATTTTCCCTTTTTATCTTCGTGAGCTTTGCGCTCACTGCCTTAAGTCCCGAGTGCAGCAGCGCTGCTCGTGACGGAAAAGAGCATGTGCACACAAAGTGGAGCGCAACGACTCCGGCGATCAATGAGACCCACCTCTTCGATGGTTATATCAACGGGAAAGGCGATCCGGTTGGCTTTCACTCACGTCCGGGCGGGCGCGATCCTGGGAAAGCGCGAGTCACTGCCGTAACGGATTCTCCCAATAAAGCGGGAGTCTACACGGGACGAGTCGAGATCCGCGCCGCGGGGGGGCGCTGGCTGAGCAAGCAGTCGACCTTCTTTCCCGATAGTATGACGCGGGAACAAGTAATCCAGGCGGTCCTCAATGCTTACAAGCAGAGGAAACCAGGGACTTCCTACAAGTTCAGCGGGCCTTCGGGCAAAGGGTTTACCATAGAGGGGTATCTCGTGTCCGACGGAAAAATTAACACCGCTTTTCCTGTATACCGGCGCGACCAATAGTTAATCTCGGATGTTGGATTTCAGAGGCAAACAGGATGAAGTTCTATCGAAATGCAGATGGTGACCCGTGCGTTGAGGCCGGGCGATCCGGCGAGGTCATCGGTCATTTCCTGACCGAGGATATCCAGGATAGCCCGGCGAGTTGTGACGAGATCGTGACCATGATCGAAAGGATTTTCAACGGGGAAATCACGTCATGGCGACGGGTAGGCAACGCGCATATCCTCTCTCTGTCGAAAAACGAAGCCATTATCGAAGCCCTGTTCGATCCGGGTGAAAAACCTTTTCATCTGAGTCTGGCAGATTTCCGGGACATCATCCGGAACTGGCTGCACTTTCTCGATAATCCAGAATGAATGGGAGGGGAAACATAGCTGTGGGAGCGAAACCGAAGGTATTTCTGACCGGGGCGACCGGGTTCATCGGTGGGCGATTGTTGCGGATCTTGAACCAGGAAGGGCTCCCGACGAGGTGCATTGCCCGCTCGCTGGATAGATTCCCGAGGGAGTTGGCGGGAAGTTGCGAAGTTGAAGTCGTGCAGGGGGATCTGCTCAATCGGGAAGGTCTCGATCGAGCCATGGAGGGAATGGAAGTGGCATACTACCTCGTGCACTCCATGGGGGGCCGCAGCATTTTCCACTATAAAACCTACATCGGCCGAGACCTTCAGGCTGCCGAGAATTTTGTAAGAGCTGCTGATGCTGCGGGGCTGGAGCGCATCATCTATCTGGGCGGGCTCGGAGAAATGGCCGATAACCTCTCGGCACATTTGGTGAGCCGGCAGAGGGTAGGGCAGATCCTCCAATCGGGTCGGGTCAAAACGACGGTCCTGAGAGCCGCAAATATCATCGGGGCCGGGGGTGCGCCTTTCGAGATGCTGCGTCACCTCGCCGAGCGTCTCCCGGTGATGATTTGCCCGAGGTGGATCGATACCCGCTGTCAGCCCATCGCGGTCGAGAATGTGATCGAGTATCTTATCGGGTGCGTCTCCCAGCCCGCCACTGCCGGATTGACACTGGACATCGGGGGGACGGACATCATCACCTATCGGGAGTTAATGGAAATTTATGCTCAAATGCGCGGACTGCGCCGAATGGTTATCGCCGTTCCCTTTCTCAGCCCCGTGCTTTCATCCTACTGGATCAGTCTGGTAACCCCCGTTCCTGCAGGAATTGTAATGCCACTGGTCGAGGGGCTGAAAAATGAAGTGATCTGTAAGGATAACCGGATACTGGAACTGGTGCCCATCCGGCTCCTTTCCATGAAGGAAGCCATCTGCAATGCTCTGGCGGAATTGGAGCAAAGGGCCGGGAAGCCGATATCCCGCCAGGCCTGTTTCCTGTCTTAGAGGGTGTCTGAAAATCCCCCTAAATCCCCCTTTATGAAAGGGGGATTTAGGGCTCCCCTCTTTTGTAAAGGGGGGTCGGGGGGGATTTTTTAACCGACGGCTGCACGAAAATTGAATTTTCAGACACGCTTTTAGACTTCTGTCCCGCACGTTACGGAGAGGATTACACCAGAGAAGACATGAGTCAGCGCCCGTGCAGTTGACAACCGGGAAGCAGCGCTTAATTTCATAGCACAATTTGTTTAAGAGCGTTGAACCTGCCCAGATATGGGGCGATGAGCCAGGTTTACAGTTGCTGTAACCTGGTTTTTTTATTGGGAGGATAACCACCATGAACACCGCTTTAGCAGAGCCGAACCAGAGCGCTTCCCGGTTTGATGGGGTCCGACAAGATGACGCATTTTCGAGGCTGGATGAATCGGATGACATGCTCTTTTACGCGACGGATCGTTTTGTGCAGCATCTCGATGCCGTTGCTCTCGCCACGGTTCAAAAAATCATCGGGGAACTGCTCAATGAAGAGAGCCCAATCATTCTGGATCTCATGGCCAGTTGGGATTCTCATTTGCCTGCCCACCTCAATGCCACGAGAGTGGTTGGTCTGGGTCTGAATCGCAAGGAGCTCGACGAAAATAAGCTCCTCTCCGAAATCGTCATCCACGATCTCAATGCAAATCCTTTGTTGCCTTTTCCCGACGCGATGTTCGATGCCGTGATCAATACCGTTTCTGTGGATTATATGACCAAACCGTTCGAGGTCTTCCGCGAGGTTGCGAGGGTCCTTAAACCAGGAGGGCTCTTTCTCGTGATCTTTTCCAATCGCATGTTTCCTGAAAAAGCCACGAAACTTTGGCAAATCTCGAGCGAAGCGGAGCGGGTGGCGATGGTTCAGGAGTTTTTCAGGAGTGCGAAAAGCTATGAAGAGCCGAAGGTCTTCGTTTCGCGCGGCCGCCCCCGCCCAGAGGATGACCGATATGCTCACCTTGGTATTCCCAGTGACCCGATCTACGCCGTCTACGCGGATAGCGTCGGGGGGCAGACGGGGAAAAAGCCAAGGCCCGAACTGGAGGCGTCGGATGAAGGTTCCATGACGGTTCAGACCGTGAGTGAGAAGAGCAAGACAATCAAAGACACCCTGCAGTGTCCGCACTGTGGTCAGAGCATGAAAAAATGGGTGCCGCCGAACAGCCCCTTCAGCACCTGGGACGTAGACTATATGTATATCTGTTTCAACGATGAGTGCCCTTATGTTGTGCGTGGTTGGGGCGTCATGGACCGACAGGGAAACCGGGGGATGTCCTACAGGGTGATGTACGATCCGCAACGAGACAGTTGCTTGACCATCCCAATCATCAGCCTCCATGCATTGAAAGAGGGGATCGTGGATTAAATTGAAGGAAGATGGTGCGGTGAGGCGTTCCTGGATGTGAGGAACACAAAGGAGGCCATAGACCTGAGCAGGTGAGACTGTGTATCCGTGATATCCAAACCGACTCGGTTTTTGAAATCGAGTCGGTCTCCCGTCTTGGACGATTATTCATTGCCATGCGCCTTAGCCGAGGAATTACTGGGAGAGCTTGACAGTGAGATATCCGAGGTCGGAAGCTCCTGTCACATAGATGTTTCCCGAGCTGTCGAGGGCAAGGGACCGCGACCTTTCCTCGGAACTACCCGCGCCGTTGGTGCGCTTCTGCCAGATGAGCTTGCCGCTCGCGTCGTACTTCACGGTTGCATAGTCATTCTTGGAGTTGGCCCCGTAGGAAGAGCCGGTGACATGAACGCTCCCGGCGGCGTCCACGGCAATCGCCGTGGTGCCATCATCACCATTGCCCGGCCCATTGTAGCGCTTCTCCCAGAGTAGCTTGCCGCTCGCGTCGCACTTCACGGTTGCATAGTCTTTCCCAGAGCTGCCCCCGAAAGAAGAGCCGGTGACATAGACATTCCCGGAGGCGTCCACGGCAATCGCCCTCGCGCCATCATCCCCATTGCCAGGCCCATGGTAGAGCTTCTGCCAGAGGAGCTTGCCGCTCGCGTCGTATTTCAGCGTTATGAAGTCCTGGCCGGTTTTGGTGCCACCGAATGAGGACCCGGTCACATAGACGTTTCCCAGAGCATCCAAGGTGATGGCCGAAGCTTCATCCGTCCCCTTTCCGGTGCCATTGTACCGCTTGGTCCAAAGGACCTTTCCCTGCGGGTCGTATTTGATGGTAACTATATCGCTGAGCGTTCCCCTCCCCTTGGACGTTCCGGTCACATAGGCATTACCCGAAGCATCAACGACCACGCCAACGGCAGCATCGTCACCCGTTCCCCTGGCGGCATACCATCTCTTCCACTCCTCGGTCACACCCCCCTTGGGACCGACCCCCGGAGCTTCCTCTCGCCTGGCAGTCTCTTCGTCTCGTCTTGTCCGAGAACGATCGTTGGCGGTCGGTCGGGCCATGTCTGATAATCCTCCTGCCATCGCCCAACGGCGCTCCAGTGGGCTAATACCTTCCCGCTCGGCGCAAAACCGACCGGAATCCTCCTCCCCGGAGACACTGTTGGAAGGTCCGCCAAACCCGTCCTTGCCTGGGATGCCGAAATCCTCGCTGTATCCAAAAGAACTCAGACAAGCCACGGCAATCAACAGCACTGCGCTTAAGAGAATGGAACGCTTCATGTTACACCTCCTACGCTCGGGGACCTGAGACCATCTTCTGCCACCCTATAGTTGCTGAACTCCAGGCTTGCTTGAGGGCTGATAAAGAATCGCTTTTTAATTGTTTGAAGGTAGCACCTGCCGTGGGTTCAGTAAAGGATATTTCGGGGCCGATTTATTGGTATTGCCCAGTAAGTCCAAACATGATCAAGGGTGCTCAACGCCTTTCGGCATCAGAGATCATGGATGCGCGCGTGTTCTCACACAGGCCACCAAAGTGTTACCTAAATTGAGCGATTCAGCATTCGCAGCAGGGCATACTTCCCAGCCATGGCGGGCGGGGATAAACCCCGCCTCTACGTAATGGGTTGTCATCCTGGAGCGTAGGGGCGGGCTTTGCGCCCGCCCAGCGGATGTGAAGCCGAACAATCGGTCAGATTAGGTGTTATGGTCCCACGCAGCCTCCTTGGCGAATCTGCGGCGCTCAGCCCTCGATGAGCAATGCTCAGCCGAGAACCACTCCTCGTCAAGCAATTCTTTCCTTACTGAAAATGCTATGGTCGTCGCGCAAGTTCGCTCAGTGTGCTTTGACATCGATGATGTGATGATACGGACTTGGAGCTTCCCAAGTTTTCGGAATTCCCTCTGGAGCCACCCGACATGGATGGCATCCGGCACCGATTCAGAGGCTTTATTCTGTTACATTCTCGATCACATAGAGAAGCATGCCATCCTTAATTGGTCAGAAAAGAACTTCATCGATTTTTGGAAGTTTCTTATCGTCGTCAATCGGAGACCAAGAAGAAACCATAAAAAACGTCATAAACTCAATGTGCTAATGACGGACGGCACCACCGTCATTGCCTATAGTGATGTTTTCGGAAGGGGGACCCTCCACAGGTTGATGATCCTCTGTTGTGAAACTCTTCTAGTGGGAAGCGCACCCTCTGATTGCTCCCAGGACAAGAAGAATCCTGAGAGATCTATTGCGGTGTTTGCAACCAAGCCTCTTGACGATCATCCGGGATGGGTGTCTATGGCGCGTGGAGAGCTTTGCGCGTTCCGAAATGGGATGATCGTTTTCCGCAGTGATCGAAACGGGCGCCGAAAATCAGTAGAGAAGATAGCTGTCGTCCCGGAATCGATTCCTATTACTGGAACACAAGAAAATGCAGATAGAGAATTTGAATCTTGAACTTTTGACGATTTTGTTTTTGGCTCTATAAGGCAGTTATCCATACCCGAGCCATCGGTCAACCGGCTGACGTATCCTCCGCCATCCGGGGCTGCCTGTTCCTCATGCTAGAAAACCATATGTATCTGTACCTTGGCCAATTGTCATTGAGGATTCTGACGACGTTTAGCCCATGTATGAAGAACCCGCCATCATGGTCCACAGAATTTCTACACTGGGGGCAACCACTCGCAACTGCTCGGACGTCACTTGAGTTTAGTCTTGTGATAGCCATCGCGTACAGGTGCAAGGTAGCGTTCACCGGTTTCCTGGTGCAGGGCGTTGAGTTGCTGATGTAGTACACCCAGGCGTTGTCCAGCCTCCTCCTGCGCCGTTTGCACCTGATGAAGGTCCTGGTTGATCAACTGCAGGTCATCTCTTCCCGTCATCATGGTGTCGCTCTCTTACCACTGAGTATTCGCACCGCCCATGGTCGGCATCAACTTCTGCCGTAAAATACTAGGCACTTTCGGGTGGCGCCTCAGCGGCCTTGAAAGCTTCCGGGTCTGGGAAAAACCCTTCACGACTCTTAAAAATTCCCATCTTTTCGTGTTTGCTGTTTATAACCACATAAGTCTGTGGATCAGTTTTCCGTAACTGCCACCCTGCATTATTGCAAATTCCTTCTTTAAACTCCCAATATCCCATTTCTTTCGTACCTTCCATAGGACCAGCTGCGGTGCCGCCGAAGAATCCCCCAACCTTTTTGAAGCTCTCGTCCACCACGTTCTTGAAGTTTTCACGACCCTTCTTGTTGGCCTTGACCCATTCTTCAATGACTTTCTTTCCTTCCGCTGGAAGCCATGCGGCCTGGTTCAGAAACATGGCCATCATTGTTTCCATCTGGTCTTGACCCGTTGCCAGGATGTTGAAGGTGTTTTCGAAAGTGGTTTTGTTATGTTGGATAATCTGTTTCATTGCATCTTTGGGGTCCATCTGGATTACTCCTCGGTAATCGCTGCAGGTTCAGCCGCTTCGCCTCATGCCGCAGCGAGTGGTTGAAGTCCGTTGCGTTCAGCCTTCGCTGCTGGCTCTATTTGCCAGCTTGCGCAAAATAGGCTTCCACCTTGCTAAAACTCTCGTCTACGGTTTTCTTGAATTCTTCGCGACCCTTCTTGAAGCTCTGCACCCATTCGCTGAGCATCTTCTTCCCTTCTTCGGGCAGCAAGGGCGCCTGTTCCATGAAGGTGTTGAGCATTTTTTCTGTTTGCTCCTGCAACAAAACCATGGCATTAAAGGTGTTGTCGAAGGTGGCCTTGTTGAAATCGATCATCTGTTTTGCCAGTTTCAATGGTTCCATGTGTGTTAAACTCCCTCTTGATGTTATAATTTATCGATGCTTACCACTCTCGCTCCGAGGTATACCTAACATAATTGTTGTCGTTCCCAAGTCAAGGGAAAATGGTGCGATGCACCATAACAATAAATGTTTATGAAAAGCCATCCCTCTGCTAATATATTAATTTGACTACGTTAAAGTCAACTTGTCGATGGATTGACCATTGAGCAATAGATTGTTTTTTGCATTGTGTCATAAATAGGTCAGCGTGTCCTGGCCGGGAGAGTGAAATGCCCGAAAGAGTGTTACTCAAAAAATACGCCAACCGACGACTGTATGATACGGAAAAGAGTGCCTATATCACTCTGAGTCAGGTGGCTGACATGATTAGAGAAGGCCGTCAGGTACAGGTCATCGATGCCAAAACCGAGGAAGACGTGACGGCCTTTATTCTCACCCAGATCATCATGGAGGAAGCAAGAAAGAACAACAGCCTTTTGCCGGTAACCCTTCTCCACCTGGTTATACAGTATGGGCAAAATGTGCTCAGCGAATTCTTCGAAAAATATCTGGAACCTACCATCAGAAACTATCTTGCCCACAAAGCGAGCCTTGATCAGCAGTTTCAGAATTGGCTCGAGATGGGCAAGGATTTTTTCCCACATGCGCCAGCACCCCTGCCCCCCTTGGTGCCTCTTGACTCCCTTTTCGACCTTTTCTCGAACTTAGTACAGCTCCGCATAAATGAGTGTCCGAATTCCAGTCGTCATGCCCGCGAAGGCTGGCATCCAGGCTTTGTTGCTGGATTCCCGCTAAGAGCATGCGGGAATGACGACCGGGGATAATGGACACCTTATTCTGCTGTGCTGTACTTAGGAAAGGAGGCAAAGAAAGAGCCTCCTTCCCAGGAATAGAACCTGGCCGCGAAAAGGCGAGCTCACGTCTCAAGCCTTCGGTGGGCTGACCAAGGCCTCACCATCGAGCACCACGGTGCCCTCTTGATTGACACACGTGGTTTTCAGCCGGACCCGCTTCTTTTCGGTATTGATTTCAACGATCTCAACGCGGGCGGTAACCGTGTCTCCAATACGGACTGGCGCCTTGAAGTTCAGTTCCTGTCGCATATAGATCGTGCCAGGCCCCGGGAGCTGCATCCCGATGGCTGCGGAGATGAATCCGGCGGATAACATCCCATGGGCAATCCTGGTTTTAAAAAAGGTATTCTGGGCGTAGGTCTCGTTAATATGAGCCAGATTGAGGTCACCGCTCACCCCTGCATAAAGGTAGACGTCAGCTTCAGAGACCGTCTCCAGCGCGACTGCGCTAGCTGTCACGCCTTCTCCTTCTTCTGCGTGTCGAGGCGGAACTTCACGTAAGACCCCGGCGCGTCTTCGAGCACCTTGAACTTGCCCTTGACCGGATCGCGCGCCGGCACCTGGGCGCTGCCGAGGCCCGTGACCCACGCTTGCCAGTCGGTCCACCACGAGCCTGGTTGTTGCTTGCTGCCATCGAACCACGCTTCCGGCGTTTCGGGTAGTTCCTTGACGTCGTTGGTCCAGTAGCCGTATTTGTTGGCCGCGGGCGGATTGATGATGCCGGCAATATGGCCGGAACCGCCGAGCACGAAGCGGATCGGGCCGCCCAGCG
>JADGQM010000319.1 GCA_017881795.1 Syntrophobacteraceae bacterium
TACGGATTTCCTCCTTTACGACCGTCACATCTTGGCTCAGGAGGGTTTTCACGGGGGCCAAAAACCGGGGAATGGTCGAAGACCGATTTGGACGTCCTACCCTAGGGGCTTCACAGATTATGGGGCTCTCACAAATAGGACAGCGATTCTCCTGGAAAGACTTGATCATTGTCCTGAACTCCGGTGAAGATTGAACCAAGAAGAGTGGATTCGTGAACTAAAAATGAAGGATCTGCCCCCAAAAAGCAACCCATCATGGAGATGGTCAGCAATGCAAGGGGTCATCATGCCGGATTTCAACAAAAAGCCCCTGGCTTTTGGGCCAGAGGCTGCTCCGAAGGGCATGGGTGAAATCTCCCCGAAGGCTTGAACCCAGCGCGTTCTAATGGATCGCCCTGTGACAGATTTTCTCCAAATCTTGACGTCTTGCTGCAGGATCTGTATGGTTTCGCGCACTGGTATGATAATGCAGCGAGAGATCTTTGCCCCTATGCTGTTGAATTGAGGAATTGAGGAATTGAGGAATTCTTACGGCGCAAGGCAGAGATAGTCCTGGTTTGGCAAATCCAATCCCTGAATCCCTCAATTCCTGAATTGTTAATTCAACAACATTGTCTTGGCCCCGGTCCATAACAAGCGGGAGAGAAGCCATGAAGAGACTCATCCGCCCGGTAATTCTGCTTGGCCTCGTCGTCATCGTTTCAGGGTGCGGCATAGCCAGGCAGGTGAAATCCCATACAGCTCATGAACTCCTGATGCAACTCCAGGTCGGCATGGACAGGGAAGCCGTACTCTCGCTGCTGGGCAACCCATACACACGTGAGGCCTATGGCGACGAAGAGTTCCTCATTTACGAGACCAATCATTGGGCAAATGACGAGCGTAGACGCTTTACTCCCATCCTGATCAAAGATGGAAAAGTTGCCGGCTGGGGGCAAAAATACTACACCGACCCAAGTGAGCAGAAGAACAGGACAGGCACAGCAGTGAAGCCTCGCTAGTACATCTCGGCGGAAGTCCGTAGCCGGTTTCGTCCGGTAGGGGCGACCGGCCGGCCGCCCCTACCTCAGATATGGTCAAGGTGTTGTTTCCTATATTCCTGCACAGTTGATTCGTCTACAAGTCCTCTCACCTCTTCGACACAGGCATCATCCACACATGCTTGCGGCCAAATCTTAGGGAGAACCTCGACGATGAAACGCCTTTGGTCGCTCTCGCTCAAACTCATGACGGCGGATTTGATTTCTTCGAATGTCATAACACCCTCCCATAATGTTCGGTCTTATCCTCATGTCTCCAATCACAAGAGATCCACCTCTACGATGTCCTGGTAGATGCCGCTGCAAACGACGATGTCGTCGATTTTCTGAACGTACACGGTTTTGGGTCGATCTTCCTTGTTTACCGGGTGGTACCATTTGTAGTCGACCCAACCGGAACCCTTGGTCTTGGCAGTTTCAAGGATCTCACGAATGAAGCTCTTGCCGTCGGAATCCTTGAGCTCAAGAAAATCCTTGCCAACATATTTTTCATTGATTCCGTGTGCAAGCATGATCCCGTTGAGATCCAGCACAAAAATGTAGCGCTGGTCTTTAACAAACTGCCCTCTCGGGTGTGCGAATTCAGCTAGAGCGATTTCTTTGCCGCTGGCCTTGTAAAAATCAATAGCCTTTTCCACCCATTTCATCCCCTTTTCCTGTTCTCTTGTCATTGGATCCTCCTTGGCTGTGTGATGCCGTTATTAAGATCTAGTCCCTCGTCTGAACTGGATTATAATTCATCACGTTTTCGCCAGCACTAATATTAGTGAACTTGTCCTTAAATTTTGGAAAAAGATGTAAGTCCCGAGCAATCCATCTGGCAGTGATGCTGCGGAAGCTTCCGGGACGAGCCGATGCCGGCGCGTTTTAAGGAGATTTTGAACGGGTATGGAGAATTCAGTGAGGATCAAGATATTTTCAGTGGGGGGAACTATTGACAAGGTTTACTTTGATAAGTTGAGCCAATACCAGGTTGGCTTTCCCAGTGTTCGGGCTATTCTGGGGAGTCTGCCCATCGCTTTTGAGTATGAGATTGAGTCGCTTTTGAGAAAAGACAGCCTGGACATGGACGAGGCTGATCGGCACCTGGTGAGAGATCGCGTGGCGGCAGAGCCCGGTCGAAGGATTATCATCACCCATGGCACCGACACCATGGTGGAGACCGGCCAAAGGTTGAGCGACATCAGGGGAAAATGCATCGTGTTAACGGGCGCCATGGAGCCGGCTGATTTCAAATCAAGTGATGCCGTATTCAACGTCGGGGTTGCTGTGGGAGCGGTGTCTTCCCTCCCCGACGGAATTTACATCGCGATGAATGGGAGGATCTTTGACCCTTTCAAATGTCGAAAGAACCGGGATTTGGGTATCTTTGAGGAAGAGTCAGGCGCTTGGCAATAAATAATCGTCCAAGATTGGGAGACCGACGCGGTTTCGGAAGCCGCGTCGGTCTGGATGTCTCGGATAAATATTTCTTGCCTGAAGTGTAAGGCTGGTGAGGAGGATCAATTATCTTCGGGATCATCCATGGTGTCATATTGTTTCCGTCTGAGGCGCACAACGACAAAGACATAATAGACAAAAAGAAAGGGCAACGTGGCAAAGGACTGGGCAAAGTTGCCCTGGAAGAGTTGCCATGTGCCATATCCCACGATCAGCAAAACAAGAATGACTTGAATCCAGGCCGCGATCATCTTCATGTATTGTCCTCACATCCAATCTGCTGCTTTGGCTTTAATTTTGCTTTACATCCTCCGCCCCATCCACAACGAGTGCTGCCGCACCGTGAAAGAGACCACGGCGCAGGGCGTCCAAAGCTTCATTGGCTTTAGCGAGCGGGAAAGGGTGTACTTCGGTGTGAACCGGCACCCTTGGAGCCAAAGCCAGAAACGCTTCGCCGTCCCGCCGTGTGAGATTTGCCACCGACTTGATGGTGCGCTCGCCCCAGAGAATGTCATAAGGAAAGGCGGGGATATCGCTCATATGGATTCCGCCACAGACCACAGTTCCACCCTTTGCAACGGCTTTGAGCGCGGCCGGAACCAGTGCGCCGTCCGGTGCAAAAATGATCGCTGCCTCCAGTTCCTCCGGAGGAAGATCCAAAGCACCCCCCGCCCAGACCGCTCCGAGCTGGCGGGCAAACCGCTGGGTTTCGACATCTCCTGCACGGGTGAAGGCGTAAACCTTCCGCCCCTGCCAACGGGCAACCTGGACGACGATGTGAGCCGCAGCCCCGAAACCATACAATCCGAGGTGTTCGGCATCCCCCGTCATGATCAAGGAACGGTAACCAATCAACCCTGCGCAAAGCAACGGCGCCGCCTGGAGGTCCGGGTATCCTTCCGGAATGGGGAAAGAGAACCGGTGGTCGGCAACGGTATATTCGGCAAAACCGCCATCGATTTGATAGCCCGTGAATTGAGCGTTATCGCACAGGTTCTCGCGGCCGGAGAGGCAGTAGCGACAATGGTTGCAGGTGGCGCCAAGCCAGGGGACCCCCACCCGGTCTCCTTCGGCAAACTGCTCGACTTTCTCACCTTTCGCGACCACCGTACCGACAATCTGGTGGCCCAGAATAAGGGGAAGCCTGGGGTCTTTCAGTTCTCCATCAAGAATGTGGAGATCGGTGCGGCAGATCCCGCATGCGTGGACACGGAGGAGCACCTGTTCCGGACCTGGTGTTGGTGTCGCCACCTTGGCGAGGCGCAATGACCGGCCCGGTCCATCAAAAATCATTGCCCGCATCGGTTAATACCTCCCATGACTGCCATGGTTCATCTGATGCTTAGCTAGTTTCCATGCGGAAACTCCACATTTCTGAATTTGGACTGTAGGGGAGGGACTTATCCTCTCCCGAAATGCGCCGAAATCATTGCCAATTGCGGGCGGACATAAAGTCCGCCCCTACGCCCGTCCAATTCGAGCAATGAGTTTCCGGATGAACCCTTACTATAACGCTCTTGCTTGACATCATACTGCAATTCTGCGTTCTTCTTCATGGAAACTTTCTCCTTAGAAACTGTCCAAAAATAACTTGCACCCATTTCAACCCTTTTTTGAACCACGAAGAACACGAAGAGCACGAAGAAATCACTTCGTGCTCTTCGTGTTCTTTGTGTTAAAAGAAGGCCTTTTATTTTTGGACGCCCCCTTAGCTTATTACAAAACAGAACTGCCCAGTTTTCACTTGCGGCCAATAATCAGAATGTTATTGTCTACCTCACCCTATTGACCTTGCTTTTTGGCAACACTTTGGAGGTGATCAAGATGAAGAGAGTCTCAAAAAAATGGCTGGTTCTTGTCGTTTGGCTCGTAGTCGCCAGCTCCTTATCCTTGGAACCCAAGGCCATTGCTGGATCAGTACAGTGCGCCTGGGTTGGAGACCTCATGGTCGATGTCCTGAGCAAATGCGGTGAACCGTCATGGGTGGAATCGAGAGAAGAAAGGACGGTCGGCGCCGGCTTTGTTCCGTTTCACACCCCTGATGGGTGGCTGCGGGGGCCATTGATCATTAATGAGATTGAGCGATGGATTTACAATTTTGGTCCAACCCGATTTATGTGGATCTTAACCTTTGAGAACGGCATCCTGACAGCCGCCAATACCGGCGGCTATGGATTTTGAAGCTAAACCCCGCACTGTTTGTTCAGCACTCGCTCAATGAAAACCGTGACCAGCCAGTTTCGACCCTAAGAGCTCGCGATCTGAATCGGCCCCGTTAAGCGATCTGTCGGGAGCAAATTCGAATGATTCAAACCAAAGACTGGGTGATGCTTGCCGCCATCTTCGGCGCGATGCTGGTGAGTATCCTCTGGCCCCAGACTGGAGCGCCTTTCAGCCCGTATCTCGTGGTTTTCATGATGGTGCTTCTGTTCCTGAGCTTCCTTTCCCTTCCCATAGGATCCATCGTCCGGGCGGCCCGAGGCT
>JADGQM010000073.1 GCA_017881795.1 Syntrophobacteraceae bacterium
GGTCAGATCATTGTCGACAATACCGAGCTGACCAATAACCTCAAGAACATAGAAAAAATCAGGGTGGAAGTGGGCATGGTTTTCCAGCACTTCAACCTTTTCCCCCACTTGACGGTCTTGGAAAATTTGACCCTGGGGCCGATCTGGGTGCGTAAGACACCCCGTGTCGAAGCCGAAGAGATCGCCATGAGCTTCCTGAAAAAGGTCCACATCGCTGAGCAGGCAAAGAAATTCCCCGGCCAACTATCCGGCGGCCAGCAGCAGCGGGTTGCCATTGCCCGCAGTCTTTGTATGAAACCTAAGGTGATGCTCTTTGACGAGCCCACCAGCGCTCTTGACCCGGAAATGGTGAAGGAAGTGCTCGAGGTAATGATGCAATTGGCTCATGAGGGCATGACCATGCTCGTGGTCTCCCATGAAATGGGTTTTGCGAAGAGTGTCGCCCACCGGGTGCTCTTCATGGATTTCGGGCAGGTCCTCGAACAGAACACCCCCGTGGAATTCTTTACCAATCCCCAGCACGATCGTTCAAAGCTCTTTTTGAGCCAGATCCTTCATTAGACTTTCCATAAGTTTCAGACTGTTAAAATGCCTGCACACTATTCGAGAAGGTCTCTCATCAAGTTAACACCCTGCGGGCGGACTCTGGAAAATGATCTCACCGCAGAGACGCAGAGGACGCCGAGAAAAAAGGAGAATCCATATCCTGACACCTAACGCCCGGAGCAAGCTTAATCTACAACTCAGGCTTTTTCTCTGCGCTCTCTGCGTCTCTGCGGTGGAAAAATGGAAATTCCTATACGATCAGGTTACGTCACAAACAATCCAATAGCGATCAAGACCGGCGTTGTTAAGGTAATCACCACGTTCAGAGTCATAAAAGGAATCAGGCGCGGCACGTCATCGGCGTTGTAAAAGGCCCCAAGAAATGCACAGGCCGCCATCCCGTAAGTTAACAACCCCAGCATGCTGGCTCTTGGCAAGCACCCCACGGTGACGCCCACGACCAGACTTACGTAAGTCAACAGCAGAAAAGCGCCATAGATGAGGCTGCTGGCCCGCCGCCCAATAAGCAAGGGGTAATGCTTCCGGCCGATACTGCGATCCGCCTCGACATCCGGAAATTGGTTGAGAAGCAGTAAATCGCTCACCAAAAAGAACGGTATCAGGGAAGCCACAAATGCCGACCAGGAGTAGCTTCCTGACAGCACAAAGCTGGTACCCAATACCATCAGGGGTCCAAAACCCAATCCCGGGGAAATGAGACACCAGAAAGGGCTGTAAGTGAGCCACGGGGTGTAAGCTACGATAACCAAAATTCCCAACAGTCCCAGCGGCAGCAACTGGAGCCCGCGGACCCACAGAAAGTATAAGCCAATCAAGGCTACAATCGCGAGCGTAATCACGGCCACGGCCAAAGTCTGAGGCGCTGCTTCCGGCCGTGCCGGCAGGGTGCCGGTGCCGCCGCTAAACGGCGTGCGCTGCGTGCGAGTATCCAACCCACTCTGAAAATCCAAGTATTCATTGAAGGCGTTGACGCTGATATGGGCTGCAAGGGCCCCGACCAATGCCGCCAGAACATGCAGGAAGTACACCTGGCCGACTGTCCAACTCGCGGTTCCCCACCCGAGTAAAACGCACACCGGGGTCAGCAGGAGGAAACGAGGCCGCATCGGCCCCACCAGATATTTTAAATCATCCTTCACAGCGCCCTCTCATGATTTTAAAAAGGTATCGATGTTACTTTTTCTGTCTTCGGTCTCGCCTTCTCAAGCTTTGTGGTGACCTTCGGGGTCATGTAGGTTAGCGTCCATTAGCCTTCGCGTTGGCTTCAAGGAGCCGTGAATGAAAACACTGAGCAATGACAAGCATTTTCATCATCATGCCGACGCATAAACCGCTGTTGCAGCGTCGATGGCGCCCGGCTTGGCCTTGAGGCCCTCGGCTTTGAGCACGGCTTCCAGTGCGGACAGGAATAGGAACACGTTCTTGCGGCGACAGGAATGGCCCATCAGCCCGACGCGCCAAACTTTGCCGGCGAACTGGCCCAGCCCGCCGCCGATCTCGATGGCAAAGTCGTTGAGCAGCGCTTTGCGCACCTTGAGATCGTTCACACCGTCGGGGATGCGGATGGCGTTCAGCATCGGGAGCCGCTCCTTTTCGGGCACGAGCATCGAAAGCCCCATGGCTTCGACCCCGGCTACCAGAGCGCGGTGGTTCAACCAGTGCCGCGCAAAGCGCGCCTCGAGCCCCTCCTCGGCGATGATTCGCAGTGCTTCGCGGATAGCGTAGATCATGTTGACCGGTGCGGTGTGGTGATACTTACGCTCGTTGCCCCAATAGTCGCGGATCATGCTGAAATCGAGATACCAACTGACGACGGGATGCTTGCGCTGGTCGAGGGCCTTGACCGCCGCGGCACTGAAGGTGACCGGCGAAAGCCCCGGCGGGCAGGAGATGCACTTCTGGGTTCCACTGTAGGCTGCATCGATCTTCATCCGGTCGATGGGCACATCAATCCCGGCGAGCGAGGTGACGCAGTCTACCAGGAAGAGGGCCCCGGCCTCGTGGGCGATCTTCGAAATGTCCTCCAGCGGTGTGCAGGCGCCGGTCGAGGTCTCAGCGTGCACCACGGCCACGACCTTGGGCTTGCATCCCTTCACCGTCCTGGCTACCGCCTCTGCGTCGACGGCCCGGCCCCACTCGCCATCGACCTTGACCAGTTTACCGCCGATGCGGTTGACGATGTCGCCCATGCGGGTGCCGAAGACGCCGTTCACGGCAACCACCACCTCGTCGCCGGGCTCCACGAGATTGACAAAGCAAGCTTCCATGCCGGCGCTGCCAGTGGCCGAAACCGGAATGGTAAGGGCGTTTTGCGTCTGAAAGAGATGGCGCAGCAGTTGTTGCGTCTCGTTCATGGTTTCCAGGAAATAAGGGTCCAGGTGCCCGATGCAGGGAGCGGCCATCGCCTGCAACACCCTTGCCGGAACGTCGCTCGGCCCCGGCCCCATGAGAAGCCGGTCGCCGGGGTCAATGTCTCTGAAATCCTTTGGATCGATCTTGGATGCGTCAGCACTCATGAGTAAATCGCCCTCCTCCTTAAAATCGCTGTGATGAGCTTGAAATTCCATCGGCTATGAGCCATGGGGTTTTTGAGACTATAAGAGACATCCCTCGGTGTCAACAGGAGCTTTCCCGGCGCCGGCGACAGTATCTTGCTTTGAGGTGAGACGAGACGGGAAGAAATTCGTGTCCTTACGTTTCATACTGCGCCATGAAGAAGAATGCAAATAGACAAGCGGAGACGGACCGCAAGAAGGTGCCCTGACGATAAAGCCCACTTGCCACTATGGGGTGCAGCGCAATAGCGATCAGGAACAGCGCCCACGTTGGTCAAAATGGAATATCTATATGGCTAATCTTAATGCTTCTTGTGCCTCGCGAGGTAAGTGGACAAGAACGAAATAGGACTGAGGGTAAAGATAATCTTCACCTGATTCATCGATTACTCTGAGGTATCCCTCTTTTTCTGCTTCCTTGTCCGGCAAAAGCTGGTAGATCTTACGCTTTTCTAAATCCTCACAGTCCTTGTTCTCTACGCAAAGCGCAAATACCTGTCCTTCTTTCTCCATTGCATTAATCCAGTATCCTTTTCTCTATCCTTCGTTGGAGCTCCTCAAGCGACAGGATGTCCCCCGGATGAGAGCTATATCTCTTGAGCCTTCTGTCCAGTTCCTTGATATGACTCTGAGGGACAGGCACGCTGGATTCATCCGAAGCGATACTGTCCCATAAATCTCCGAAAAGGAGGATCTTTTCAGGAATACTCAACCGGTCAATTTCAGGAATTTCATTTAAGCGCATTATGTGCCTCCTCACTTCCTTTGTCTTTCAGCCGCAAAAGAGAGTCAGTTCACGTTAATCCGCGATGAACCCCGAATGTTTTTTCGGCCGCCGCGCGGATAACCGGCGAGCAACCACGTCCATGGGCGTGAGGATGATGCCGACAAAACCTGCCCCTTGAATGTACTCCGCCAGGGATTCGACATCCTCCAATGCTGCAGGTGACCAAATTACGTCGTAGTCCATTTACTTAGCCGCCTCTCAACTTCTGCTTGGGTGAGCGTGCCTTGAGCGTCGACTAACTCTACGCCTCTACGGATTTTCTCAATCACATACAGATGGTACTGGATGTCCTCCAAGGTAAAGTTATCCGGCAGTTTGTGTAGTAGAGATTCGACTTCACTCTTCGCTGTTCTAAATATCATTTCATCTTGCATGACATACAGAGTGCTGACATGTACCCGAACATTAGGTATACTTCGATACGGTAAACAATTTGACAAGTAACGACAAGGTCATACTTGCTTGAAATTGCTCGACCAGATACCGGGCGAGATCCGAAAAGCCTCTTCCTCTCCAGACGAAGCAGCTTCAGATCAAGGGGTTAAGACGGCTTACCATTTTCCGCCGCAAACGCCGGTGCAAGAATAAGCGAAAAAAGGAGAACTCGCAATGTCGTTTCACGCGGCAGCTCGTCTTACCCTGCATCGGGCAGTGTCCTGAACCCAGAAGTGGGCGTTGAGAGCAGTTAAACTGTAGATCTGAACCTATACACAGTGCGCACCATCGCTGAAAAAGCCGACCGGGCGCCGCGTGGTTATTCTGCTCACTTCGAGCTCGGCGGATTGAACTGCGCCCTGATCGCTTCAAGCCTCCTCCGGTTAACCCCCAGATCCCAATACCCGAGGCGCGATGCCGAACGCATGTGGATGAGGTGGTGTTCCTGATCGATAGAAAATTCCACGTCGTCAACAAAACCCAGGAAGCTCCGGAATTCTGCGCGAAGGTAGTCTGGCGATACGGTGATAATGCGGCTGCGCTTCATCTTTTGAATGAGGGCTTTGAGAGTCTCAAGAACATCCTCTCGAGACCCCGAGTAGGTGATGGGTGGGATGGCATGATAGCCTCCTCCGGCTTGACTGGAAACGCAGTTCGGGGAATTGGGGCAGGGGGCAAGCCTGTCGCTGCCGGAGCGGGAGTTGTCGTCACCGGCAGCGAAGGAAGTCGATAACACCTGCCAGCCCATGAGCAGCAGGATCGGTAAGAGAGCTCTTCCGAGAGACATGACCAAATACCCCCAAAGCATGTTGCTTTCCAAGGAGACCGAATTTACTTATTGCCGCAGAGTATTTATGTTAAGGACCTGCCGGGGAGATTCAAGAGGAAGGGCTGACAAGATGGGCGTAAAGTCAATTTCGGTAAGCTCAGCAAGGCGTCGAATGGCGACGAGAACCAAAAACCAGATAGAGGCAAAGGCGGGTATTGGCAGCCCGGACGGCAGGCGAGAACGGCCTTTTCCAGGGCTTAACACGGTGAGTCCTTGTTGGAACACCGACGATTCAGGAAAGTAGGGTCCCATGAAATCAGTGGATGTGCGCTCCGATGGCAGCGAGCCCCAAGAAAAGATCCAACCGGCAATGGCGGCGTGCCAGGTTGCGGACCTCGGGATTGATCCGCTCCAATGCGTCACCCCTCAGCCCCTCGACCCATGCACCATCGTTATCTTCGGAGCTTCCGGAGACCTGACCGCGAGAAAGCTCATCCCGGCACTCTTCAATCTATACCGGAACGGGTGGTTGCCTGATCCCTTCCGCATTGTCGGCTGCGCCCGAACGGAGATGGACGATACGGAATTTCGGGCGAAGCTTGAGGAGCAGCTCGTTGCCGGTGAACCTTCAGTGCCTTCCCAATGGAAGGACTTTGCTTCCTTGCTTCATTATCAATCCTTAGATTATGGGGACATCAACTCGTTTATCAAACTCGCCGGGTATTTGAAGAAACTGGACAGCGAAAGGCAAACCGGGGGAAACCGGGTTTTTTATCTTGCCATTCCCCCGATGCTCTATGAGACCGTCGCTCGTCACATCGGCAAAGCGGGTCTGGCCGGAGAAAACCAGGACGGCGGCGGATGGTCGCGCATCGTCGTGGAAAAACCTTTTGGCCGAGACCTGCAAACAGCCGTCACTCTGAATCGGTCACTCCGCGAAAGTTTTGAAGAGCGTCAGATCTACCGCATTGATCACTACCTTGCCAAAGAGACCGTGCAAAATGTCCTGATCTTTCGCTTTGCCAATTCCATTTTTGAGCCGATCTGGAACCGGCGATACATCAAGCATGTCGCCATCACTGCGGCGGAAACTCTGGGTGTGGAGAACCGTGCCGGCTACTACGAAGAGGCGGGCGTGCTGCGGGATATGTTTCAAAACCACATGATGCAACTGCTTGCCCTGACTGCCATGGAGGCGCCTCCCCGCTTTGAGACCGAATGGGTGCGGGACGAAAAGGCCAAGGTGTTTAGGGCTCTGAGGCCTTTTCCCGTGGACAGCATCTATGAGCACCTGGTTTCCGGGCAGTACGGGCCAGGGACCATCGATGGCAAGCCTGTTCCAGGGTATCGGGAAGAGCCCGGGGTTCAGCCCGACTCCCTCACTCCGACTTTCGCCTCGATGAGAGTCTTTGTCGATAACTGGCGATGGCAGGGTGTACCCTTCTTCCTGACCTCGGGAAAAAGACTTGCCGAAAAACTCACGGAAATCAGCATCCAATTCAGGGAGATCCCCTACTCGATATTCCGCAATGTGTTCGGTGAGGAGATCAGCGCAAACCGCCTCACCCTGGGTATCTATCCCGAGGAAAAGATCAGCCTGACGTTCCAGACCAAGAACCCCGGCGCCATGCTGCGGTTGCGACCGGTCACCATGGATTTCCGCTATCGTCAGAGTTACCGCGGCCCGGCACTGGATGCTTATGAAAAAGTCCTGATCGATACCATCCGCGGGGACCAGATGCTCTTCTGGAGGCAGGATGCGGTGGAGTTGTGCTGGTCGTTTCTCTCACTCATCCTGGAAAAATGCGAATCGTGCGGCAGCCGGCAACAAATGCTGTTTCCCTACCCGGCGGGCAGTTGGGGACCGCAGGCAGCGATCGAGCTGCAAAGGCCGTGAGCTGAGATTGCCTGGCACCGCTCGGCAGCACTTTCTCATGGCCACGGGATGACCGCCCATGAGGCCGCACGGGGGTTATGAGCAGCCCGCAAAGGGGGCACCGAGGTTGTTACATGCCAAGAACGCAAATTATCATTGCCGCGGACGCCGATGACCAGGCATTCAGGGCGGTCGAATTGTTCAAAAATGCCGCGCGAGCCCAGGTTGACCAAAGAGGAAGCTTTGTGGCGGCGCTCTCGGGAGGTTCAACGCCGCGCGGGATGTATCGGTTGCTTGCCAGTCCTCCAGCCTTAACTGAAGTGCCATGGGAGCACACTCATCTGTTCTGGGTCGATGAACGCTGTGTTCCTCCAAGCGACCCTGAAAGCAACCTCGGCACGGCATGGAGAGACTTGCTGAGGTATCTCCCCCTGCCGCCGGAGAACATTCATTTTGTAAGGGGAGACTTCCCCCCCGAAGAAGCGGCTGACGAGTACCAAATGGAGTTGATCCGGTTTTTTCAGCTTGGGGAAGGCGAATTTCCGATATTTGATCTCATTTTCCTTGGGATGGGAAAAGACGGACACACGGCTTCTCTCTTCCCCGGGCTGAGCGCGCTGCACGAAGAGAGCAGACTGGTGATGGCCGTCAAAGGGGGCACTCCCGACGTTTACCGGACCACCCTGACATTCCCGGTTTTGAATCGGGCGCGACGAATCGTCTTTCTGGTGGCTGGAATGGACAAAGCAGAGACGGTAAGAGCCTTGTTGGAAACCGCCCAGCCCGACTTGCCGGCGGCGAAGATCAAGCCTTTGCAGGGAGACGTGATCTGGCTCCTGGATCAGGAAGCGGCTTCTTTGCTTGCCAAGGTTTAGCAGAAAAATGTAACGGAGGGCGGGTTTTCCAACCCGCCTTGGGGATAAATAAGAAGAGCCCGAGGACATGAAGCTTTCAACCGTTATCTTGCCAAAGATTGTCCTCATTGGACTCATTTGTGAGGGACTGCTGGCTTATCCTCTTCTGGGAAATGATCAGAGCCAGGCCATTCTGACATTATTAAATCAGATGCAATCGAGCTACGCCCAGGTTGAAGACTATGCTGCCGTCTTCCACAAGCAGGAGAGAGTCGAGGGGGAGCTCTTGGTTGACGAGACCATCCTCCTCAAGTTTCAAAAGCCCCTCAAGATCTACACGAAATGGATCGAAGATCCACACCGGGAAAGGGAAGCCCTTTATGTAGAAGGAAAATATGACAACAAAGTGATCGCACACGAGGGCGGCATTTTGGGATTCGCGACTCTCCCATTGGATCCGGGAGGTTCGATAGCCATGAGGGGCAACCGACACCCCATCACCGATGTCGGTTTCGGTCATTTGATCGATAGGCTAAGCAAAGACATTCAAACCGCAGTGGCACATGACGAGCTCGAAATCATTCGACTTGGTGACGAGTCCTTCAATAACAGGCCTGGCATCGTTGTTGAGGTCAAATCGATCCCTCATGGCGGACGGAAGTACTACGCATCACGGATGGTCTTGAACGTGGACGAGGAGCTCATGCTGCCCGTCGGCGCCGCCTTCTATGACGGTGAGGACCAGCTCTTTGAGAAATATGCCTACACAGACGTAAGACTCAACGTAGGTTTCACCCCCATGGATTTTTCCAGATCCAACGCTGCGTACCATTTCTGAAGGCGCTGTAGGTCTGATGCTCCAGAACTGAGGCTGTTTGCAGATCTGGGCAAACCCTTGTTAAATTCCTCCAGAAGCTTTTGAGGAATGACCTCATTCTGAGCGTCCCCGAGAGCCTGGCTTCAGCTTTATGAAATCTCTTTCGAACAAGAGTGACTGTAGCACCATCATGAAACCGTTCAAAGCCTTTGAAAAAGCTTAACTGAGTGCTAGAATGCAAAATAAGGTACGAAGTACCCGCCAGGATTTTAACATCACAACAAAGGAGGACCTAATGAACCCAAAGTCAAAGAATGCGGCGAAGAAATGGGTGGAACAGGCGATAGCCTTCTACAAAGTCTCTGGTAAGAGGATCGCTCTTGCCGCTTTTACGGATGTTGCTGGAATGTTCGTTAAAGGTGAAATGTACATTTATGTATTGAATCCCCATGGGACAATGCTTGCACACGGAGTCAATGAAAAATTTGTGGGAGAGGAGTTCCTTGAGCTCAGGGATTCTGACGGCAAGCCCTTTATCAAGGAGATCGTCGACACCGCCAACGAAAAAGGCAGCGGGTGGGTGGAATACAAATGGTACAATCCCGTAACGAGAGAGTGGCACCCCAAAACCGCGTATTTTGAGAGGGTCGATAATTTGATCATTTGCGCTGGAGTCTACGCGGAATAAATCAAAACTCGGTCGTATCGTTTTCGCTTGGATGAAAATACCTGCATCGGATGGGAGATCAATTCAGGGGGAAGGAGAAAGTAGGATGAACATATACAAGACCGATATTAGACCTTCTACGTTTGACCCGAAAAAACTGATAGCAAGGTGTCCGAAATGCCAAAACATTTTGGTCATGGAACAAGAGCATGTGATCTGTAATAAATGCGGAGAAGAAATATTTGTCGTAGAAGAAGACTGAGGTGCACCTCTTCGTCGAGACAAAGGGGTACATCTCACTTAAAACCTCAACGAGGCTGATCGGCGGGCGGTGTTGCGGCAGGGTGCCGAAGACTCTCCAAAACGTTGCGTACCTCTTCGACGGAAGCCTCGTTATCCAGGGATGAGCAATGACCTGCTCGACGATTACCGGACTTGTTCGTGGCCTGACTCTCCCTGCTTCGTCAAAAAGATCTCTCGGCGACGATGCCCCGGATGGTCCTGGGGCCGAACTCTTAGCCTCAACTCGTGTTTAAATCCCGTTTGTTTTTTACATAAATCATTTATTCCATTTGCGCGACATGGAATCCCCTCTGCCCGCCCGTCATCGAGTTCAGCCTGGCATGATACAGTGATGAGAATATTGTCATCGACCTAAATCGGCTCCAGCTCTTGCCTTCCCATTTCCGACCCGGTATTTCTCCACAACTGCTTTGTGAGCACTTCACAATATTCTCAAGTATTCCGCTGATAGGGTCCTTCAGTCGGTCACATGGCATTCCTTATGTTTACCTTTAACGTATTGTTATCTAACACTATTCGCTGGATTGACTGAGGCGCGGCTCACTGTTGGTATAAATTATGCTATTCAGAATGCTATCAATGCAATCGGTCGCCGAAGATAAAGGGAGGGGAGAATTGAATCAAACAATGTATCGAATCCTTGTCGTGGACGATGAGTGCTCAGTCTGTCAGGCTCTGGTGATGGGGTTTGCATCTCACGAATTTACCGTGGATGTCGCCTCGAATGGGCGGAGCGCAATCCAGCTTGCGTGCCCGGGAAAGTATGACGTCTTGATTGCCGATCTGGGCCTTCCGGACATGAATGGGATGGAAGTTATAGAAAGAATCAAGGAACGGCATCCAGAAATTATTCCTATAGTCATTACCGCCCATTCCACTGAGGAAAGCTACCGCCAGGCAAGGCAGAATGGCGTCACCCAGTTCTTGGAGAAACCCTTTACGCTGAAGGCGATCAAAACTGCTGTCAGAGAGGCGCTCGCACAACGTTACCCGGTGCCGGACCGCGTTTCAGCGCGGGCAGACTGATCCTGGTGGCCCATCGTGGGTGAGAAGCGGCCACAGCGAATGCCAAATTCAACCTGTCAACGTAGGGATTTTTTTAACATTCACCCAGACCGGCCCTATGTCTTTAACGGTTTTCAGGTTGACAAAACCTTAACCGAGCCATCCGGCTCAAACTCCAGCTCCGTTTGAGAAACGTTCGGCACGACGAATTGGGTGTATTGTGTCACCGGAACGCCGTAGACCTGGGTTAACGCCATCTGGATGATGCCACCGTGCGTCATCACCACCACAGTTTGTCCGCGATTTAAATCCCCCGATAAAGGTTTCACTCGTTTTCCTTGTGGTCTCTGAGACAATATGCAAAAATATTGACGATTTAAGACTTTTTGTAAACGAGTCGATGACGCCTTCAGAATCCGGTCCGACACCAATGCCGCATGACGCTCCGAAGATACGCCCGTTGCTCCACCATCGTCCCTTTGTGCTGTTCTGGTTTGCCCGAGTGTTCTCGGCTATTGCCTTCCAGGTTTCAGCGGTTGCCGTGGGCTGGCAGATCTATGCGCTGACCGGAAGCGCTTTCAACCTCGGCATGGTGGGACTGGTGCAGTTCCTGCCCATGGTCATTCTGACTTTCATTGTTGGGCACATCGCTGACCGATACGACCGGCGCGCCATCATCGGAACCTGTCAGGCAGTCGAGGGATGTGCGACAGCATTGCTGGCAGTGGGCAGCTTCACCGGCTGGCTCCACCCGGCGGGAATCTTCACCGCGGTGGCCATTGTTGGTGCTGCTCGAAGCTTTGAACACCCGACGATGTCAGCCCTGCTGCCGGGGTTGATCCCTGCGCCTCTCCTGCCGAAAGCGGCGGCGCTGGCAAGTTCGGCGCACCAAACGGCAACCATCGTCGGGCCCGCGCTTGGCGGCCTCCTCTACGCTGCGGGCCCGACTCTCCCTTATGCAGCCGCGGCGGCACTTTTCCTTTCGGCCGGCATGCTTTCGGCGCTGATCAAGCTCGAACGAACGACACCATGCCCCGAGCCGCTGAGCTTGAATTCGCTCTTCTCCGGCATTGCCTTCATCCGAAGCAGACCAGCAATCCTGGGCGCCATCTCCCTGGACCTTTTCGCCGTCCTGCTCGGTGGCGCCACGGCTTTGCTGCCAATCTACGCCCGTGACATCCTCCATACCGGTCCGTGGGGTCTGGGGATGCTGCGGTCGTCACCAGCGGTCGGTGCGCTCTGCATGTCCTTTGTCCTCGCCCGTCGCCCGCTGGAAAGCAGGATTGGTCAAGTCATGTTCGCTGCGGTGAGCGTCTTCGGCATGGCCACAATGATTTTCGCCGTATCGAGCTCCCTGATCCTGTCGCTCGGAGCGCTTTGTATTCTGGGCGCCGCCGATGTGATCAGCGTAGTAATCCGGATGACGCTCGTGCAGCTCGCGACTCCTGACCCCATGCGAGGACGGGTGAGCGCGATCAACTCGCTGTTCATTGGAACATCGAATCAGTTTGGTGAGTTTGAGTCGGGGGTTACGGCCGCGTTATTCGGAACTGTTCCAGCGGTAATGATTGGCGGCATCGGCACGGTCGCTGTGGCGCTCATCTGGATGCGCTTGTTCCCCGAGCTTCGCAATGTCGACAGTTTCGAACAAATAGAGACTTGAGTAAGGTGGATTAGCCTGTGAGCCTTTTGGTCCTAAAGGTAATCTTGACGCCTTTACTGGTTGCCGCGGCAACCCTGGCGGCGCGACGTTGGGGATTCATGGTGGGAGGTTGGCTTGCCGGGCTACCGCTTGTTTCCGGTCCCATATCGATATTCCTCGCTTTGGAACAGGGCCCGGCTTTCGCCGCTCAAGCTGCCGACGCAGCGCTCCTCGGGCTCTTTGCCGCCGTGACTTTTTGTTTCGTCTATGCCCGCAGTGCCAAGAAATTGACCTGGCAGATTTCCTTACTGTGTGCTTTCAGCGCCTATCTCTTGACTACCTGGGGCCTATCTTTGGTTACATCCAGCCTGGTCATTTCCAGCGTGTCGGTTATCCTGCTCGTTGGGGCGGCCATGAGGACCATCGATGTTTCCGCCGCCGGCTCCTTTCAAGTTGCTGCTCCCCCGTGGGACCTTCCGGTTAGAATGGCCACAGCCACCGCGATGGTCCTGCTTATCACGGGTGGAGCTGCATACCTTGGACCGAAATGGAGCGGACTGCTCTCGCCGTTTCCCGTTTTTGCCTGTATCATGGCCGTCTTTTCGCAGATACAGGGCGGCGCCATGGCCGTGCGCCGCCTGCTTCGCGGCATGATTATCGGCTGTTTGGGTGCTGCATCCTTCCTTGTCGTTGTTGGGTTTACAGTCGAACGCACCAGTCTTGTCTTGGTCTATGTTTTGGCTACCGGCATCGCCGTTATCGTGAATGGGGCCTCTTTCGTTACCCTTATAGGGCTTCCTTCTGGGCATTCCAGATAATTTTGACAACTCGATGAGAATATTGTGAAGTCCTTGGGAGCACTTCAGTGGTTGAATACCGAAGGAAAACAGCAGGAATTATGCTGTAATCGCAATCAAGATTTGACAATATTCTCAAATGCCTTCCGGAAGATTTCCGGTTTTATCGTGCGAGGTCGGTCGCTCTAACGTTTTTCAACCATTTGTGAACATTGCCTATATGCCTATCATTATCGCTTCTGGCGACGCCTGGCACAGTCTATGCTGTCTTAATCAACAACCGGCTCTGATGACACTTGGAGGTTTAAGCGATTGAAGAGGCAGCGTATGTCAAATGTTCGTTTCCGCTGGCCTGCCTGCAGGGGGTAGGAGACAACAAGAGTAAATCCAGGGTATGAGCTATCATCACTCTCAAGCATTGAGAAATGAGTAGAGATGTGAAGAGATGAAGCTTGCAGTTTTCTCTAAATTTGTGGCATTCACCGCACTCGGTTTTATTCTTGGAAGCTGTGCGCAGACCCTGAAGGATACGGGATGCAGGGCGCCTCAGACACCGGGTTATCCTGAGGCCCTATCGGTATCGGCGGCAACCGAAATGCTCCAACAAAGCCTCTCGGCCTTCCTGGAGGAAACCAGCCAAGCTCTTGCATCCAATGAGGAACAGTTGCTTCTGCACAAAGCATCGCGGGTCAGAATATTGAGTGAGTTGTCCCATCTATGCTTCATTCTCGGAGAGTTGGGAGCAAAGCAAGACCGTGAGAAATGGTTTCAAACGGGACGATACTATGCAGAACTTTTAAGCCAGGAACAGCCTGATCGAGTAGAGGGCCATTATTGGCTGGCTCTCAATCTTGCCGGCCTGGCCGAAGTTGGGGGCGCGGGGCGGGGCCTCCGCCTGCTTCCTGTGATTGTTGAAGAACTACAAGCCGCCCTGGCCCTTGACGAAAATTACAATCAGGCCGGACCCCACCGCATACTAGGTCGCGTCCGTTGCCGGGCCCCATGCTGGCCTTTGTCGGAGGGCGATCTCGATGACTCACTGCAACATCTTCGCGCCGCCGTGAAAATCGCTCCGGAGAACAGCACCAATCACTTGTTTTTGGCGGAAACCCTCCTGCAGCTTGGCCACGACGAAGAGGCGGTTCGAGAGTTGAAGCGGGTGGTTACATGCCATCAACATGCCCTATGGCCCCATGGTTTCGAAGACGACCATCAGGAGGCGCTTCGTTTAATGACGGAATACGAAAGCGGGGAGGGTAGGGGGCACCGTCTGGAAAAAACGGACAGCCTCGCGCTTCCGGGCAACGTCCCTTGAGTATATGATCAGGTTCTCAGAGGAACGACAATGCTGACCGCCGTGATATGCCTGTTCTCATCGGACTCCTCTCCAAAAAACCGGGGGCGATACCGGGGGAAAATGAAGTCGGTTGCTATCTCGTTCTCAACAAGAACCTCTGAATCTTGCCGCTCGGCGTTTTCGGCAGTTCGTCGATGAATTCAACCTCCCGTGGATAGGTGTGGGCGGAGAGGTGCTCCTTGACAAAGTTCTTCAGTTCTTCCGCCAGTCGCTCACTCGGGAGCGCTCCCGGCACCAGGGTCACGAATGCTTTGATGGTTTCCCCTCGGAGCTCATCCGGTTTTCCGACTACCGCCGCCTCAGCAACCGCAGGATGCTTGATGAGCGCACTTTCCACCTCGAAAGGCCCGATGCGATAGCCGGCACTCAAAATAATGTCATCAGAACGCCCGCTGAAGAACAAATACCCATCCTCATCCTTGCTCACCGTGTCGCCGGCAAGATAGTATCTGCCGTTGGCGACAATTCTCTCCTGCGTCCGTTTCTCGTCCTTCCAATAGCCGCGGAACCAGTAAAGCGGGGAGTTCTCAATATCGACTGCGAATTGCCCTTCTTCACCCGGTTTGAGCTCATTCCCCTCATCGTCGACCACCGTCATTCTGAAGCCCGGCATCGAGGGCCCCATGGATCCCATCTTCAGCGGCCTTTTGACCTCTGCCAGATGGT
>JADGQM010000320.1 GCA_017881795.1 Syntrophobacteraceae bacterium
GTGGATGGCGTTTGCGTGCAGGCCGCTCAGCGGGAAACTAAGATCCGTCGGCACCGGCCCCAGGTCAGATGAGCCGGTTGAGACATCAGAGATGAGCGCAATTTTCCCTTTGAGCTCTTCCGTCCAGGTTTCCATTTCATCCGGTGTTTCCGAAGCATCGTAGATATCGGCGAAATTGTAATGAGTCATCCGTTCCCACGGACCGATGAAGTTGACCAGCATATTGCCATGATCATCAATCGGGATGACAAGGTCATGGCTCGCGCCTCCCGGTCGTCCGGCATCCTTCAGAGTGATGTTCTTCCCGGGAGTTACGACAATCTTCTCCGGGGAAACCCCGAGGTAGTCGCACACAACCCGCAGAGCAAAACTGGGATAGCACCCGCCATCATACTTTACCAGGAGAGGAATCCGGCGAAAGACCCCATCGGCATCAGGCTTGATATTGATAAAACCCAGCCCCTTCGCCGCGGACGCCAGAGGAATGAAGGTCGGCAAAGGATCTTTGCCAAAATATAACCTTGAGGAATCGCCGATACCATCCAGCGGCCATTTCGTCCTGTCGAGATAGCGATGAACGTCCACGTTCTCAGGACTTTGCTTTTCGGCAAGAGTGCTATGGGTCAGCAAGAAAGCGAGGCCGAAATAGACCGTGCCGGCTTCCCTGGTGGCGTCAATCAAGGCCTGATCATCCCGGGCATTGACCCGCGAAGCAAAGATGAAGTCGTAGGCCTGAATCGCCACCCCCATTGCCGCGAGATTCCGCACCACCTGGGCATAGTAAGAGCGGTTGAGGTAGTAATTATTCAATTTCTGGATTGCCGAGTTGTTGATATCGACGTGAACGATCGTTTGATCGTAGGCGGGCCGGAGATGATCGACAGCATAGCGCAAGCGATAGAGCCGGTCGATCATCTGCGAATTCCAGGGCGTGAATACCCCGGGGAGAAGCCAGAGGCAGAGGTGAGCGGCCACAAGCGCGATCACGACCAAGGAGATCGTGATCTTCGCTTGTTGTCTTTTGTTACTGGTGGTCAATGGTGAACGTCCTGACGACAAAGCCCGGGGCAGAGATCTCGCCGGCGATGACGGCAACGTCAGGACGATTCATCCCCTGTGCCTTTTCGAACCCGCGGACGGCCCCACCAATCGTTTCCGGACGCTCTGCGGCTGCGGCCAGTTCCCGATGTTCTCTCTTGAAGATGCGGATTTCATCCAGAATCTGCCTGGAGAGCTCTGCTTTCCTGGATGGGTCAGCATTTTCTGATTGATCAAAAAGTCTTTCGAGACCTTCCAGTCGCTGCCGTGACCCCAGCAAGTAAAAGGTCTCACGGCCCACATGCGGGTCCAGCTCAAACCACCGGTCGCCCTCCGGAATGTAATATTTCCTCTGCTGCTGATAGTCGGTCGCAAGCTGCTTTAGGGTGTAGGGAAACAACAGCTTGATATCATTCTGAGAGCTATGATGAACCACGTAAACGAAACAATCAGTTTCCAGCTCGACCATCATTTTGAGCTGGTCTCCCGTTTTCAGCACCGAGTTGCTGCCGATGGCTTCAAGCTTCAGCTCGGTCTCACTCTGCTGCAAAGCCCCAAAGGCCCACCGGAATTTGATCTTTTCCTGCGACCCTGCACCCCAGACGCCGGCTGGCCAGGAGACAAAAGTTACAAGTAACAGAATAAGTCCGGAATTTCGTAAGATCCTTGTCAACTCAGCCACATTGCGATTAAACCGCATTGTCTGCTCCTCCTCAGCACTTTAAACGAAGTCGTTGCCTTTGCTTTCACAATGCGCGCTCTGACTTTTCCACGAGAAGCCCTTAGCGCGGTGTTGAAATACCCTCTCCCAACGTCACCCCGGCGCAAGCCGGGGTTCAGAAAGCCTTGCAGAGCCTGGATTCCGGTTTTCCCCGAAATGACGGACAGGCCCTTTGCGACATTTTTTCAACACCCTGTTACGGTTCCCTCACCAGGCGAAATCCAAGATCATCGTTCATGGCTCTGGGAAAACCACTGCCGCGATCGGCGCAGCGCACGCTATCCGGCCCGGCATGCCAGTACCCGCCACGGATCACCCGATCGGTTCCGCCGCTCTGGTCAGTGTAGACGGGGTTGGCATGGTCGTGTTTTATATAGGCATCAACGCTGTAAACATCCAGACACCATTCCCAGACATTCCCCAGCATGTCATTGAGGCCAAAACCATTGGGCTGAAAAGTCCCGACGGGAGCGGTCCCCCCGTAGCCGTCGTCACACCCGTGGACATCTTCCCAGGCCCACAATTTCCTGGCCGTTTGATCCCCAACATTCTCAAATTCACAGGCTCGATTGGGATCATCTCCCCAATAACGGGAGGTATCGCTGCCGGCCCTGCAGGCGTATTCCCATTCCGCCTCGGTCGGCAGCCGGAACTTGTTCTTGCCGCCGTTTTGGGTAGTCAGCCATTGCGCAAAGCTGTCCGCATCCTCCCAACTGACATAGACCACAGGCTGGTTCTGACCATTCAGCGAGACGCCTTGGAAGTCTTTGCTGCTGTGAGCCTTATGGAACGTGGCGTACTGCGCGTTGGTCACCTCAGTTTTTCCCATCCAGAAACCATCCACGCAGGCTTCATGCACGGGGCCTTCATCGGAGTCCCGGCCGGCCTCGGTTTGCGGACTTCCCATCAGGTAGCAGCCACCGGGAACCCACACAAACTCGATACCGGTGAACGGTTCCTTCCAGGTCTTGAAGGCTCGGGCGGGGCTCTCACTGCGGGACGGTTGCGCCGGAGCCACACTGGCGGTTCGGTCCGGAGCGGGGGCGGGAGCAGCAACGGGCGCAGGAGCAGGAGCAGGGGCAGGAGGCTTAAAGTAGAAATCTCCTTCAAGAGACGAGGATTCCCAGGGGACTTGCCGACCCTGGGTTGCTTCGCGCACTACCGAGCGCACCTGTTTGAACACATCTTCGACCCTCACGCCTTGGGCGGACACCGCCTTGACGAGCTCTCCCGTATAGATCCCATTTTCTCCCGCACCATCGCTGGCCACGGACCCAGGGGCCGTAGCATAGGCAATCAGCGTGCCGCTGGGGGCATTCATGGAAGCCAGGCCCTGGGCGCCCGAACGGAAACTACGGGCAAACGGATTGTCACGGCAGGCATCCAGAATCACGATGTTGAGACGATTCCTCGCGTTATCCATCTCGGCCAACACGGCCCCAACATCCACGGCTTCATATTCGACCTGCTTTTCATGTTCGATCTGGGCTCCCACCGGGATCAAATAATTGCGACCATTCACCTGCATCCCATGGCCGGCATAGTAAAAGAGCCCAACACCCCCTTTAATGAGTTTTTGACCGAACCCCTGGATTTCCTTCTTCATTTCTTTTTGGGTGAGGTTCTCTTTTTCAACCACGTCGAATCCCAATTCCCGTAGAATCGCCCCCATTCTCTGGGCATCGTTCGGGGGATTTTTCAACGGCGCTGAGTCGTAAGCTCCATTGCCAATGACCAGCGCCACCCTCTGTTCAGGCTGTCCCCTTGGGTTTTCACCAGGACTCAATGTCAGACCACGCTCATCGGCATACGAGAAGCCCGCAACGCAGAGAACAGCCATGCAGCACCATACAGCTTTGAAGAAAATCGTTTTCCTCATCGTTCAAGCTCCAAAAGCAAAAAAGGGAGTCTCCATCTAAGGGCAACTCCCATACTCAAACTCTTTTTCATTATGGCTTCAACCGACTTTCATGGTCAAAGCGATCAACATTTTCAACCGGCTCACCTGTGCCACACCGATCAGTAACATGGGACATCGCTCATCCCGTGTCGACAGACCGCCTGCCGAATGATCTTTCTATCATTCAGCAAGCTTGCAGGCATGCTCCGAACCTCTCTCCGTTACCGGACGGCTTTATTAACACTTTTATCACCGCTTGGCAAAAGAATATGAAACGCCTCTCTATATTTCAATGAACTCAGCATCCTGAGCCCCGTCTAAAAGCAAGAATGAATGGATTTTAATCGCAAAGGGCTCGGCGTCAGGATTCGCCATCAATTCTCTGAGTTGAGGATGCCGCTCAGCAATTTCTTCAAAAATGCGCTGCTTTTCATCTTCTTCTGCAATGGGCTGGAACGTCCCTGAGACCGTCAACGCCTGGATTCGTGACTGCGCCGACCGTGCCTGCTCATGGCGAGTGTCCACGAGCAGGCTAATCTGAGGGTTCCGGAGCAAGTTCTTATACTTCTGTGTTTGTTTGAGGGTCACCATGTAGACCGTTGCCACGGCTTGATCGGTGATGTACGCCATGAGGGAGCAATGGGGATTGCCCTCCGCACACGTGGCAAGAACGCACAGGTCACCCGCTTCCAGAAGAGCTTTTATGTTCTCAAGCTTTGATGGCTTCAAATCGACCTCGGTGATGCTCTCTTGCATGCGCCATTGCAGTTCAGCCCTGATTAGTAGCGTTGCTCACAACAGTGTGATAATATATCTTCTCCGGGACTATGATAAATCTATTTTTAGTAAGAATCCAATGCGGTGCAAGAAGGGAGCCCTTTCGATGACGAAAACGGAATTTACGCCTCCACCCAATTTCATTCGCAATATTGTTATCGAGGATATGAAGTCCGGCAAGTTCGGCGGACGGGTAATGACCCGATTCCCTCCCGAACCAAACGGTTACCTGCACATTGGTCATGCCAAATCCATCTGTCTGAACTTTGGCCTCGCTGCAGAGTTTGGCGGTCTGTGCAACTTTCGTTTCGACGACACCAATCCCAGCAAAGAGGACATCGAATATGTCGAATCGATCATGGCGGACGTTCGCTGGCTTGGATTTGACTGGGAGGATCGCCTTTACTACGCGTCCGACTATTTTGAGCAGCTCTACGAGTGGGCGGTGCAATTGATTAAAGTCGGCAAGGC
>JADGQM010000321.1 GCA_017881795.1 Syntrophobacteraceae bacterium
CCCGTGGACAGAGCATCTCCCGGCGGCTTCTCCGCCACATACTTCCACTGCAGCATGCGCCCGCTGTTGCTCATGCTGCCTTCCTTTTCCATGTGGGCAGCGACCGGGATCAGGAAGACCTCGGTTTTGATCTTCTTCGGGTCCATCCCCGGCCCCTTCCAGAAGGACGCGGTCTCATTGTCGAAAATGTTCATGTGGACCATCCATTCCAGCTTGGTGAAGGCTTCCCGCACCTTGTTGGCGTTGGGAAGACTGCAGGCCGGGTCCTGGCCGATGCAGGTGAACCCTTTGACCTTGCCTTCATACATGCTGTCGATCATGTTCAGGAGTGTAGTATCTTGCCCATCATCGAGCTTGGGCAAATTGGCATAGCCAAAATCGTTCTCCTTGGTGGCCTTGTCGGCATACCAGGCCTTGAGGAAACTCACCATGTATTTGGGAGTGTTCTGGTACCAGTTTGCCGATTGAGGTTCGTTGGTTTTGGGCGTGTTCTTCTTCAAATATTCTTCCAGGGTGGTCAGAGAAGCTACCGGTGCCTTCAGGTAGCCGGGAAGAAGGTGAGAGAGAATGGCCTGGTCGGTCGATCCCTGTACATTCGGCTCACCGCGCAAAGCGTTGATGCCCCCTCCCGCAATCCCCATGTTACCCAGTAGGAGCTGAATGATGGACATGGTTCTGATGTTTTGCACGCCGACCGTGTGCTGCGTCCAACCCAAAGCGTAGAGTTCCGTACCGGCTCTATCCCTGACTCCCGTCGAGGCGTACAGTTCATAGACCGTCTTGAGGTCCTCCACCGGAGTACCGGTGATCGACGAGACCTTTTCGAGGTCGTATCGGGAGTAATGGGCCTTCAGCATCTGCAGGACACACCGCGGATTCTGGAAAGTCGGGTCCTTTTGCGGGATGCCCTTGTCATCAAGTTTTATGGTCCACGTTGACTTGTCGTACTTTCTCGTGGCGGGATCATACCCCGAGAACAGACCGTCGCTGAAACTGAACTTTTCATCGACGATAAAAGAAGCGTTGGTGTAATCTCTCACATATTCTTCGAAATATTTATTGTTATCGAGAATGTACTTGACCATCCCGCCAAGAAAGGCGATGTCGGTGCCTGATCGCAGGGGGATGTAATAATCCGACTGGGCTGAAGTCCTGGTAAAACGGGGATCCACATGGATGATTTTCGCCCCTCTAGTCTCCTTGGCCCGCAACACCCACTTGAAGCAAATGGGATGCATCTCTGCGGCATTGCTGCCCATAATCAGAATAACGTCCGAATTTCTGATATCGATGTAATGATTGGTCATGGAACCACGGCCGAACGACTCTCCCAGAGCCGCTACGCTAGGACCGTGTCAGACCCTGGCCTGATGATCGATTTGGACCAGGCCCAGCGCCCTCATCATCGTCGTGACCAGCCAGCATTCTTCATTGTCCAGCTTGGAGCTGCCCATGTGGGCAAGGGCTTCAGTCCGGTTGACCACCTGCCCTTTTGCGTTCTTGACGATGAAGTTATTGTCTCGCGTGGCTTTGATCTTCATCGCAATCTCGGTCAAGGCCCAATCCAGCGTCTTGGGTTCCCACTTGTCGCCCCCAGGCTTGCGATAAAGGACCTTGGTCAAACGATGTTCGTTGCGGGCCGACATCTGGAGGTTTGCCGCACCCTTGGCGCAGAGCGATCCCTCACTGATGGGATGGTCCGGATCCCCTTCGATGTTGAAGATCTTGCCGGTTTTCGGATCGGCACTGCAGATCAACCCGCAGGTGACCGAGCAGTAGTAGCAGAGTGAATAGGTGTGCTTGGCACTCTTGATCATGTCGATTTTACTGAGTTCCTCTGCAAAGGCCAAGACCGGGCGCATGTCGACCCCAAGGGACGACAGCGCCACGCCGGCGCCCATAGCGCCGGAAATGAAGAGGAATTCACGCCGAGTAACTCCCATGTCCTTCTCCTTCCCTCAACTTAACCCCTTAGAAATCATCCTTCCCCATGACAGGCGAAATATCTCTGGCTGTCCAAATCCAACATTTCGCACAGCGCGCGTAAAGCTGCCCTGACCTTAGCCTTATTTGCCAATGATTTCAAATTGTTAAATTAAACACATTGGGATATGAGGGCGGCCTGAAAAGCGGTTTTCCCTTTTCAGGCCACAGACGGTTTGGGACGAGGAGCCGGCTGATCGGTCGTTTGTCCTGGAGTAACCGTCTCACGAGTTGAGAATTCGCTCGGGGTGGGTGTAGATGCTCATGCTGTTCGCGCGCAGAAAGCCGATCAAGGTAATGTTTAGCCGGTCGGCCATGCTCACGGCCATGCTGGTGGGGGCAGACAATCCCGAGAGAACCTCGATGCCGAGCACGCCCGCCTTTTGCACCATTTCAAAACTCAGCCGGGACGAAACGATTGCCAGGAAGGCATCTTGTGGCCTTCCCTCGAGGATGAGCGCCCCGATCACCTTGTCAAAGGCATTGTGCCTGCCAATGTCTTCGGCGGAAGCCAGAAGGTTTTCTCTGAAGTCGAAAATGCATGCGGAATGCGTCGACCCGGTCAGAGGAAAGATGGTTTGCCTGGCTTCAAAGCACTCCTCCAGCGTCAATATCCCGCCCAGGCGGATGCTATGAAACGTTTCCACCGGCTGGAGCTCGGTGAATATTTCCTCGGCTTTACTCTTCCCGCAAACACCGCAACTCGACTTGCTGACATATTCAGCCCGTTCCTCATACGCATTTATGCTGTTAGGGCGATTGTGGTTCAATTGAACCAGCACTCTGCGTTTATTTGCGATGGCCTCGCAGTGTTTAATGGAAACAAGGTCATCTCGGGACGCAATGATGCCCTCGGTAAAGCAAAACCCTGCTACGAGGTTGATGTCGTCACCGGGCAGTCGCATGGTGACAGCGTAAGGGGAATCATCGATGTAGATCTCCAGAAGCTCTTCCACTGCAAGATTGTACTCGGTGGCGAAGATGCCGTTATCTTTGAATCTTGATGTTTTGTGCTTGAGGGTTTGCATGGTTGATCATCTCCCTTCAGACCGCCGCCTCGATCAAGGCTTCCAGCGGGTAGAGCGACATCGACAGGGCGAGGAGACTTTGGAGGAGTTTGCTCGGCGGCTTCTCTTCGTAGCTTTGGACCGGCCAGGGAAAAATCTCTTCAGCCTTGCGCAACGCTTCTTTCTCCACCTCGTGAAACCAAAGGAAAAATTTCTTTTTGAACAGCAGGCCGTGTTCGGTCAGCCGATGTCCCCCCCTCTTGCAGCCGTTTTGAGCGATCAGTCTGAATCCGAGCACTTTCTCGGTCGCTCTTATCTTGCCCCAGGCGGCGCGATACGACATCCCCAGATCCTCTGCGGCCTTCTTAAGGGAGCCGTGTTCTTCGATTTTTGCAAGGAGAAGCGCCCGGCCAGCGCCGAAAAAGACACCCTCATCGGTTTCCAGCCAAAGGTGAAGCCGGATGGTCGGTCCCTGTCGGTCCATTTCTATCTCACTCGCCCGGTCGCCATTGGAGCGATCTGGAGTTTCAAAATGAAAATGTTCGTTCGCGGTTAAAGTCATGAGCGCCTGCTTTCTTGATACTTTTTCATTACCCGCCAAAGGGGCACTTGGGGAAGGTGCAAGCTTTACATTCCAGGCAGAAAGAGCCATGTCCCAGCCTGGCCAGATCGCGACGGGTAACTTCCAGACCCGCCAGTAATCTGGGAAACAGCAGATCGAAACTGGTGGTTTTGAAATAGAGTGCACAAGCCGGAACGCTCAAGACCTGAACCGTGCCAATGCGGGCCAAAAGCGTCATGGCCCCGGGCAGCACCGGCGCGCCATACAAAATGTCGGTGGCTCCGGCGTCCAACAATCCCTGGCGCGTGACATCATCCGGGTCTACGGAAAGTCCCGCGGTGGTCACGAGCAGGTCCGTACCGCAACGGATGAGCTCCTGCACGCCGTCATGGATGGCTTTGCGATCGTCGGGAACGATAATCGCCTGCACTACACGGCAGTTGAATGCCTCGACCTTGGCGCCGATGATGGGCACAAACTTGTCTTCGATGAGCCCCTGAAAAATCTCACTGCCGGTGACCAGAATGCCTACACGAGCTTTGCGCAGGGGAAGAACGCGCAATAGTGACCCTCGACTGAGGACCGCCATGGCCTTCAGGAACGCCACTCGTGGCAGATACAGAGGTATCGCCCTGGTCCCGGCCAGATTTCGGCCGCCGTTCACCGGGGTATAATTCCTGCGGGAGGCGCACATGACGCCGGGGATCATGTTGAATTCTTCCAGACAATCTTCATCGATAACAAAAAGGCCGCTCCGGTCCGCAACAAAGTTGATCTTGCCTTCTCTGGGCGGTTCCAAGAAGCGCACCCCCTCTCCTGCCATCGCCTGGGCAAAGGCAAGGGCCGCCTGATTTTCATGCACCCACTCGGTCTCCGGCACCCTGGCCTCTTCCACGTAGACCCTGTTCCGTCCCATCTGCTGCAGGCGGCAGAGATCGCCGACCGTAAGCTCCTGGCCGCGAACGAACGCAGCCCCCTTGCTTCTGCCGGGGACAATCATGGTCATGTCGTGTAACGCCGTCCTGCCCACAGCATCCTCCAGGGGGAGGGCCTGGAGCGCAGGACCATCAAAAACTCCCTGAGAATGGCTTGCCTCGGTGGTCACATAGGGCGCTTCTCCCTGGCATCCTCGGCAGATCGCTCCATCATCAGCCGGATAAGGCTCCCCGCAAATACTACAGATGCCGATATGTCCCTTGTGGCGACTTTTGAGATACTGGCGCTGAATTTGGATGGGCTGCACCCGGAAAATGGCCCTGCCCGCTTCCCGGATCTGATTCAGAAGGAGCTCCTGGTCCTGCGCGTCCTTGGATTTCTGCTTTAGCATCCAGGCTTCCACCTCCGGCCAGGCA
>JADGQM010000074.1 GCA_017881795.1 Syntrophobacteraceae bacterium
CACAACCGCTCCGTCAACGACATATCACTGCGGATGATCAGGTTCACTTTCCCTTCGGCCTCGTTTACCTCCAAGCCCTCAAGATCTGCTGACGTCTCAAGAAACCCCTCGGCAAAGAAGAATCCCGCTGCCAACTCATCCAGATGGTGGCCAGCACAAAGCAGGGTAACGATCTCGCGGCCATTGAGGTACAGGGTGACTGCCTGCTCCTTGATCAACCATTGCCTACGCTCGACGCCATGGCCTTCTCGGTCGTACACCCATGCCGAAACCGCACTGACCTTCTCTTCGGGAAGATCGGCTTCTGTTGATTTTTCCGTCTTTTTGATTCGTTCCATCAGCCCATCAAATTAAGGCGAATGCCGACTTTTTCAAGGTGGAATCTGCTGAAGGCCCTTAAGAAATCCCCCCGGCTCCCTCACCATGCCAAGATTCTCGCAATGGCGGCGCAGTCTGTCTGCCTTTATGAGCGAGAGACCTGAATGTCAGGCCTTTGCCTGAAGATCAAAATAGTCGGCCAGAATCTTAGCATGATCGAAAGCCAGATTAGCAGGGAGTTCCTCGAGGCGGAACACCCTGACCCGTTTCGCATCGTCAGCAGCTTTTGGAGTCCCTTTGCCAACCCCGGTAAAAACAACGCTCACCGTATGATGTCGCGGATCACGCTTGGGGTCGGAGTATGCTCGGAACTGCTCGAGGTCCTCAACTTCCAGACCGGTCTCCTCCCGGGCCTCCCGCCAGGCCGCCGTTTCGAGGCTTTCCCCGTAGTCTACAAAGCCGCCGGGAAGCGCCCACCCATACGGAGGATTCTTGCGTTCGATCAAAACCACGGTCCCACGGGTCATCCGAATGATTATGTCCACCGTAAGGAAAGGATTGCGATACACGTTGACGACCGTTCCACAATTGGGGCAGGGAATGATGTTTTGATCCTTCATGGATGTCTCTCCTGATGAAGACCCTGTGATTTCTTGGTTATTTTTAAGAAATGCCTGGCTTTCCCGACAACCACTAGCTCCGCACCTCGCGAAGGACGACATGTTCGAGTAACAATACCAAGAGAATGCCTGTAATCAAACCGTTGCCAAAAATCACCCGGACGCCGACCGGCAAAGGAGCCAGCATATCCGCCGGCAGAAACCCGACACAAGTTCCCAGCAATACCGGCAAACCGACAGCAAAATAATCACGTCCGGTCATTTCCCCTGTGGCCACAATCCCCAAACCAGCGCCAACCTGCACCCCCATGGCGACAAAAAGAGCCGCACCCACCACCGGAGCTGGGATCACAGACAGCAATGCGGCAAGTTTCGGAATGAAAGCGGCGGCGATTAGAATAACCCCGCACCAAGCCGTTGCATATCGACTGGAAACGCGCGTGGCAAGGATTACTCCGGGACTCATGCTGTAGCTGACCATCCCGACCACACCCATGAGGCCGCAGCAAATCCCTGCCGCTCCATTGATAAAGATGCCGCGATTAATAGACGCGGGAAGGCGCTGCCGATCGGTGAGATTAGCAACCCCATGGAGGCTGCCGAGGCTGTTTACCGCCACCGCCAGGTAAGTGCAGGCAAAGGCTAACACGGTTGGCCAATGAATTCTTGGCCACGAAGGAATGACCTCCGAGGGGAGGGATACCCACCTGGCCGCTTGGAGATCGTGGTAATCGGGCAAACCAAGAAGAGAAAAGAATGCCGTGCCCACGACCATTCCGAGCAGCAGGGCAATGGTCTTCCAAATGCCTTTAAACCAGTGAGAGAAACCTGCCATGACGAGAACCAATACAATGCAAATCGAGAACGTCGCCACCTCGCCGTGCGGATGTTGGTCGTCAACCCCAGTCATGATCCGGGTCAGGTACGGCAGCAGCGAGAACGCGATCAACATCAGGATCACCCCCACCACGTTCGGAGTGGCATAGCGAATAACTTTCTCCAACCTGCCGAGGACTACCAGAAGGATCAAAATGAAACTACCCGCGATCAGACCTCCTTGAATGGATTCAATACCGTAAGGAGCCAGCACCATTAAGGTGAGCAGCAGAGCCGTCGAGGGGCCGTCAAGGAGCGGGTAACGATGCCCCCACAAGCTTTGAATGCTGGTAAAGAGGCCTGATGTCAAGAGCATGAATTGAAGGAAACGGACCTCCTCTTTGAGCTCCATGTGCAAAGCGATGCCACCTAACCTCGCCACAATGATCAAGCCGGGAAACATGATGACCGTCCACTGGAGCCCATAGATCAAGGCGTACCTGAGGGGCAGTCGATCATCAATGGCGTAAATATATTCTGGCTTCATTTTCAGCGATCAGTAGTTAGTGGTCAGAAACCAGCGGTCAGTTGGTAGGGGCGACCGGCTGGTCGCCCCTACACAATCGGGTTAAATGGTGGTCCAACTGGTAAGTAACATTCGCCGAGTTATACCAGCCACTGGCCGCCAACCACTTTCCTAGTGGAGAATTTCAAATAAAGTGCTGATGGAATCCTCATTGTGAATATTGCGTATGGCGGCAGAAAACAGGCCACAGGAGGGGAGACAGGCAATTTTCTGGCACTGAGCAGTTTGCGGGCGCAAGGGTATGGTGTCGGTCACGATAAGGCTCTTGAGAGCACTCTTTTCAATCCGCTCCACTGCAGGTCCCGACAGAACCGCGTGGGTGACGCAGGCATGGACCTCTTTGGCGCCCTTCTCCAACAGCGTGTTGACCGCCTCCACCATGGTCCCCGCCGTATCCACCATATCATCCAGGATAATGGCGGTCATGCCGGCAACCTCCCCGATGATATTCAAAGCCTGAGCTTGATTGGCATCCGAACGACGCTTGTCGATCACGGCGAGGCCGGCGCGAAGACGCCTGGCGTAGGCACGGGCACGGGCAACACCGCCAGCATCCGGGGAGACGATCACCATGTCGTCATCGAAACGCTCCCGAATATAGGGAAGCAAGATCGGTGAAGCATACAGATTATCGACGGGGATATCGAAAAAGCCTTGAATCTGGCCGGCGTGGAGATCCATGGTGAGAATGCGATGGGCGCCCACACGGCTGATCATGTCGGACACCAGGCGGGCGGTAATGGGAACCCGGGGCTTATTCTTCCGATCCTGACGCGCGTAACAGTAATAGGGGATTACCGCGGTGATTCTTCTGGCTGAGGCGCGTTTCAAAGCATCGATCATTACCAGTAGTTCCATCAGGTGATCATTGACCGGCTGACACCCGGATTGAATCACGAAGACATCAGCTCCCCGGACATTTTCGCTAATTTCCACCCGGATTTCACCATCACTAAAGGTGGAAACCAGGGAACGCGCCAAGGTTATTCCCAGAGAGTCACAAATCTGCCGGGCTAATTCGGGATTGCTGTTTCCCGCGAAAATCCTCAGACCATAAGTCGCCATGACACGCTACCCTCTTTTCGCAAGGTGCACCCAATTAAAAGTCCCACAAAAAGGAGTCAATTTCATATTACAGGCCATGCAAAATCGCAACCCTTTTCCTTTAGGGCAATCGCATCTCACTTTCACCGCAAACCGCCGAACCGTTGAAGGCAAACACCTGCTCCTGTAATGGCAGAAAGCGCAGGGTAATCTCTGGGAGGCCTTCTCTTCGCCCTCAGCGACCTCTGCCGTGAAATACTCTCATTGCCTCGCCAAGGCCCCCTACCCGGCAGGGCCTCATCTAAGATGAGAAACGCAGGGGACGTGTCCTAGAGTTCTTCCCAGCCTTCTTCAAAAACGCAGTATGCTTCGTGACCCGGCCAATAAATGAAACGATGGCAGTGGGGACATTGCATAAGGGATTCGTCGCGCTGCAGTTCAATAAATTTTTGAGGCGGGATGTTTAGGTGGCAAACCTGGCAAATCCCCCCTTCGACGGGAGCGACAGCAACACCCGCCTGCTTTTGCAGCAGCACCTCAGAGCGTTTCCAAAGGTCAGGCTCTAATCGAGCCCGAACTTTTTCCTGCAAATTCTCGAGCCGATCAAGGCGCTCCCTCAACTTGTCGGCCTCGCGCTGCAGTTCCTGCTTATCTTGCTCCATCTTTTCCTTGCGCTGCTTAACTTCTTTGGCCAGCGCTTTGAGTTCCCGTCCCAGATGGTCTATGCTTTCCATCAATACCAGAGCGCTATCTTCCTTTTCGCTGATTTCCTTTTGCTGATCTCCGATTTCCTTCAGCACCGCCTGGTATTCCTTGTTGTTCTTGATCTCACTCATGCGAACCTTGCTTCGTTTTATCTTATCCTCGAGCTCGCTAATTTCCTTCTCTAATGAATGATGCGAACTTTTGGCATGTTCGTGTTCCGCTTTTTTGCCCAGGTAAATTGACTCAAAATCCTTGAATTCCTTTTCAATTTCAGCAATTCGCCTGGGAGTCTCCTCAGAGCTTCGCACCAATTTTGCCTTTTTGTCCTCTAATATCTGGTATTGAACCAGGCACTTGAGTTGCTCAAGCAATTTGGACCTCCTTTAAGAAAAAGGGTGATCAATAGTTGGCGTCACGTGACGGATGCCAGAAAGGATCCCTTTCAACCCTCGCCTCCAGGACTTCGAGCACCTCACGGCGCGCGGCCGCCTGGGCTCGCAAAAAGGCTGCTAAAGGTCGAACGATAATCCTTTCCGAGGCAAAGTGGCCAATATCAATAAGAGCCAGACCGGCTTCGAGCGCCCGTTGTGCGTCATGATACTTAACATCGCCCGTAATGAAAACATCCGAACCAGCACTGAAAACATGTTCCATCAGACTACCACCGCTCCCAGTGCAGAGGGCCACGCTATGAACCTGCTTCTCGCCATGACCAACCGCTCGGACGGCGATCCCTCCCAGGGCCTTACTCGTCTTCTCCACCAAGGCTCTGAAGCTCATCGACTGGGGCAGGAATCCCGTAAGGCCCATCCCTAGATAGCGGTCCTCCCCCACTCTTGAGTCGTCGCACTCCAGGGGTTGCACTGTACGGATCGACAGGATTTGACCCAAATGGTCATTAGTGCCTCCTTTGGCGACATCGAGATTGGTGTGGGCCGCGATCATGTGAATTCCCCGGAGCACTCCCCGGAGGATCAAATTTCCCGGAAACTGATCGGCGCGCACTGCTCCTAGAGGGCGCAAGAACAGGGGATGGTGGGTCACTAGACACTGGCATTCATGTTCTTCGGCTTCACTCAACGTTGCCGTGTTTGGATCCAAGGCCACGAGGACTCGTTTCACAAGCGCCTCCGGATCACCGACCTGAAGGCCGCACTGATCCCACGACGCGGCGTATCGGAAGGGGGCGTAAAAATCAAGCCAGTCCAGGATATCGCGCACCAACAACATGTCTCAGGGTCTCCCAAAAAAACTAGGGGTGTTCCGTTCAGAACACCCCCCTTTATGCCCCCTCATGCTGCAAGCTCTCAGAGCTTTCAGCCGCCAGTCCTCACCTCGGGTGGAACCAGCCTCAGCCATTAGCCATGTCATTTGTAATCCTCGGATAAAAACCTTTTTCCTCAAGTCCAACCATTCAGCTCTATTTTAAGATGGGCCCACCTGGCCTCGAACCAGGGACCTACCGGTTATGAGCCGGTGGCTCTTCCAACTGAGCTATGGGCCCTCAAACTCGATCGAAATTTTTGCGCTTATATAAGAAGACACGCCAAAGATTGTCAAGCTAAGTTTCAATGAAGCTCCGCAATTCCTTGCGGCGGCTCGGATGCCGAAGCTTGCGTAAAGCCTTGGCTTCAATCTGGCGGATACGCTCCCGGGTCACCATAAAATCCTGCCCCACCTCTTCCAAAGTGTGGTCTGCCTTCTCCCCAATCCCGAAACGCATCCGCAGGACCTTCTCCTCTCTTGGCGTAAGCGTTGCCAAGGCTTTTCGGGTCTGTTCGCTGAGATTAAGATTGATCACGGCGTCAACCGGGGAAGCCACTCGCTTGTCTTCAATGAAGTCTCCCAGGTGGCTGTCTTCCTCTTCCCCAATCGGCGTCTCCAGGCTGATCGGTTCCTTTGCAATTTTGAGGACTTTCCTTACCTTGTCCACGGGGAATTCCATCTTTTCCGCAATTTCCTCGGGAGTGGGCTCCCGTCCGAACTCCTGAACAAGGTAGCGCGACGTGCGAATGAGTTTATTAATGGTTTCAATCATATGGACAGGAATTCTGATGGTGCGTGCCTGATCGGCAATAGCGCGGGTGATGGCCTGGCGGATCCACCATGTGGCGTAGGTGCTGAATTTGTAGCCGCGCTGATACTCGAATTTGTCCACCGCCTTCATCAGGCCGATGTTTCCTTCCTGAATCAAATCCAGGAACTGCAACCCCCGATTGGTATATTTCTTGGCAATGCTCACCACGAGACGCAAGTTGGCCTCGATGAGCTCGCTCTTGGCAAGCTTAGCCCGAATCAACCCTTCGTCCACGCGCCGCAGAATCTGCCGCAAAGACCTGGCATCCAGCTTGGCTTCCATTTCCAGCCGGGTAATCTCTTCTTTCGCCTCGACAGCCCGGGTTACGAGTGACACAAAATCTTCCGGCGTCATGCTCAAATCCCTTGCAGAGCAATCCAGTGCCTCGCCACCGTTTTGTGCCGCGTCATACAGCGGCTTCAATTCCTGAAAGGGCTTTCCGCAGGACAACAGGCAATGCTCCAGGTCCTTTTCGCAATGGTCAATTCTTTTTAGACACAAATGCAACTTATCAATGATACTGTCGATATGTCGCCTTCCAAGCTGCAGTCCTTTGAGCAGACTCACGATCCGTTCTTTATTTTGCTGAACCTGGTGTTTCAGGGCCGTTTCCACCTCGAAGCTGTCATTTTGGGCGAGAAGGCTTGTATGCATGGTCTTGTTAGCTTCGTCCAACCTCCTGACTTCTTCCAGCATGCTAATGACTCGGGCTTTCTGAGCAGCTTCCTCTTCCGCAGTCATATCCTCGTCAACTTCGCGCAGCACATCCTGTAACCGCAAGCTGTCATTTCCCAGCTTCTCTTTCAGGCTCATGATCTGCTTTATGCCAATCGATGACTCCATGATGGCATTGAAGATCTCTCTCTCACCCATCTCAATCCGCTTCGCGATCTCCACCTCGCCCTCACGGGTGAGTAGCGATACCTGCCCCATTTCCCGCAGATACATCTTGACCGGATCGGTAATCCTGCTGGTGACGTCGGCTTCCAGCTGAAGGTCTTCCTCCTCTTCCTCAATCAGGGATACGGAATCCGCACCAACGCCCTCCCGCACCACCTGAACCTGCTGCTCGGAATCCACAATCTCGATATCCATCTCATCGAAAATCATCATCATGTCATCCATTTTCTCGGGAGACACCAGATCTTCAGGTAAGGCCTCGTTGACTTCGTCATACGTGAGATAACCTTTTTCCTTCCCTACCGTGATGAGACGCTTGATATCGTCCATTTCGGGTTTGGTGAGGGCAGGATCGCGTCTTGGCTTCATTTCCCTATCCGTCATCGGTTCCTCTCTCTAACTAAACGTGATCTCGAGTATCGGCAGGTCTTTTTTGAGATACATTGAGGCCTTGTATTTCAGCCAAAAGCTTTCGGATTTGAACCGGGTCTCCACTTTGCTCTGCCTGACGCAATGCCTCCCGCAAATCCAGCCACCGCTGTTTGCGACCGCGCTTCAGCACGGCATCAAGCCAGTCCTGCAACTGCAGGGGGGGATCGCTCAAATCAAAGGGATCCAGTAAGAGTCTCGTAAAACATTCTTTCAGTTCGGATTCAAGTAATCGGTCATGGACTGCACTGGGACGAAATTCCCCATCAGGAGGATAGGTAGTCTGGGTCACGACTTCGGCTATGGATTTCAGCCCCGTTTCTTGAAAGCAGCCAAGTGCTCCCGATTCCTTCACCTTTCCAATCATATCGGGATGTTGAATCATCATCCGGAGAATATTCTCTTCCAAGGAATAAGACTGGGCAAACCCGAGTGGTGCAGGTGGGCGAGGCGCCGCCTGGGGTCGGTTGGGATGATGCGCTTCATGCTGCAACTGGCGCCGAATGACTGTTTCCGATACCGAAAGCCGATCGGCAATCAAGCGGAGATATTCCGCTTTCAGCACTGGCTGACGCGTGCTCTGGCAGATCGGTTGGAGCTCGGAAAGCACTTTGGCTTTCCCGGTCATCGTCCCGTCCCAGTTTTCTAAACCCTTACGGATGGCATAAGCACCCAGGTCCTCTCGCCGCTGGACCAGCTCCTCAAAAGCCGCCAGACCTTTCGTGCGCAGGAAATCATCCGGGTCCATCTGCTCCGGGAATCGGATGCAGCTCACTGCCAGCTCCTCCTGCAAGAACAGAGGCAGAGCCCGCAGCATGGCCCGTTCTCCGGCCTCATCACCATCATAGGCCAATACCACTTCGTCGACATGGCGCGCGAGCAGACGCACCTGATGCGGAGTGAGAGCCGTCCCCAACGTCGCCACCACCCGGTGGAACCCCTGAGCATGAAACGCCAGCAAATCCATATAGCCTTCCACGAGCACCACTTGGCGGACCTGCCGGCAAGCCTCTTGCGCTCTGGCGAACTGATAGAGCATCCGCCCTTTGTGAAAGACCGGGTTCTCGGGGCTGTTGAGATACTTGGGCTCGTCTTGAGCCTCGCTGGTGAGAATTCTCCCACCAAAGGCAACCACACGGCGACGTTCATCCCTTATGGGAAATATCACACGGTTCCGGAAGCGGTCGTAGGACCTGGCTTGGTCACGGCTGCTTCTTGCCAGCAGCCCAGCTTTTGTTCCGAGGTCAAGATCGATTTTGCAGCCTTGCAGATGCTTCAAGAGACCATCCCATTGAGGGAGCGAATAACCCAACCGTTCAGCTTCCACCAACGCGGGAGGCAGAGCGCGTTTGTGTAAATAATCCCGAGCTGGTTTGCCAATTTCAGGGAGATGAAGTTGCCGGGAGAAGAAATCCGTGGCCAGTTCCATAACCTTGTAAAGTTGTTCCTGCTCGCTTTTGAACGCCTCGGCAATTCTTGCCGACTCCGGGTTCAATGGCTCTTTTTTCGGTAGATTGATGTGGTAGCGGTCGGCGAGGTACTGAATGGCATCAACGAACGAGAAATTCTGATGCTTCATGACAAAGCTGAGAACATCCCCACCCGCACCGCAGCCAAAGCAATGATACATCTGGCTACTCGAATCGATATAAAACGATGGAGTCTTTTCATGATGAAAGGGACACAGGCCAACATGACGGGAGCCGGCACGACGCAGAGGAACTACCTGACCGACCACCTCCACAATGTCAACAGCCTGCTTAACCAAGGTGGCTAAATCAGAGCCAATCACCAAAACAGCCCAATCCTGATGGATAGTACCAAAGGAGCCCCTGAGATATAATCCGCGGCAAAACCGTCTATTCTTATCCGCTCAAACTTGGCAAATCAAGGGGTCTCTCTCAGAATTTTCCCGGGGACTGGTTCAATGAGCCGAAGGGCTTTGATTCTTCCATGAGAATAGGCGTAACGACTCATTAAATGGATGCAGGAGTTTGGCAAGCATCCTTCTTCTTGCCCAGAAGATGGTGCCGGACTGCAGTGTTCGGATGCGAGATCGTCATCCTTGAAGTTTCCGTCCTACCAGTTCGTTCACCAGCTTCCCGTCGGCGCGGCCCGCAATTTTGGGCATGAGCGCTTTCATCACCTTTCCCATGTCCCTGCCAGAATGGGCGCCCGTTTTGGCGATGGCCTCAGAGACAAGCTGCTCCAAGGCTTCCGGGGTGAGGGCCTCGGGCAGAAAAGCCTGGAGGACATGGATCTCATCCTCTTCCGTAGCGGCTAGATCTGCCCTTTTTGCCGCCTGGTATTGTTCGACGGAATCACGCCGTTGTTTGATCTGAGAAGCTATCACCTGCTGGATCTCGGTTTCGTTAAGCGCCCGCTTGAGCTCTTTTTCCTTCACCTTGATGGCCGTGAGCAGCAGCCGAATGGCATTCCGTTTGTTTTCACTCTGCTCGCGGATCGCCTCTTTCAACGCCTGTTCAATACGCTCCTGCAATTCCATGCGAAACCTCTCTTTCACTCAAAGGAACCCCTCTCATTCCGGCGAAACACGCTCTTTAGCAAGGTGTTCACGAACCAACGCCAGGGCCTCACCCAGCACCAGAGTTCCGTTATAAATCGCGCGCCCCGTGATGACTCCCAGGAGGCCGAGCGGAATCAGAGGCAGCAGGGCTTCCACATCTTCCAAAGTTGCCACACCACCTGAGGCGATGACCGGAAAATCAGTTGCCTCCAGCAGGATGCGGGTTGCCTGCACGTTGACGCCGGATTGCATCCCATCCCGATGGATATCGGTATAAATGACAGCCGCAAGTTCAAGGTGAGCAAAACTCCGGAGCAGGGAGACCGCATCCGTACCGGTCGTTTCTTTCCAGCCTTCAATCGCCACCTGGCCATCGCGCGCGTCAATCCCCAAGGCAACACGGTGGGGAAACTGTCGGCACGCCTCTTCCAGAAGCTGAGGATCCCGCAGGGCTGCCGTACCCAGGATTACCCGCTCCACGCCCAAGCCGAGATAATCTTCAATGGCAGCAGAGCGCCGTATGCCGCCTCCAACCTGCACCGGTATGGTTACCGCATTGACCATTGAGGCAATCACATCGCGATTCTTAGGGGTCTGGGAAAACGCTCCGTCGAGATCCACGACATGCAGCCATCGAGCCCCTTCCTCCTGCCAGCGCCGCGCTACGGCCACCGGATCTCTTCCATAGACGGTTACCCGCTCAGGGTCTCCTTGCATGAGGCGAACACACAACCCATCCTTAAGGTCTATTGCCGGAAAAATGATCATTTTCTTTTGAACCTCATACCCAGCGCCAATCGAAACGTGCTTTCCGCGCAGCCCAAAAACCAGCCGTAGCAAATCCTCCCCAATCGCCGCCCCCTTGAGGGTATCCGTGAACTGCAATCAATCTGCTTCCAGCCGGGATTCGAGCATGTTTTTCAGATATGCCGGGGGTTTTAGCACTTTTCGCTCACGGCTCACACAGACATGCACAGTGTAGCCGTCTGCCAGGATCTCGCCGTTTCGCATGATCTCGTAGTCAAAGCGCAGGCGTGCCGGTCCCGAGAATTTGAACGACGTGGCAATCGTCAGAATATCGTCGTAGAAGGCAGGCTTCTTATAGAAACAGTGAGCTTCGACAACGGGAAGATAAACTCCCCCGCTTTCCACTTCCCGGTAGGTCATGCCGCTCTTGCGAAACCATTCCGAACGTCCGACCTCAAACCATTTCAAGTAGTTGCCGTAGTAGACATTGCCCATGGCATCGGTATCGCCGTAGATGACTCTGATTTGAGCTTGAATCGCCATGAATTGACCTCAGCGCTTCCTGTCGAGAAAAATATCGAAGAGTTCCACACCACTGGCCAATTGCCAGCCGGTATCCTTTGCCGTTCGCTCGCAGAACCTGACACCTGGGGCACGCACCGAACCGCTGGCGTGCAGGTCTGCCACGAGCAAGACGGGAACGGGATCGGCCACATGGGTCCGTATGGTGATGGGTGTGAGATGGTCGGTGACGACCATCATGCGTACCTTAGGGAATTTCTTGGCCCCTTCCACCATCGGGCCAAGAACCTTTTCGTCAAACGCTTCGATTGCTTCGAGTTTCTTCTCCAGGCTACCCTCATGGCTCGTTTCGTCGGGGGCTTCAATATGGACATAGACAAGGTCCCCGGCCTCCAGAGCTTTGAGGGCCGCATCCACTTTGCCTGCGTAATTCGTATCGAGGTAACCCGTCACCCCAGGCACTGCAACCGGCTCTAAGCCGGCATAAACCCCCAATCCCTTCAAGAGATCCACCGCGGAGATCATTCCACCGGTTAACCCGAATCTTTCCTTCAAGCTCGGCATGGAAGGCGCCCTTCCCTGCCCCCATGGCCAGACTGCATTGGCCGGACGTTTTCCCGCAGCCACGCGCTCCCGGTTCACCGGATGCTCGGAGAGAATTGCGGCCGCTTTCTCGATAAAAGCGAGCAACAAGGGTTCTTCGAAATAGCACTGCCGGTAGAGCGCAACCGGTTTCCCGGTAATGTCGTGAGGCGGTGTGGTCTTGATCTTCTCTGGTCCTTCCGGCCACACCAGAAGGTGACGGTAACTGACACCCGGATAGAGTTTCAAGGGCGTCGCGGCGAGGGCTCTTTGCAGGGAAGTGATGATCGCATAGGATTCGCTGTTGGTAATGTGACCGGAGGAATAATCGCCCATTCTGATCACACCCGATGAATCCGTCTCCAAATTCACCAGGTTACAGCGAAACGCCACCTCGTTCGGAGCAAGATGGATGCCCATGCTGGCCGCTTCGAGGGGCCCCCTGCCGGTGTGATATTGACGAGGATCGTAGCCCAGCAGGCTCATATTGGCGACATCACTCCCTGGCTCCATCCCTTCGGGAACGGTCTGCACCAGCCCCAAACGCCCTTTGAGCACCAACCGATCCAGGTTGGGAGTGCGCGCCGCCTCAAGAGGTGTCTTACCCCCTAGTTCCTCAAGAGGATAATCACCCATCCCATCGCCCACCAGGATGATATACTTTTCTTTCATTTTCAAATCGACTCGCGTCGCTTTCTGGCCCTCAAGCATGGGTCATCTTGGAACGGCGCCCGTAAAAAAACCAGGAATATGTTTCTTCGCCGACCACTGACCACTGTTCACTGACCACTGCTTTTCAACTGAGGCTGCCGGTCTCTTGATTTTCGATGCGAATGACCTGGGTCGGGCCCGCCACCACTTCCAGTTGGTTGATCTCGGTCAACGCTTTCTGCATGGAACTTTCGAGGGCTTCGTGCGTGATCATGACGATCGGCACGGCTTCCTCCACCTGGCGCCCCTTCTGGATGACCGACGCGATGCTGATCTGGTTCTGGCCGAGAATTCCGGCAATCCGTGAGAGGACTCCAGGCCGGTCGAGCGCCGCAAAACGCAAATAGTAGCAGGTGGTCACCCCTGAGATGGGCTTGATCACGGCTTCCTTAAGCTTTTCCGCGCGGAAAGCGAGGGGCGGTATGCGCGCGGGAGTGTTGCCCAGAATGTCTCGGGCAAGGTCGATCAGATCACTCACGACGGCGCTGCCGGTTGGCATCATCCCAGCGCCTAACCCATAAAGCATGATGTTGCCGACGGCGTTACCGTGCACATGGACCGCATTGTAAGCGCCATCGACGCCCGCCAGAACGTGATCTCGAGGAATCAGCGTGGGATGCACCCGCATCTCCAACTGGTCGTCCAGATTCCGAGCGATAGCAAGCAGTTTCAGCCGATATCCGAATTCTTCACCAAACTGAATATCAATCGGGTCGATATGGGTGATCCCTTCGACATAGACCTGATCGAACTGGATCGGCGTCCCAAAGGCGATAGCACTGGCAATAGCCAATTTGTGAGCGGTGTCCGTACCCTCTATATCGAGGGCTGGATTGGCCTCCGCATAGCCCTTCTGTTGCGCTTCCTGGAGCGCGTCCTGGAACGACAGGCCCTGCCGGGTCATGCGCGTGAGAATGAAGTTCGCGGTGCCGTTGAGGATCCCGAAAATGGTGTCGATCTGGTTTCCGGCAAGCCCCTCCCGAAGCGACTTGATGAACGGAATACCGCCAGCCACAGCGGCTTCGAAAGCGATGGTGCGATCGTTGCGAGCCGCAATTTCGAAGAGCTCATTTCCGGCGTGAGCAAGCAGTGCCTTATTGGCCGTCACCACATGCTTCTTGTTTTCAAGAGCCTGGATGATGAAGCCCTTCGCCGCCCCGAGCCCGCCCATCAATTCAATCACAATCTGGATATCGGGATCGTTCAAAATATCTTCAGCCCGCGTGGTGAGCATCTCGCGTGGCACCATAACAGGCCTTGAGCGGTCCAGATCAATGTCAGCCACTCGTTTCAGTTCGAGGCGCACCCCCAGGCGGCTTTCGATGGCCTCAGCATTCTGTCTGAGCACCTCGATTACACCGCATCCTACCGTTCCCCACCCGATCAATCCTACCTTAATGTCACCCATCTCATCCTCAATTCTTTGGCTCTTGGCTCTTGGCTCTTGGCTCTTGGCTGTTCACTGATAACTGTTCACTGTTCTTGCAAAGCGCGCCGAATCCCGCGGATGGCCTGTTTGATTCTCAACTCATTTTCGACCAGGGCAAAACGCACATATTCATCCCCATACTCACCGAAACCCAGACCTGGAGATACCGCAACTTTTCCTTCTTGAACCAGGTACTTGGAGAACTCCACCGAACCCATTTTGCGGAAGGGTTCGGGGATACGAGCCCAGACAAACATAGTTCCTTTGGGTTTTTCGAGCGGCCAGTCAATGCGGTTTAATCCGTCAATGAGCACATCGCGGCGCGACCTATAAACAGAAACAATCTCATCCACACAGGATTGATCTTCATTGAGCGCGATAATGGCTGCGATCTGGATCGGTTGAAACACGCCGTAGTCAAGGTAGCTCTTGATGCGGGTCAGCGCCGACACCATCTCCGCATTACCCACACAAAAACCCACGCGCCAGCCGGCCATACTGTAGCTCTTGGACATGGAGAAAAATTCCACGCCAACCTCTTTTGCCCCCGCCGCCTGGAGAAAACTCGGTGCCTGGTAGCCGTCAAAAGTGAGATCGGCGTAGGCCAAGTCGTGGATAACCATCATCTCGTGTTCTTTGGCAAAATCAACGATCTTCTGAAAGAAATCCAAATCCACCACGGACGTTGTCGGATTGTGGGGATAGGAAATGATCAGCAGCTTCGGCCTCGGCCAGGTCTGCTTGGTTGCATGCGCCAGATCTTCCAGGAAGTTGCGCTCGGGACCGATGGGAATGGACCGCACATCACCACCGGCAATGATCGCCGAATAGGGATGGATGGGATAGGTCGGATTGGGAGCAAAAACCACATCCCCGGGGCTGACCAAAACCAG
>JADGQM010000075.1 GCA_017881795.1 Syntrophobacteraceae bacterium
CCGGCGCCCACTTTGGTGGCAACGCCACGAACTCCGGGAACCGTGCCGGCGATTTTTTTCAACTCGTCTTCCAGCGCAGAAAGCATCAATACATGTTTGTTAATCGTCAGCAAGACGTCTCCATTCCTGGCAGAAACCGCGATATCATGGCCTTCACGGGCAAGCCTCAAGTCGACCTGAGCGGCAAGGACGAAATCTTCCAAAGCTTGCCGTGAGGCCTCGGTCACTTTCAGGACATCTTTTTCAAGATTGCTGCAAATGATCTCGACAGCCGAATCCACGGTGTTCTTGTGCATCGGAATCACGATGTCGTAGAGCTCAGGGGACCATGGGTCCCGTTTCTGGAAGAGGTGTTCCGTCCACAAAACGCGACTCTCGTCATCCTTGTGAATGCGCTTCTGCGCTTCTTTTTCTGAAAGGCCCTCGGTGTTTGCTGCCACCTCAAGACGGTATTTCATGTCGGCGATGATGCAGACTTTAAGGACATGGGCAATATCCCTGGGGATCATCTGCCCCAGAAAGCCCAGAAACAAGAGGTTGTCCTGTTTCAGGGAATCCGCAAGCACCACCTTGAGGCACGCCAGAGAACGTTCTTTTTCATGGGTGAATTTATTGAAAACCGAGGCTTTCCCCATGACCGCCTTGAGCAGTTTGTTCTGGTCGATCTGGAAACGTCTGCCTGCCTCGACCATGATTTCCCGGTCTTCCATCACTGCGTAACCTGACCGCTCCGTCACTTTCCTGGCAACGTCCTCAGCATTACAAAAGGAACCGTTGAAAATGGTGATTACTGACATACTGACTCTTCCTTAAGGGTTAGGGAGGAAGCCCTTGGTCCGTCCTCCAGGAAACAAACCGAAAGCAGCGGACAGATTTCCTCAGAGCACTGGGTGTGGGTCCGGGCATGGATGATCTCTACGGCCCGGTACCGTGTTGAGAAAACATGGTCCTCATTGATCTTTTCATACAAATGGGTGCGCTTCATCACCGCCAGGACATTTTCATTGAGCCCGCTGAAGGAAATATCATACCCTCCACTCCTGAGGCGGTCCACGATCAAAGAGAGCATTTCCTCCCCCGAAGCGTCCATGTCATTGATCCCATTGGCCACAATCAAAATGTGCTTCAGTTCGCGTTTCGTCATGAGGAGATCGGTAATCTGATCCTCAAGGTATCCGGCATTAGCGTAAAAGAGCGTGCCATCGAAGCGGATCAAGGCGATATGACGGCATTCCCTGAGGCCGAAATCCCTGGCGCTCCGGTAAGAGCGGTCGGCATACATGGAAAGGGTGGTCACTTTGGGCCGCATGCTTTTGTAGAGGAACATCCCCAGTGACAGCAGCACCCCGATCATGATCCCCTTGTCCAGGTGCGGCGCGGTAAAAAGGGTGGCAAAGAAGGTCATGATGGAGAACAGGCCATCATACCACTGGGCTTTCCAGGCGTGGATAAAGCCTGACACGTTCAGCAACCCGATGACTGCCATCATGATGACCGCAGCCAGAACGGATTGCGGGAGATAATACAAAAGCGGCGTGAAAAAGAGCAACACTACGCCAACAGTGAGGCTCGTGAACACACTGGAAAGGCCCGTCACGGCTCCCGACTGAATGTTCACGGCCGATCGTGAAAAGGACCCGGAAACCGGAAAACTCTTGCCAAACGCCCCAAAAATATTGGCTATTCCCTGACCAATGAGCTCCTGATTGGGGTCAAGGCGCTGCCCGGTTTTCGCGGCCATGGCCTTGGCAATGGAGATGGCTTCCATGAAACCGAGCAAGGAGATGATGGCGGCAATGGGCAGCAAATGAAGCACAACTTTCAGATCCACCCGGGGGAGGCTAAAGGACGGCAAGCCCTTGGGAATCTCGCCAACAACGCTCCCCCCGCCCCGCATAATGACCGCCTGAGGATCGAGAGCCCGGTTGCCCACCCTTATTCTCCAGGTCGCGCCATCACTCTTTTGCCCCACGGGCAACTCCCCCTTAAGGGTGAACTGACGCTTGCCATCGGCGCCAACCACGCTCTCGAAGAGCATCTCGCGCAGGACCGTCCGGTATTTGTGAGTCTCTTCCTGCAATTGTTCCATGCGCATCGTTATCACCAGACCCTGGTGCTGCAGGTCCAGAACAGCGGTGGAGTGGCGGCCATATTTTTCTTCCGCCTCGCTTATGGCGGGAGCCAAAGCCGCCCGGTCGGCGGCCAGCTTATTGATTTCATCCACTCCGGCATTGAATTCGGTGATGAGTTGCCGTGCATTCTGGGAAGCAATGGAGGCAACAGGCGCTTTGAAGTTATTCTCGTACCCGGTGGCCCAGGAGATCAGCGTCGTCACGACCACTGCGATCAGCACATAGGGAATCCGGCGATCGATCCTGCGCAAACCGTACATGATCACAAAGGCCAGGACACCCAATCCCAGCGTCGGCCAGTGAGTGAAGCTTACGGCGGCTTTGACAACGCGGTAGATGGTGTCATAGTGGTGCTCCGCTTCGTCAACATAAACGTCGAACATCTTGGAAAGCTGGGAGCTGGCAATGATGAGCGCGCCGGCATTGGTAAATCCATTGACTACCGGATGAGAAAGGAAGTTCACCACGAGACCCAGGCGAAAGACTCCCAGGGAAAGTTGAAAAAGGCCGACAATCAGAGCCAGCAGTATGGCGTAGCCGATGAAACCCTCGCTGCCTGTAGTGGCCAGAGGGCTTAATGCGGCTGACGTCATCAGCGATACAATCGCCACCGGCCCGGTGGCAAGCTGGCGACTGGAGCCAAACAATGCCGCGAGCAGCGGCGGTAGAAAAGAAGCGTAGAGACCATAATGGACCGGCATCCCCGCGAGCTGAGCATAGGCCATGGATTGCGGAATCAGAATCAAGGCTACGGTGAGCCCGGAAATGAAATCGACTCGTAACGTGGCCGCATTGACCAGTTTGATCCAATTGAGGAATGGAAAAACTCTTCCCATCATAAAGGCTTGCCTTCCTGTGCCCGCTACGGCTCCCCAACCACCGCAACGGCCTCGTGGATGGTCTTGACCAACTCATCGATGTTCAGCGGCTTCATGAGACAGGCAAATGCCCCGAGGCGCTTTCCTTCCTGTATATCAAAAGCGTAACTCAGACCCGTAAGCAAAATGACCTGGACCCCTGGATAACGTCCCTGCATGCGTTTGAGCAGCTCCATGCCCCCCAACCCCGGCATCATGACGTCTGAAACGACGATGTGGGGAGGATCGGTTTCGAGGATCTTCAAGGCTTCTTCGCCACTGGTAGCGGTGCTTGCGTCCATTCCCCGGAGCGCCAGTCTTTCCGCCAGCGCTGCCGTGAATTCCAGTTCGTCATCCACGAGAAGGACCTTCCATTTATTCATATCAATAATCTCCTCCAGGAGCCTCGCTCGCGCGCTTGGGCAAGGTCACCGTGAAGGTCGTACCCTTCCCTTCATGGCTCTGGACTTCAATGGCTCCGCCAAGTTTTTTCACGATTCCATAGGTGATCGGCAGCCCCAGGCCCGTACCTTTGTCCTTTTTGGTCGTAAAAAAGGGTTCAAACACGTGGCTGAGGACTTCCTGAGACATCCCACAGCCGTTGTCCTCAACGACCACGGCCACGGTCTCGGAGTCTTTTTCCCAGGTGGTGACCGCAATCCTTCCCCCATCTTCCACAGCCGCCAGAGCATTGTTCAGCAGATTGAGGAAGACCTGCTGCAGTTGACCCCGGTCCGATGCGATTTGCGGCAGATCTTCGGCTAGATTCAACTTCATCTCAATGTTACGGTAAATTGATTCTTTCTCGAGAAATGTCAGCGTCTCCCGGATCACTTCATTCAGGTCCAGACTCTCAATCTGGACTTCCATACGGCGCGCAAAACCCAACAGGCGGTGCGTGATCGAGCGGCAGCGATTGACCGATTGGAGAATGGAGTCCGTCAGGGAGAGGAATTTTTCCTTTTCCGGAAAAGGGGAGCCGACTTCAATCAGGTCCTTCATCAGCCCGGCTTTTTCGTTGATGACAGCCATCGGATTGTTGATCTCGTGGGCCACGCCGGCAGCCAGTCTGCCGATGGAAGACAGCTTGTGGGTATGCTCCATTTCCTGGAACGCCGCCGCACGCTTTTCATCAGATTCCCGCATCCGCTTTACCAACAGGTCGGTCAGCTTGAAAACGACCAGGAAGATCACCAGGACACTGCCAAAAAAGATGAAGAAGATCTCCGTTTTCAGCGTGTACCAGGATTTCAGGACTTCGCCGGCTTGTTTGATCACTACCAGAACATATGGGGCATGGACAAAATAGGTGTAGGCCAGCAAGATTTGCTGGCCCTGAGCGTCCTTCTCCTCGATCACGCTGGCTTCATAGCTCACCGGCGGCAGCGGGAAAGGGAAGCTTTCCAGGACCGCTCCAAAAGCCTTTGAGGGCGTCTGGAGCACACCGCTCTTGTTGAGCAGGAAGCCGTCGCTTTTGGCATCAAGTCTCATTGACGCAATCAGTTCATTGAATTTTTCCGTATCAATCGTAGTCCGCAAGATCCAGGTATGGCCGACATCCGTTCGGTGCTGCACCGCAATGACGACATGAGGAAACCGCCGGTAGCCCATGAAAACATCGCTGACGTATGTTCCCCGGATCTGGACATCATGGAACCAGGGTTGTTCGGCATAGTTTTTCCCTTTCAAATTGTAGGGGCCGATATAGCTAACCTGCAACCCGGTATCGTCGATCAACCCAAGATCGATGAAGCCGCCGAATTCCTGTTTCATCACGCTGAAGATGCGGTTCAGGGTGCTCTCGTTGGCAAGCTGTTCAAAGGAATAAGCCGACGCGATAAAGCTCACCGCGGAGAGCCTCTCGGCCAGAAACAGCTCGAACGAATGCTTGGTTTTGCTCACCAGGACGTTCAGCGGATTGACGATCTCTTCCTTCAGTCGCGACTGGTATTCGTAGTAGTTCACCAGCGCCATGAAGAAGAGCGGCACGATGGTCACCAGAAGCATGAGGATGATCATGTTCCGGCGAAGCACGCGGTAGCGCTGGGGCGAGCTCCCTTCTTCCGGGAAATCAAGCAGACGCAGATTATTCCACCAATCCCTGGAGGCCATTCTAATCCTCTGCCATCCAATTCAAGAGACAGGGCCTATGCCAAACGATCCTCCGTAATGGCCAGGCAGTCGTGCTTGTGCCCAGTCCATTACGCCTTAGCATTTCGAACAACGTCACCTTCAGATTGAATTCAGAGAACTCGGAACATGTATCGCTTGAGAAGATCCGCAACCAACCATGAGCGCTTTTTAATGCTCCCTCAGTAACAGATTATGCTCACTTAGTATAGTGTTATTTGCCCGGTTTGACGGAAGGCTTCCTGCGGTGAAGATCTTCCCCTAATCGAGTGACTGCACGAAACCATTTTCCAGTTGAAGATCCGTAACTGCATTGAAGGCACTCTCGTATTCGCGTCGCGTGGTCTTCCGGTTGAGCGGCGGCGCATGGAGCGCTTCATGCGCCGGGAAATACTGGTGCATCAGGCTGATCCAGACTTCCCGGCCGAGTTTTTGGGCAAGAAAGGCGAGGTTTTCTGAGGTCCCTGACAAGTCTTCCGGGAGCACGAGGTGGCGGATCAGCATGCCCCGGTAGGCAACGCCTTTCGAGTCAAGCTTGAGCGGGCCCACCTGGCGCCACATCTCGAACAACGCCTGGCGATTGAATTCAACATAATCAGACCTCCTGGAGCAGCGTCCGGCCACTTCCGGATCGGCGTATTTGATATCCGGGAGGTATATATCCACAATCCCTTCGAGCAGCCGCAAGACCTCAATTCGTTCGTACCCGCTGGTGTTGTGGACGAGTGGCACTCTTAACCCGCGAGGGATGGCCCAAAGCAGGGCTTCCACGACCGCAGCCATCTGGTGAGTGGCCGTGACCAGGTTGATGTTGTGCGCTCCCTTCTTCTGGAGGCTGAGCATTCCTCGCGCCAATTCTTCACCACTCAGATAACGGCCTACTCCAAGCTGGCTGATGGGATAGTTCTGGCAGAAGAGGCATTTGAGCGTACAGCCGGAAAAAAAGATGGTCCCCGAACCACAAGTCCCGGAAATGGGTGGTTCTTCCCAGGGGTGGATATTGAATGCGGCAACCTTTGGTCGCGCATCCACGCCGCAAGCTCCTAACTGCCCGGCCTTTCGATTCGCGCCGCACTGACGCGGGCAGAGATTGCATGAACTGAGCGCTTCATCCAGCAGGCGGGCCCTCTCATTGAGGATACCGCATTCGTAGAGCGCGAGATAGCTTGGTTTTTCTTTATCCACAAAAGCGTCCACGAAGGCACACGAAGACATGCGAAGACACACGAATAAATAATGAAGGCGTTTCCCGCTGTGGGTTACAGTTCATAAAACGTCTGCATTCGAGCCTTGTGGAACTTCCGAAACTGATGAGGCGCCCTTGTTGCCAAAGGCACACGAAGTTCTGCGAAGACACACGGATAGGTGATGGATACATTTCCCTCCGCTCGCATCAATTTACAAATCGTTTCCATTCGAGTTTTGGGGAGTTTCCGAAATTAATGAGTAGGCCGACACGGTAGCCTGTAGCCTTGAGGTAGTTGAGAAGCTGGGCTTCTTCTCTCCCCGAGAGGCGTTCCAGAGCCTTCAACTCCACGATGATCTGAGCATAGCAAATCAGGTCTGCGTTATACTCCTTCCTCAGCCGCTGTCCCTTGTACGAAATGGCAAGGGATAGTTGAGCATCAAAAGGGATTTTGCGCTGTGTTAGCTCAAGTTCCATCGCCTCCTGATAAACAGCTTCAAGAAAGCCGAAACCGAGTTCTTTGTGGACCTCAATTGCACATCCCACAATCGAGTAGACTTCCTCTTTGAGAATGAGCTCCATCACATTACACACGCTTTCCTCAAGAACACGCTCTATGAAAATTCGTGTGACTTCGTTCCTCTTCGTGTGGCTTCGTGGACCAAACCGACTGTCCCGTCACAAAAACCCTCTACTGCACCTGAAACAGTCACCCCGGCAAAACTCACGCCCTCCTCAAGAACACACTCTATGAAAATTCGTGTGACTTCGTCCTGCTTCGTGTGACTTCGTGGATTGCATTAGCTCCATTTTTCACCATCCCAAACACCCCTAACCGTCCCCGATGCGGACACATCGTAGCCTCCGAGTTCGGTCACGGTATTGCGAAAAGAGCTGGAAACGACGATATCCAAGAGCAACTGGATTTTGGGATCGTTCCAACTGCTCTCGGGAATCACCAGATCGTAACATTCTTCGGCGATGGGAATGAAATCGAGATGCAGGGCTCTGGCCGAAGCGTAAATTGCCATTCCGGCGTCGGCCCGCCCGCTCAGCACATTCACGGCCACCGCCATGTGCGTGAATTCTTCCTGGTCATAGCCGCGAATCCCTTCGGACGAGAGCCCCTGCCGTTGCAGGCAATAGTCGAGAAGGATGCGGGTGCCGGACCCGGCCTGGCGGTTGATGAAAGTCGCCTCGGGTCTGAGGAGGTCCTCGATTCCCCGGATCCCCTTGGGATTCCCGGGACGGATGAGGAGACCCTGCTGGCGCATGGTCAGCTGCACCAGGCGTAGCGGGGTTCCTTTGAGGTAGCGTGCGATGTAGGAGAAATTGTACTCACCGGTCTCGGCGTCCAAAAGATGGGAACCGGCCAGGTGAGTTTGTCCGCGGCGAATGGCCATGAGCCCACCCAGGCTGCCCACATTGCTCGAAGATAGGTGGAGGCGGCTGTCCAAGCGCTTCAACTCGTTGGCGAGGACATCAATGGTATTGTCATGACTGCCGATCATGATTACGGTCTGATCGAGCTGCTCCTCGGGCCGAAGCAGGCGTACGCGCACGGTTTCTTCCACCTCGTGGCCTTCGAGGTCTTGGGGAATCTGGAGGATGCCATCGGCGCGCGTAAGAGACGTAATGACACCCGCACCGCGCTGCAGGGGCATGGCAATCAGGCGCCCCTGCACCCGCCCCAGAATGACCCGCACGAATTCCTCCAGTCCCAGTTTGGATGGCATTTTGCGGCCAAGAATCGCTTCCACCTCGGGAAAAGATGGGCTTGACAACCCCTGGAGGGAGTAAAGAAGGGGCCGTACAAATTGCTCGAACGCCATGATGGCTGAAACCGAATAGCCGGGAACACCGACAACGGGTTTACCTTTAATGATGCCCAGGATTGTCGGCTTCCCAGGCATCATGGTTACCCCATGCACCAGCACCGTGCCCAGTTCATCGATGATTGCCGAGGTGTAATCTTCCGACCCGGCGGACGACCCGGCATTGATCAGCACCACCTCGGTCGGTGCGTCGACGGCCTTGAGCAGCTCCTGCTTGATGGTCTCATAGTCATCCCCAACGATTCCCTGCAAAAGGGCTTCGCCGCCGCATTCCTGAACCAGACCCGAAAGAATCGCCCCGTTGAATTCAACAATCTGTCCCGGAGCAGCTCGCGCCGCCTCACTGGCTTGCAGCAGTTCCGTACCGGTGGGTTGAATCCAAACCCGGGGGCGCGCAAAGACCGGCACCTCCTGTATTCCGCCGGCCAGCAGCACACCCATGTCCGCAGGCCGAATCCGGTGATGCTGGGGTAAGAGCAGTTCCCCGGCAACGATATCCTCACCGACTTTGCGCACGTGTTGCCAGGGAAATGCTGCAGAGCGAATTTCGACCTCATCCTCTCCAACCGGTTCCACATATTCGATCATGACCACCGCGTCCGTATCCGGTGGCAGGGGGTCGCCAGTGTCGACCGCGAAGGCCGTTTTTCCAAGCACGAGGCGCAGCGGATGAACCTCGCTTGCGCCGAAAGTGTCATGAGCTTTCACGGCAATGCCGTCCATTGCCGAGCCGTGATAATGCGGCACGGAGCTCCTAGCAATAACCGGTTGCGCCAGGACCCTGCCAAGAGCCGACACCGCAGGGATGTTCGCGACGGCGCAACGGAATGCCGACGTCTTTTCTGTCCAAAGTTTCTGTGCGTCCTCCAGAGTTTTCATCTTCAGATAAATATTTCTCTTAGGCTTCGTGGTCATGCGGAACCCCTCTCTGATGCCAAACCTGCATTGGTGGGCAAGTCCCATCCTCCCGTTGTCATCTGGCCATTCACCGCTGGAAGCCAAAACGTCCCCAGAATTCTCGACGAAAGCGCCTTGCCGTTCGCAGATCCACCTCCACAATGTGGACCTGTTCCAGCGGATCCAATTCCGTCTTGACCCAGTCGGCAACGGTGTCAAAGCTCTTGAACCAGCGGCGAAAATCTTCCCGGTCCAGGACTTTCGGCAGTTGAATGACAAAGCTTTGTCCGCCATGCTGATGAATTCGCCTGCCGTTGATGAGCGCATTGTAATCCGCCGTGTTGACTCCCACCACCGGCACGAAATTGTCAAACGCTCGCACCAGGGCTCCGTGCTTCCAATGCCCGCGAAGAATCGGAAAGATAGCAATGTTGACAATGATATCGACGCCTTGGTCCGCAAGCTGTCTTCCTGCTTCCGGTTGACCCCAAAAATCGATGCACACGGGCAGGCCAATTTTGCCAAAATCGGTCGTAAATGCCCGAAACACGCCATCTCCCGGCGAGATTCCAAGTTGATCCCGCTCCAAAACCCCCAGGTTGCGCTTCCGCTGCCGACCAAAGACACGGCCGGACCGATCAAAAAGGGTAGCGGTATTGTAGAGGCGGTCACCCTCAGCCTCGGCCAATCCAGCCACAAGGTATGCGTCAAGCTGACGGGCTGCCGTCCCCAATTCCTTCTCTCCCTGATAGGGGAAGTATTCCGGGAAGCACACCAGGTCGAGCTTCTCGCCTCGACATTTTTCCAACAGCATGAGAGCATGACCAAGGTTTCGCGGATCATCGAAAGTGGGATAAGGCTTCGGCTGAATGATGGCGACGCGAATCATATCTTTCATCTTTTTATTCCTTCTTTCGTGTCACCTTCAGGTTTTCCTTCGTGTGACTTCGTGGATCAAGGATTTCTTTCTCAACCTCTTGCCGCGGCGGGCCGCTCTGGCAGGCTCTATTTTAAATGTTCTCCGGTCATTGTCTATCTATCATCACACTCGCATTTTTTCTTGACATGAAGACGCCTAGTCGTTTAATAGAGGGGCCGTTTGTGAAAAAATGTTTTTTTATTACCTTCAAACTTTTACATTGCAATGAGAACACATTGCATAGCGTTTTTAAGTTTATTTTTCAACTTACCTCTGGTGGGGATCTCCAAAACTCTGAGCGACTGAGGCTAGCCTATGAAAGAAGAGAACAAAAGCGCTTCCGGTAAAGGTGTAATGGGAGGGATCATCTTTTTTGCAGGTTTCATACTTGCGCTGATCATTGGGTGGGTCGTCTTTCCCAACCTCCTCTATTCACAAAAACCGCAACCCATGAATTTTAACCACGTTGCCCATCAAGACAGCTCTTGTGAAGACTGTCACGCATTCCGCGCCGATGGCACCTACGCGGGCATTCCCAAAGTGGAGAAGTGCAAGGAGTGTCATGAGTCTCCTATGGGGAGTACCGAAGACGAGCGCAAGCTGGTGGAGGAGTACATCCAGAAAGACACGGAAATCCCGTGGCGGATCTATTCCTGGCAACCCGACAACGTTTACTTTTCTCATGCTCCTCACAAGGCTAAAAAGGTAGAATGCAAGGAATGCCATGGCATCATGGGCAGTGAGAAAACACTCCCCGCCTACAAGGACAATCGGATCACCGGTTACAGCAAGGAAACCATGAAGATGATTGTTTGCGAAGAGTGCCACGCAGAACGGGGCGTAAATAACGAATGTGAGCTTTGCCATAAATAGCATGAAAATGAGAGGGTAAACGGGATGAAACTTGGGAGGAGAGCTTTCTTACAGTTTGCAGCTGGCGCGGTGGGTGGCACCTTGCTCTCACCTATACCATGGCAGTTGATGGATGACAGTGCCATTTGGAGTCAGAACTGGTGGTGGCGTCCATCTCCTGAACGCGGCGAAATCACCCAGGCGGCAACCACCTGCATGTTCTGCGACGGCGGGTGTGGCATCCAGGCGCGTCTGGTCAATAAGAGTCGAGCGATTTTGTTGCAGGGAAACCCTCAAAATCCAATTAATGCCGGCGGCATCTGTCCTCTGGGTGCTGCCGGACTGCAGTTTTTTTACGCCCCCTACCGGGTCGCTCAACCGATGAAACAGACCAAGAAACGGGGAGACATCGGGGGCCTTCAATACATCAGCTGGGATGAAGCCTTCACCATGCTGAGCACCAAATTGGCGCAACTTAAATCCGAAGGCAAGGCCCGAACGGTAGCCGGCATCACCGGGCAGCGACGAAGCAGCATGGATGATTTGTGGCAGCAATTCTTTGCTGGCTACGGCTCACCTAACTTCTTCAGAATGCCCTCCCAGGCTGACAGTCTCGAACTTGCCGCCAAGGTGACATTGGGCCAGGAAGTCCCGTTTGCCTTTGCCCTGGAGAGTGCTTCCTATGTGCTGAGCTTCGGAGCCAACCTCATCGAAGGATGGGGCGCTCCAGGAAGAATGCAGGCGGCCTATGGGCTCTGGCGCCGGGAAAATGGCGAAAAGCCGGCAACCAAGGTCGTTCAGGTCGATTCGCGCTGCTCGATGTCAGCGTCGAAAGCGGATCAGTGGGTGGCTGTCGCACCGGGCACCGAGGCCGTGCTGGCCCTGGCCATTGCCCAGATCCTGGTCAAGGAGAACTTGTACGACGCCGATTTTGTAAAGAGTCATGTCTCCGGTTTCGATGATTGGAACGACGCTCAAGGGAAGAGCCGCGTAGGATTCGAGACCCATATCATGTCGCCCGAATACGCCCCCGAGGAAGTAGCGAAGCGGACTGGCGTTGAAGCATCGAAGATTCGGGAACTGGCAAAGGAGTTTGCGGGCTCCAAAAATGCCGTGGTGGTTTGGGGTGAAAGCTCCGGCAACCTCCCTGGCAACATTTATCACGACCTCTGCTATGTTGCCCTCAATGCTTTGAAGGGAAATCTGAAATCGGGAGGGACCGTGACTCTGGCGCCCACCGTTCCCTTCGAACCCCTTCCTGGTCTGCAGATGGATGCTGCCGCCAAGCGCAATCTGGAAGAGCAAAGACTGGATCTGCAGCAATCACCACGGGCGCGGTTGAATGGGAACGGTCTGTATGCCTTCCTCGATGCGGCTTCGAAAGGCACTCCCTACCCCGTGAACGTCTTAATGGTCCATGAAGCAAACCCGGCTTACAGTCTTCCCGAAAACAAGCTTTTCCAAACCGCGCTGGAGAAGGTCGGCTTCCTGGTGTCGTTCTCCTCCTATATGGATGAGACCGCGCAACAAGCGGACCTCATTATGCCAAATCAAATGGCATTGGAGCGTTACGACGATGCGATAGGGGTTCCCGGCGTTCCATACGCATACTATGCGGTAGCCTCCCCCATCTTGAAGCCCATGCCCGGCACCAAACACACGGGCGACGTTATCCTGGCATTGGGCAAGAGCCTTGCGGGAAAACTCGCCGCTGCGCTTCCCTGGACGGACTATCAAGCCTACCTCAAAAAGCGGGTGGAAGGGCTGGCTGCGTCCAATAAGGGCGCGATCGCAGACCGCGCGGGCATGGAGCTCTGGAAGCTGCAGCCGGGAGATCTGGTGCAGACCAATTATAAGGATGGTGCGGATCTTTGGAAAAAGCTGACAAGCGGGCAGTGCTGGTATGGTGCACCGGTCAGCGCCGCGCAAAAGATCGAAACGACTTCGGGCAAGCTCGAACTGGCGCTGAGCTCGCTCAGTTTCGAGGACCTCCCTGATGCGGGAGATAAGGTTTACCTGCCGCATTTCGCCCAGCTTTCTCCCTCGGGAGATCCAAAAGAATACCCGCTCCTGCTCGTCAGCTACCGGACTATGTCCCTGGCCGATGAGTATTTGCCGAATCCTCCATTCATGACCAAGACCGTATGGGATTTCGTTCTGAAGGGTAAGGAACTCTTTGTTGAACTGAATCCGCAGACGGCCCGGTCTCTGGGTATGGGGGAAGGAAGTCGCGCTATGCTCAAGACTCCCCAGGGCGAACTCCCCGTTCGCGTCCACCTCTTTCCTGGAGCGCATGCCGACGCCGTCTATATCGTAGAAGGGCTGGGCCATACGGCGTATGACCAGTATATTCAGGATAAGGGAGTCAATGCGAACAGTATCGTCGAAGTCCAGTTGGACCCGGTGACCGGCCTCGGGACCGTCTGGGCTACTCGTGCTCAATTGCGTCGCGCATAAGGGGGTATGATCAGTGAGTGAAGCGGAACATGCAAAAAGCAATGTTCTTTATGGAATGGTGATCGACCTGGATAAATGCACCGGCTGCACGGCGTGCAGCGTGGCCTGCCAGGCTGAGAATAATATTTCTTTTCTCGCGGACGATTCCAACAAGGTTCGATCGATCACGTGGATGGAAATCTACTGGCTGCAGAATGGTAAGGAATATCCCGACTATCAATTCACTTACCTGCCTCGCCCTTGTATGCATTGTAATTCACCTCACCATAGTCCCTGCACTTTTGTCTGCCCGGTGAATGCCACCAGGCGTGACGAAACCAACGGAATTGTGAGCCATATCTATCCGCGCTGCATCGGCTGCCGGTATTGTATGGTTGCCTGCCCTTACCATGCGCGCAAGTTCAACTGGTATGACCCGAGCTGGCCCCAGACGATGGAGACCATGCTGAGCCCGGAAGTGAGCACACGCATGCGCGGTGTGGTTGAGAAGTGCACCTTCTGTCATCATCGCCTGCTGGCTGCTCGAGCCAGAGCTTACCTGGATGGAACCGAGTTGAATACCGTAACCTATACTCCGGCCTGCGCCGAGGCCTGCCCGACGAAGGCGATCGCTTTCGGTAATCTCAAGGATGCCAACAGCGACGTGGCCAAGCTCTCCAAGGACCAGCGGGCCTTCAGAATTTTGGAAAAACTGAAAACCGAGCCCAAGGTTTATTATCTCAGCAAGCACCAATGGGTGCACAAGCTGGGTGACAAAGGGCTTTCGGCCTGATGGATATACTATTCTCTTATCGCTGAGCATAGGATTATGGATTCAAACGACAACTTTCAACAAAGCACTGACAATTTAGACATGAGGGGTCGCAATGGATAAGGCATTGATTCCCGATGGAGTAAAACGCTGTCCTCTTCCCATTTTTGCCGTGTGGGTATTGCTGCTCGCGGCGGTGGTCGGCTGGGGCGTATGGGCCGGAGGCATGGTGCTGTATAAAGCAATGAATCTCACGGGATTGAACGATTATTTCGGATTTGGGTTCTACATTACCATCGACCTGGCAATTATCGCATTGGGAGCCGGGGCGTTTTTTACAGGTTTTCTCTACTACGGCCTGTCGCGGTTTTTCCCGGCCTTCAAAGAACTGAGCAAAGTGATCAATCTATCGGTCGTTGTTGGGTTCTTGTGCTACACGGGCGCCATTGTCATTCTGCTTCTGGAGCTTGGGCAGCCGTTGCGTTCCTGGTTTCCCTACTGGCATCCAAACGTGCATTCCATGCTGACCGAAGTAATTTTTTGCATCACTTGTTATGCGATCGTACTGACCATCGAATATGCCCCCATCATCTTGGAGAACCGCAAAATCGATGAAGTTCGCGGAGCTCACGTTTTTGGGCATACCCTGCACGAATTGATGGCGATCTTCGCCTTGACCGGCACCTTCCTCAGCTTCTTTCATCAAGGATCACTCGGCGGCGTTGCCGGTGTGCTCTTCGCCCGTCCGTTCGCGTATCGTGAGGGTTTCTTCATCTGGCCCTGGACCTTTTTCCTGTTCGTGCTCTCGGCCATTGCTTCCGGCCCGGCCTTTACCGCCCTCGTCTGCAGGGCACTCGAG
>JADGQM010000322.1 GCA_017881795.1 Syntrophobacteraceae bacterium
ACTTATGCTAAGGGCTTAAACAGTTTCAGCAGGTTTGAAACAGGAGGATGGAAAGTATGTTTAAGAAGACTGTGGTTTTCTCTCTGGCAGTCGCACTGATGCTCATGGGGCTCTGTAGCATAGCCTCTGCAGCACAGAATGTGACCAATGTGTCTCAGAAAGGTAGCTTGCTGATCTTCCCGAAGATTGATACGTCGATGATCGACAACACGGGCCCCTTCCCTGTCTATCGGGATACTATTGTTATGATCGGCAATGACTACTACACGGAACAGTGGATAAAATGTTACTGGGTCAACCAGGATCAGCAAATTCAGGATTTCATGTTCCGTTTGACCCCGAACCAGCCGGTTTGGTTCCGAGCTTCCGATGGGACGGGAAGCGGTTCCGCGGATGACCCGAGTGTTTCCGCCGGCATCACCGTACCTCCGTTCTTCCCCGGTGACTACGAGGTGGGCGAGCTGAAATGCTGGGCCGTGGATCCCTCCGGCGCCAACCAGGTGGCCTTCAACCACCTGTACGGCAATGCCATGATCTTCGACACGCTTCACGCAGCAGCTTTCGAGTATAATGCCTGGGCTTTCACCGCCCGCGGCGTTGCCCAGGGCGCACCGGTCGGCACTGGCGGGACCCTCGTCCTCTCCGGCGCTAACCTCGCTTACGATGCTTGTCCGCAGTACCTGCTTTTTAACTTTTTTGCTATCGGCTCCAGCATCGACCTCGATGGCGGCGGCAGCGCGACGTTTGCCGAAACCGATCTGACCCTCGTTCCCTGCTTCCAAGATCTGCGTCAGGATCGCGTCCCCACCTGTACCAAGGCCAAGTTCGATATCTGGAACGAGAATGAGACGAAGTACACTGGCGCCTATCGCTGCATCAAGTGCTGGTTTGAAGGTTACCTCGACCAAATTGCCGTCCAGAAACCGGGCAAAGGTTTTGGTGGCGAGAAGTTCGTTTACAGAAACCTCCACACCACGATCGGTCGCTTCCGCGTGACGGGTGTGGCAAGCACGGTGTGTGCCAAGGTTTTCAAGACTCCGGACACCGTCTACGGCCCTGGTGTTGATGTGTGCACGGGCGGACAGATCGATAGTCCGCTGCTTGGTTTGATCAATACCGAAATCAGGTTTGTCGCGGCTCCGTTCGATGCTCTCGCTGGCACCACCCCGGCCACCGCAGGCGCTGGTATTCCCGCCACGATTAAGTGGGATACTCAGTCCGAGCCGCCTCAGGTTCCGGCACCGTAGACTTCCTTACTTTGACCGAATACTGAACTGCATCCAGGGGGGAGCGGAGGTGTGTGCCTTACTCCCCCTTTTTCATCGATGGTTCGTCATATTCCTGGCGTTTTAACGCGCTTGATTAATTGCCCCTCACCCCTTCCATTGGAGCAGACCGCTGCCTGGAGGGGAGGGTTTCCGCCGGGAGCAGGTTCTGTCTGCTGAATAGTACCAAGAAGAGGCTTCACAACGGTTTCTTCAAGTGATTAACAGTGAGGAGGAGGAGGATGTTTAAAAAGACCCTGATTTTCTCTTTGATCGTCACGCTGATGCTCGTGGGGCTTTGCACCGTTGCCTCTGCGGCACAGAATGTGGCCAACACCTCGCAAAAAGGGAGCTTGTTGATTTTTCCCAAGATTGTGGTTGGTAATGGTTGGGACACGGTCGTGGCGATTTCCAATGACTATTTCACTGAAGTCTGGATCAAATGTTATTGGGTTGATCGTGACCAGGAAATCCAGGACTTCCAGTTCCGTGTGACTCGCAATCAGCCGATCTGGATTAGAGCTTCCGACGGGCTGGGAAGTGGTTCTACCGGTGACAAAGAACAGAATCCCATCGCCGTACCGCCGTTCCTCTTTGATAGCCCGGATGGCGAATTGAAGTGCTGGGCGGTCAATTACGACAACGACCCTTCCGGTCAAATATCCTTCAATCATTTGTATGGGAATGCTGTTCTACTCAACTATGAAAGAGGTCTTGCCTTTCAGTATAACGCCTGGGCTTTCGCCGCACGTAACGTGGCCCTTGGCAACCCGGTTGGCAGTCCTGGCACCATGGTGCTCTCCGGTTCCACCACGGATCCCACCTATGATGCCTGCCCGCAGTATCTGCTTTTCAATTTCCTCTCCGGAGGCTCCAACATTGCTGCTGATGACACTCGTGCCTACTTCAGCGGTCCGGAGCTGGCCCTCATCCCCTGCAGCCAAGATCTGCGCCAGGATCGCCTCCCTACCTGCACCAAGGCGAAATTTGACATTTGGAACGAAAACGAGGCAAAATACACCGGCGCTTACCAGTGCCTTAAGTGTTATTTTGAAGATTACCTGCCGAATTTGGGTAGAACCAGAGATCCGAACTCTGGCAAGCCCACTGGGTTCGGCGGCGAGAAGTTTCTCTACACTAACCTCCACACCACCCTGGCCCGCTTCCGGACCACCGGTGTTGCAAGCACCGTCTGTAGAAACATTTTCACCACGCCGAACACAGTCTATGGTCCCGGAGTCGACAAGTGCAAGTCGCAGGTGGCTACACCACTCATTGGCGTGATGTTTTCCGGAGTCAAGTTCGGTTCACCCCCGCAGAACCCAGACGACTTCCAATCTCTCTTCGGCACAACGGGAAGCACCGCGGGTACGGGTGCGGCAACCACGATTCTTTGGGATCCTCAAGCGCTGCCGCCTGAAGCTCCCACAAGGTAACAAAGCACGTTTGCGTGCTGTGTTGGTGCGCTCAATTTTGAGGGGGAGCACAGTGACCTGTGCTCCCCCTCTTTTGTGCCTCATATTTCACGAGGAGCCCATCTGAGATTTTCCTTCAACACTTATCTTTCGCCCACCATTCGACCACCTAGATTTCGTCGATTCCAGGTAGATCCTCCAGGTCGTCTTCCGAAAGTTCTATGATCAAATCGTCTCCCCCGGTTTCCTGGGGCTCCGTATCAACATCGGAGGCAATAGCCGGTTTCCCGGCAGATTGTTCGAAACCGGCCGCTTCCGGCACGGACGGCATTAACTCCATTGAATCATATCCGAAATCGACATCAACCCTTTCTTCCTCAGCTCTTGCTTTCGGGATGTCGTTCTTGCCACCACCTGCCAGCAGAGTCCCAAGCAGGAACGGAACTTCGGATTTCAGCGCCGAGAAGCCCAACCTTTCCCTGATGGCAGTAAGATCCGCTCCACATTTCTTGCATTGGGACAGGTGATCAAAACCCACAAAACCACACTTATGACATTTCATGTCTGCCTTCCCCTAATGGCCGCTTACCCAAATCTTTTCCCCAAGTCTCCCCAGAGCAACTGAGCTGCTGCAAGCAGGGCTACCGCCGCAGTTTCCAAACGAAGAGTCCTGGGACCGAGATGCACAGGATAAAAGCCAGCCCCCACGAATTGTTCCGCTTCACCTTTCGACCATCCTCCTTCCGGGCCAACTACGACCAGCATCTTGCGGCATGCCGGTTGCATTTCAAAAAGGGCGAAGAGACTCTGGCGATCGGCCTCTTCTCTCGCCAGGATTTTGAGAGCTTTGCCTTCCGTGGCTTCCCATGAGGCAGCACGCGCCATGAGCTCGCTCGCGCCCTCAAGAATGAAAATCTCGGGGAGCTTCATTCTTCCGCACTGGCACAAGGCTTCTCGCATAATCTTCTGCCATCGTTCCTTCCGATGTTCCGTCTGAGCTCCCGGCAGATGATAATCGCTGCGCTCAGCACCAAAGGCGACGAAGCGCTGCACACCCAATTCGGTTGCCTGACGAAGAGCCAGTTCCATGCGGTCAGAACGGGAGAAGGCCAACGCCAGTGTCAACATCAAGGGCGATTCATTACAGACGCTCAATTTTTCCCCTACCGCAACCCTTACCCCCCTCCCTTTCATCTCTCTGATTACGGCAGACCATCCATTTCCTCGCCCATCTCTTAGCTCGATGCGGTCCCCTGGTCGCAGGCGCAGCACCTTGCGCAGGTGGTGCGCCACATCATCTGGGAGGGTCACCACCTCTGCATCGAGGTCTTCATCCTCGATAAGAAAGCATTTCCGAGTCATGGTTCGCCCTTAAGCCTTCTTACTCTCTTTCCCTTTACAGCCCGAGGATGTCGCCCACATACCAACGATAGAACGCCTGTCCCCAGAATAGGTAGAGCACTGCCCCACAGGCGAGGAAGGGTCCAAATGGGATTCTTGCGTCAAGACCCTTCCGGCTTCGCCATATAATGGCCACACCCACCACCGTCCCAATGAGAGAGGCCGCCAGAACCGTAAGGACCACTCCAGGCCATCCCAAGAACGCCCCGATCATGGCCAAGAGCTTGATATCCCCTCCCCCGAGACCCTCTTTATGTCTGAAATACTCGAAGCCGACGGCGATCAGGTAGAAAGCCCCCCCTCCCAAGAAGATCCCGATAAGAGAATCCAGCCATGACAGACGCATCGCAAAGAAGGACAAAGCGAACCCAGCAGCGATTCCGGGAACCGACAGGGCGTCAGGAATGGTATAGGTATCCACGTCAATAAAGGTAATGATAATGAGAAGGGAGACAAGAATACAGTCTATAAAAAATTGCGGCGTCAGACCGCAGTTCAAAAACAGGAGCAGTGCAAGAGCGCCCGTAAGCCCTTCGACCAGCGGATAACGAAGGGAAATACGCTCCCCGCAGTAACGGCATTTTCCTCTCAAGATCGCATAACTTATTAACGGGATGTTATCGTAAAAGGAAATGGGGTGGCTGCATCGGGGGCAGTGAGAACCTGGCCTGACGATGGATTCCTGGAAGACGGCAATGGAGAACCCCATGCCGATTCCCTCCGACCTGAACGGCAAGTTGATCGCCTCCGGGCGCATTGTGGAAGATGGAAAGGAT
>JADGQM010000323.1 GCA_017881795.1 Syntrophobacteraceae bacterium
ACCTCAAACCCTGGCGGCATTACCAAAACAGGGGTATCAAGCCCGATAACCGTGACCGGGCTGACCAACGTGACCGCCTATACCTTTACGGTAACGGCCACCAACGCGGTCGGGACCGGTCCGGCCTCAAGTCCCTCCAACCTCGTAACGCCCGTAGCGCCTCCCATCAACATCGACATCGAACCATGGTTCAAGCGCAACATCATCGACCGAAATTTGAAATGGGCACCGATCCCCGTGGCTATCCTTTCCAAGACAGGCTTTGATGCTCCAAAAATGATTGACCAGGCCTCGCTGACTTTCGGCCATAATGGGTATGAGAAGAGTCTGGCTTTTTGCAGCCCATTATCCATAGACGTTAACGCCGATAGATCCCGTGACTTGGTCTGTTTCTTCTACACAGGGAAAGCTGGCTTCCAATGTCGTGATACTGAAGGTATCCTAAAGGGCAAGACAAAGGACGGTACGCCCATAGAGGGGAGCGATTTGGTGAGGATCGTGCCCTGTAAATAGGTTGGATTACGCTGGGTAAATTGAGGGCAGACTCAGAAATGGCAAGCCGATTTCTTAAAGTGTTGAAGAACCGTGCAAAAGTACTGCTGATAATCATTCGGCCGTACTTTTTCTGGGCAAGATATCTTCCCTGCCAGGCATGAAGATTCTGCTTGGTAGGGAGACAATTCTTTAGTAGTTTTCAACACGTTAAGAGATCGGCTCGTCAGCAATGACTCTGCCTTCTCTATTTGCTTTTTGCATAAAACCAGCGCTGTCTGACCGCTGCGATGAAAACATGACTATCAGCCACCTTAAAAAGTGGAGATATCTTAACATTTTCATGAAGTTGCAATAATTCAATATTCCGTTTGGCTATCTGTAGAATTTCCATCCCTTTCTTATTGAGCGATTGGAATGACCTACAGGTGTCGGATGAGGTCACAATGAAGACTGCACCCCTGTTTGATCAAGTCTCAGATGCTGCCACCAGAATTACCGACCATAGGCCCAGCCAATCAAACATCTCTTTACACTAAGATACTGCATGGAATGGATGATGGCGTTTGGGTCTGCAAGAACCAAGTCTAATGCCATCTTAAAAGTATCTGTGAATTCGTCACCCTTACCGCCACCCCGAAGAAGTGGTCCCCATGGACATGTGAGGATCTCGATTTGACTCGTGAAAAGCTCTGAGAATTTGGAGATAAAACTGCCAGTCAGGTTAGGGGCCAGATATGGATTCTGCAATAAAAGAAGGGCTGGGTAACTCAGGGTTTCAGCATGGATCAAGACTTTCCAGGTCACATGCTGTTTTAGAAGATTGAGAAAATTGCCATAAAGATAGGGTTTGCAGGCATCTGAAGGTAGCTTCCTCATTATTTTCTCGACCTCCTCACACTCAACCATCAGGAGATGTACCTTTTCTACTACAAGAACAAGAAGACGTGCGTCCGAACTCGTCTTAGCCATGGCGCGAAAGAATACAGAGCCGCGAAGGATGCTTGCGCAGATGTGGCGATGGCTGCCAGGGAAGGCAATTTTCAGACAGTCTTTGAATCCAGCCACTCGGGAAGCTTCTCCCTGATGAGACGCTCGATCGTGTCCAGGGTCTGCCTGAAGACGCTTAGGCCTTGACCATAAGGATCATACACGTACAAGGGGATGACTTTTCCGGGAAACGATTGGGGAAGGAGATGATCGAGTGATTCGCCGCTGAGACTGACAACGAGCTGAATTTCCTCGAAAGCAATCGCCGAGAAGCCTTTGGAATAAAGCCCATCGGTCGGAATCTTGCGCTCTCTGAGCACCTCGAGCGTATGAGCGGTGATGTGTCCAAGAGGATAAGTGCCGGCCGAAAAAGCCCGAACCGCGTTTCCCCAATAGTGCCTGGTGAGAGCCTCGGCCATGATGCTTCGGCAAGAGTTGCCAATGCAGACGAACAGAACACCTTTTTTCATATGTTTTATTCCCTCCACAGATAATATAGATTGCCCGTTCTTCTCCCAGCAATAAGAAACCATCTCGCCTTCCAGGTTTTCCAGACAAATGATATGAGAGTTGAAGTTTGATGTGATCTTTGCTAGGGGAATGAGACTGAAAGTCAGTAAGAAATGATGGTAAGGGTGCGTCGTATCCACTTCATTCAAACGGGCACAGTTTGGTGACATCTTCCGCATCACGAATAGCGTGTGTACTGCTGCTTTGTGGCTCTCTTTGGGCGTGCGCGGGGAAGCAGGTTAACATGGCGCAGGTCGAATATGCAGCGCCGAAACCCCCTCGGCCAAGAGCTCAGGCTCCCCCGGTGAAGCCGCCTCCCCCTAAGGGTCCGCCGTCGCTGGCAATAAAAGAGCGAGTCATAACCGAAGATGAAATCTTGAAGCTGGTTGACAAAAACCCGAAAGATACGCGCTATACCTTCGAGGAAATCCTCGGCCGTCTCAACAAGAAAGACCGCAGATATATTGCTCAAGATATCAAACAAAAGCGCCCATTAAAGGTCCCCGTTGATTTCGATGCATACCGGACCTGGTCGCCTTTGCCAAAAACGCTGCCAGGCGGAGCGTATCCTCCAAAACTCGTTGTGGTGGTTAAGGACATTCCCTATACTGGATGGTACGACAAAGGCAGGCTTGTGGGTGACTCCCTGACCTGCGTCGGCAAGGAGTGGGGATGGACGGAAAGTGGCCTCTACAAAGTCTTGGACAAGGCCGAGGATAAATATTCCAACCTTTACAATAACGTTTACGGTGAACCGGCCTGGATGCCCATGGCGCTGAGAATCTATGGCGCGGTCTGGATGCATGCCGGGGACGTGGTGGGACCCTACTGTTCGCATGGGTGCATCAATCTGCCTCCGGATTCGGCCGAAAAACTCTACGACTGGGCGAGCATCGGTACTCCGGTGATTATCACCGACACCCTGAGTAGCCTGAACCGCGATTTGAGCAGACTTTACTTTCCTCCGCCCAAGGAGCCCGTCGGCTACGGCCCCTCGTCGAATTAGAGGGTGACTGTCATCTCAAACCAGAAATCAACCTGATAGGCTGTGTGAGAAAAACAGAGCGAAAGGTGCAGCATGGTCGCTCAACACTGAGAAGGGAAAGAAGCATAGCTCATGAATTCAATGAAAAGTCTGCCTAAGGCAAAAGAGTTCGTACGTTCTTTAGTGTGGGTTGTCACTCTCCTCGCACTGTCGTCATGCTCCTGGTTTGGATCTACTAAATCCGTGAGTCCGCCCAAGAAGAGTATTGAGGTGAGTGCGCCCAAGGACTGCGATCTCCCGTATTGTGAAGTGAACTTGAACGCTTCACTGTGGCTTCTGTGGAACCCCATTCTTTACGTTCAAAAGACTGAAAGAAGGCTTCTTCTCGTTGACAACAAAGTCCTCATCAGGGATTACCCCATCGCTCTTGGATTTCAACCGAAGGGCGACAAATACATGAGAGGGGATGGCAGGACGCCGGAGGGTGATTTTTTTGTCTGTGTTAAAAACCCATCGAGCAAATATTACAAAGGGTTCGGCATAAACTACCCTTCCCCTAAACATGCTGAAGAAGCTTATCTCCTTGGGGCGATCTCCCGAGACGAATACCTCAAGATCATGCAAGCCAACGAAAAAAAGACGCTGCCGCCGGACGGGACCCGCCTTGGGGGAGATATTTTTATTCACGGGGGGGGTGCCGGCGAGGATTGGACCCTGGGTTGTGTGGCCCTCCGCAACAACGACATAGAAGAGCTATTTGATGTCATTCCGGTAGGCACTCCCGTGAAGATTCTCCCGTAGTCATTTCTGGACGTTGCACCGTTAGTTCTTGAAGTCTTCAGGTCCAGGCTATATGGTTTCTCCGAAATGATGTGACCTTTTGAACATTCAGTTTGGCATACTGCCTTTCTCGCATGCGCCGGTTGTTGTGACTATTCTTCTGACGACCAGGATCGTTGACCACTTTTCACTCATCACTTGATCAGTGCTTTAGCGGTGACCAATGAGCGATAAATCCACGCCTGAGCAAACGGATGGCAAGGATGGGGAGCGGAGTAGAAAGGATCTCGAGGAAGAGATTCTGACTCTGACACTGGCGCAGAGCGGCCTGGAACAGGAACTGAGAAAATTCCGGGGACTCTACGCGCTGGCTCTTGCCATGGCCAGTGATCAGAACATGGACGATACCTTGCAGCTCATCGTCGATCAATGCCGGGGACTGCTCCAGGCCGACATCTCTTATGTGGTGCTCCAGGATGAGAGTCGAGGCGATTTTTTCAAACATACGTCGTCGGGCATCCGTACTGAAGCATTCAAGCAGATGAGGCTCCCGTCCGGCATAGGGCTGGCGGGGTTAGTCGCAGAAACCGGGCAGGGTTATATCGTTGAAGACTATTTTGCGGAGACGGCCCTGGACCCCGGGTTGCGGGAAATCGTTGCCGCCGAAGGAATGATTTCAGGGATGGCGGCGCCTGTTCGGATGGCCTCCAAGAATCTCGGCGTGCTCTATGTTTTCAATAGGAGGCGGACGTCCTTTTCCCAATCTGACCTGGAAACCCTGTCTCTTATAGGGAATCTTGCTGCGGTCGAAATTTCGCGCAAGCAAGCCGAGAAATTTCTTCGAGAAAGCGATGAACGCTTTCGCTTCATGGCCGAAACCACCGGAGACGTCATCTACCGGTTGCGATACGACTCCATGACCTATGATTACCTTAGCCCCGGGATAAAAAAGCTCACTGGTTATTCGCCAACGGAAATGAACTCGCTCGGGTTTTCGCGACTGGTTGCCAGAATCGATCTGCCGAATGGAGAAAATGTGTCGCCTGAGGTAATCGTAAGTGATCGCCTGGAGGGGAAGATCGAAGAATACCGGGCGGA
>JADGQM010000324.1 GCA_017881795.1 Syntrophobacteraceae bacterium
GTCATTCCGGCAGGTTTTAAGCCGGAATCCACAAAAGCTTCCTGGATACCGGCTTAAAGCACGCCGGTATGACGAAGGCGAGTCCGGACACTTATTTCTACGACGCTGTACTTAGCCTTCTGCAAAAAAAAGGAGCGGAACTCATCCTGGTATTGACTCCGGCCCTCTCCACGCAATACCCTGCACAATGTGGGATGAAAGGCCGACGGTTTGAGGTCTCTGCATTTTCACCGCTTCTGGAATACGGACGATATAAGGGAGGAAATGACCATGCCAATGAACGTTTGGAGTAGAACAACCCGTTTTTTGCATCTCGGACTGGCTGTAACCGTTACGCTGCAGCTGTTCCTGAGCCTTGTGATGGAACCCCCCGAACCAGGCGAGGTGCCAGCAGGCGGCATCTTCCGGCAGTTTTTTGAGGCCCACGAGGTTATCGGTCTAACCGCGCTCGTGTTCGTTGTATGTCACTGGATTTGGTTGGCCAAAGCAAAAGACACTGGTTTTCGCCATTTGTTTCCCTGGGACGCCGAGGGACGCCGACAGGTCGTTGCAGACCTAAAGGGGATCTTCAACAGACACCTCCCTGAGGGTGGGCCTCGCGGCGGCTTGGTCGGGCTGGTGCATGGATTGGGGTTTCTCGCGGTAACAGGTATGGTCATCACCGGAGGGGCCATTTTCGGCTTCATCACGACCGACGCCCTGGCCTCCAGTGCCGCCCACACTTGCGAAGAGCTGCACGAACTCTGCTCCAACTTTGTGTGGGTCTATTGGTTCGGCCATGGATCGATGGCACTCATGCACCATTTCGCCGGCCATGATACGCTTAGACAAATGTTCGCCTGGAAGAGTTGAGCCCTTCTGTGCGAGGACGAAATGACGTTGCCCCTCCCTGGCGGGAGAGGCAACGATCACGGGGGAGGACGTGGTGAAGGCTCCCCCTGAATGAGCGTCGTTTATGGCGCCTTTTAATGATCATAGACTAAGCAGAGAAGACGGTAACCTTTCCTTTGGGCCGCATGACATGCACGGCACAGGAAAGACACGGATCGAACGAATGGATGACGCGCACGACCTCTATGGGTTCATCCGGATTGCTTATGGGAGTCCCGATAAGAGCCTCCTCTATCGGCCCGCGAACGCCCTTGGCATCTCGTGGTGAAGCGTTCCAGCAGGTCGGTGTGATGATCTGATACTTGGAAATCTTGCCACTGGCTACGGTCACCCAGTGCCCTAACGCCCCCCGGGGAGCCTCAGTGAGCCCCACCCCGCTGCCACTTTGGGGCATGCTGAGGGTAAAACCCGTGTCGTAAACCTGTCCACCCACCGTCAGTTGGCTGAGCCAGGTTTTCATTGCCTTAGCAATTTTCAGAGCCTCCTGGGCGCGAGCCAGGTGACGGTCCATAACGGAGATGCCTTTCCGGTAGTTTCCGTTCACCCACATTCTGGCGAGAGGCCCGGCTTCAAAAGGTTCACCCTGGTAACGCGGGGCTTTGAGCCACGAGTAGGCCCCGGTTTTGGGATAGATTGGCATCGTAGAGCCTTTCACGGGCGCCAGATTGTTGGTGGTGTCGTCGTACCAGGAATACGTTACTGACTCATTAATATTAGCGGCGGCCACCGTCTGGACGGTACTGGGTGTGGCAGCTCTAACCAGCCCTTTCTTCATGAGCTTCGTAGTGCCGGCATCATTCAAATTAAAGACGCCGTAGGCCAGAAGGTTCCTGTAGCCATCCCCTATGGCCTTATAATCCGGGTAAACATTGGAGAGCATCTGAACGTCCGGAATATAGACGTTCTGGATAAAGCTGTTAAGCCAATCAAGATGTGCCCCAAATTTCGTTATGTTATCGCTGGTCGGCACCGCGGTGAATCCGCCGGCAATGTATGCATGCGGATGCGGCATTCTGCCGCCGAACAGGGCGCCCATCTCATGAGCACGCCGCCGCGCCTCAATGGCATTGGGAAGGTTCCCGGCAATGGTCAGCGTATCCAATCCAGGTCTGGCCGGAATAGCCCACGCAGGAGTCCAGGGAGCGCTCGCCGGCCCTTTCACATAATCCATAGCAGCAAGGAGATAGAAATGAAGGATGTGGGAATGGAGAAAATCAGCGCCCAAGACAAGATTGCGCAGGATTCTCGCATTACCCGAAGCTTTCTGCGCCGCTGCCGCTTCCAAGGCCATTACCGATGCCATGCCATGAGAGACGGGACAAACGCCGCAAATGCGTTCGGTTATGATGGGGGCGTCCCATGGATTGCGCCCGTTCAAAACCGTCTCGAATCCGCGGAAAAGCGTTCCCGTTGAATGGGCATCGGTAACTTCAAACTGGCCGGCGACCTGGTCAATAGTCACCTCCACTTTCATATGGCCTTCGATGCGCGTTACTGGATCCACAATTTTCGTTATTGCCGTTGTTGGCATTTGGTCCTCCTATCTGCAACCGTAGACTGTATTGCATCCTGAGTCGTCATCAGTAATCCCCTCCACTTGGGCTGCTGCCATGGCATTGGATGCAGGTTTTGGTGGTGTCAACCCGATCATGGCCGCGAGGCAGTGCGCCCGTGGCGCTAAAGAAGGGAGAAAAGCCGTCCGGGAAGGTACTCTCCGTGCATCCTAGACAGATTGCATTGGCCCCCACGCACCAATTTGCCTGGTTGTTCCACAACCGCTTGGGACAATCGGCATGAGTGTTCGGCCCTTTGCAGCCAAGGCCCTGCAGGCACAGATCATTTATCCCGAAATTGAGGGCCCAGTCTCTACCATTCCTTGGACACCGATCATGGACCGTGGAGGAAGTGAAATATGCCGTTGGCCTCCCATAAGAATCCAATGTGGGGCTCACTCCGCCAAGCAACTGGGCGATAGTCCCAACCACCCAGTCCGGGTGGGCAGGGCATCCGGGAATGTTGATCGTGGATTTTCCGGTGACCGCTTTGACGCTCTTAATCGCCGTAGGGTTTGGTTTGCCCGATGGGATTCCGCCAAAACTTGCACAGGAACCGATGCTGAGGATAGCCTTGGCGTCCGTGGCGAGGGTGCTTACGGCTTGCAGGGCCGTGACTTCCTGGTTTTGTTCGGTCCAGAGTACGCAGGCATAGCCATTAAACGCTGTGGGGATTCCTCCCTCCACGGCGAGAATGTAGTTCTTGCTGGTGACCACGGAGCGGAGAGTACTAACAGCTAAATCTCCCGCCGCTCCCATAAGGTTGGGGTGATAGGCAAGATTGACAGAATTGACCAGCAGATCGGCAACATCTGTTGGCGCTGAGGTGGATACGCGGTTGGCCAGTGAAACCGTGCACCCGGTACAACTGGCTGCACTCAGCCAGATAATGGGTGGGCCGCCGCCCGCGGCCAACACCTTTTCCAAGCTGCCCAATACCGACGAACTGAGACCCAAGGCTGCCGCAGATCCTAGACAATACTTGAGAAAATCCCTTCGTGACACCTGCATTGGCATCTCCTTTTTCTGACTAATAGATGTGTTTAATTAACGATTGCAATATAATGGATACAATTCGCATGCCAGTTCTCATTTGCCGGCATTCGACTACCGTTCCTGAATGCCAAAGCGCATTCACAGCTATTTCTTCGCAGGCGACCTTGCTTTTTCCGCTGGCTGTGGTTTTCTTTAGTGTTGCCAGAGTGTTGCCTAAATCGTTAGCAGGGAGTTAACATGAAGGACAACAATCTCTATAAGGCCGTATTCGAGACGATGCAGGATGGTCTGGTGGTGGTTACTCCCGAGGGGATCATCCAGGCCGTTAACCCCGCGTTTGAAACCATGACCGGCTATTCCAGCGTCGAATTGATCGGGAAGCCATGCACCATTCTCAACTGCACCGGCTGTAAGATTCTGGACCGAAAACCGGATAGCCCTTGGTGCAATATGTTCATAATGGGAGAGGTGCGTAATCGCAGGTGCAGCCTTGACGCCAAGAACGGCATCAGGGTCGAGGCAATCAAATCGGCGACGGTGTTGCGCGATGAGAGCGGTCGAGTCACCGGCGCCGTCGAGGCCATGCGTGACATCACGGAAATGGTGCGCCAGGAGGAGGAGATCGGTCGCCTCCGGGCCAGTCTACAAGTCCAATCAGGCAATACCGGGATGGTGGGCTCTTCCGGTTGCATGCAGCGCCTTTTGGATTTGATCCAGGAGGTGGCTCAATCGGAAGCCCCAGTATTGATCTACGGCGAGTCCGGCGTGGGCAAAGAACTGGTGGCGCAGGCTATCCATGAGTTGGGGCCGCGCTCAAAAGGCCCCTTCATCAAGGTGAACTGTGCTTCTCTCAATGACAATCTGCTTGAGAGCGAATTGTTCGGACACGTCAAAGGAGCATTTACAGGAGCTGGCCGCGATCGCATAGGACGATTTGAAGCCGCCTTGGGGGGAACTATTTTTCTCGATGAAATCGCGGATGTCTCACCCCTCATGCAGGCGAAGCTTCTCCGTGTGCTGGAGGCCAAAGAGATCGAACGTGTGGGGGACCAGCGAGTTATCCCGGTGGATGCGAGGTTGGTCACTGCGAGCAATAAAGAGCTCGAAAGTATGGTTGCGCAGGGGGCGTTTCGCGCTGACTTGTTTTTCCGGGTCAACGTTATTCCGGTTTTTGTGCCACCTCTCAGGCAGCGCAAAGAAGACATTCCCCTGCTCGCTCAGACTTTCATCGACCGGATTTCTTCCCGGAGCCGCAAGGCCATCGTCGGCCTGAGCAGGGAAGCCCTGGACATCATGCTCGACCATGACTGGCCTGGCAATATTCGGGAGTTGAGAAATGTCATCGAGTATGCTTTTGTTATGTGCCATGAGGGGTTAATCCGGCCGGAACACGTCG
>JADGQM010000325.1 GCA_017881795.1 Syntrophobacteraceae bacterium
GTCGAGCGGGGCGCCGACAAAAGGCCTGATGGAGCGCGTCGAGGAAGCTCGCAACAATCCGGCCATCCCGCGGCAAGTCATCGAAACCATAGACAAGAACAAGCAGAACGCCATCGGCCACAGTGGCTCCAAATACAGTGAACTGATCGAAACCCTACTCGCCGTTCCATGGGGCGAGATCCGCAAAATCCAGGTATCTCCGGAAGCCTTCGAAGCGGGCCTGAACCGTTCCCACTATGGCATCCAGACGCCGAAGGAAATTCTTTGCGACTTCTTTTCGAACCTCATCTGGCGCTACCGGCGTTTTACCGAGGATCAGGCCGCATCCTGGCGGCGAACGGGCAGCGCCTTTTTGCTGGTCGGTCCCCCGGGAGTCGGCAAGACCTCGCTTGCCATCTCGATTGCGCAGAATCTTGGCATTCCTTATCACAAGATCTCTCTGGGCGGCATGCGCGACGAAGCGGACATGCGCGGTCACTGTTTCACCTACGAGGGATCCAAACCGGGGGCCATCGTCCAGGGACTGATCAAGATGCAGACCATGAATGGTATGTTCATTCTGGACGAAGCCGACAAAACCGAGAAATTCGCCAATGCGGGATGCAGGACGGTGATCATCCCCAGGGAAAACCTTTTCGGTGAAGGCGGGATCGAGCGCTTGCCGGAAGCCCTGAGAGAAGAGCTCCAGGTGCTGACCTATGAGGAATGGCATGGCGAGCACCCGCCCTTTGACTACTCCCGGCAGATTCTGGAGGCGGTCGCCGTGGACAACATCATCCAGGCCGCCCGAGTCGCGTTCATTGACGACTCGGAACTGGACGCGCTGGCGGTTGGTTTCGAATCCCATGCCCGCGAGGTGGCTCGAATGCTTGCGCGAGGGTCTCTGCGGCTCGTGCCCCGGCTCCAGGTTCTGCAGGTAAAGACTCCCGAGGAAATCGACCCTGGAATTTTCGATGCCACCGCTGGTGAGACACAAGGCAACGTCCATCTATTGATCCTTCCCGAGATCCGCGACGCCATCCTCACCCGGTTGGGAACACGGCAGGAAGGTTTGCACATCATCGATTTTGATCCGAAACAGCAGAAACTCTCCGAGGTCCTTCAAAAAATTCTGGAACCCTCTCTTCAACAGTCATCTTCCACCATTCACCTCTCCCTGACTGCCCCATATTTCCTGCTCAAACGGGACGGTATTCATCCCGAAGCCTTTCCTCTCGATCCCCATTTTCAAGGAATAAGCCTGTTCGCAAACAATTACGCGGTCCAGGGAATCAAAATAAAACGCTGCAAGCCTGTCCTCAATCGAGTATGTTCCATTCTGGCGCTGCTGGAACCGGCCGAAATCGACGCCTGCCCCTTCCTGGCCAGGCAGGATGGCATCTACGTGGCCGATCTTTCCTTCATCCCCGAAAAGTATCGGCTGGACGTCCACCGTGCCGAACGAATCCTCAATCGGGCGCTAACCCACTGGCTCGATTCGATAAAGAGACTCATCAATGAAGATTGACATGAGCCCACGAGCTGTCACGCTTCGACTGAAACAAGTCAATGAGCTGAGACGTACTTGCCTGGTTCTGGCAAATTCCAGCGCCGGCAGGAAAATACGAGAACAATTTAAAGCCCGTAAAACCGAAGGGAGGGTTCCTTGATGTTTAGGCAGTCCTTGCCATGGCTTCCATCGTCTCAGTATTCCCTTTCGTGGCATGGGCTATCATCGCCAGGTGCTTTTTTAACATGGTGAACCACTCGCCGAATTTTTTACCGCAAAAATTTCTGCCAAACATCGTCACCGGTTGTTCCATTATTGATATTATACTTGTAATTCAATAACTTAATCAGCCTTGTCGAACAGGGTCTGAGATTCACCATTTTAACCTTTCTGAAACCATCCTCCCGCTACAAATCAGCCCGTCAGGCTTTGGTTCGTGATCTAAACCCGCAGCAAGTCGAGGTTGGTGATGAAAGGGAGGATCCTGGTATTGTTGGTTTTGGGCATGTGCACGGTTTTCTCATTGGTGCATGCAGATATCACGACGCGAGACCCCATCTATAGAACCTGGATCGAAAGAGAGATTCATCGGTGCCAGCTCAGAGCAAGCCTGATCAATTCCAAAGGGGAAAATCTGCGATACTATGGCGAAAAAGCTGCGGCGCAGGCGATATTCTATCATCACAGCAAGCACAGACTGGTACGAGACATGGTTGAGGCAAGCGTCGGCATGAAGCCATATAAGGTCAACTACTTCTTAGTCGTCGCTTATAAGAATCACCAATCGGGCGCGCTCCTGGCGGCACGCTGAACACCCGAACCATGATCGTCCATCCTCGAAGAATCAGGCCCCCCGGTATTATCTTTTCTTCATCGAAGTCCACACACGCCAGCTTGTTTCTATCCAGAAACTCCGCAGATCTAAATTCAGGTCGTAGGGGAGGGGTTTATCCCCTCCCGAAATGCGCCGAAATCATTGCCAATTGCGGGCGGACATAAAGTCCGCCCCTACGCTCGTCCAATTCGAGCAATGGGTTTCCGGATGAACACCAGATGCTCAGAAGTGTCCCGGCTGCTCATCACCATCCCATTCCTGAATGCCTTCGTGGAAATTTCTGAAATCTCCCCTTATCGCTAAACTTCCGTGACACATGAATAGTTGGGTATTATCGCAGTTCATTATCATGACCAGAGGTAGCCGAGGCAGAGTTGGAGTATTATAATAGCGACCCCCTGGAGAGATCGTGTTATAATCGTCTAACTTTAGAAGCGTTTCACATAGGGCTGCGTAAAACCGCCGACACGGCTTGGCCTTTGCCGTCAGGAGAGGCCTCTTCGGGAGAAGGGTATCGCCGTCTTCGGCCGACCTGGCGCGAAGGCCCGGAAACGCTCAACAAGGTGTCAAAATGCCGGCTGACAGGTCTGCCGGAAATGGAGGTTGCTATAGATGTACATTGTGATGGTTACCCCGGAATGTGCGCCGGTCGCCAAGGTCGGCGGCCTGGGGGACGTGATCCAGGGGCTCTCCAACGAGCTCCAGATACGGGGAAATTCCGTTGAAATCATTCTGCCGAAATACGATTGCATGCGTTATGACCACATCTGGGGATTGCAGAAGACTTACAGTGACCTCTGGGTCCCCTACCACGATCAGCATGTTCACTGCGATGTCTATTTTGGCTTTGTCCACGGTCTGAAGTGTTTCTTCATTGAACCCCACTCCAGTCAGAATTTTTTCAACCGGGGCATCTTTTACGGACATCAAGACGACCCGGAACGCTTCGCCTTTTTTTGCCGGGCGGCTCTGGAATTCATGCTCAAAACCAACAAACACCCGGATATCATCCATTGCCATGACTGGCAGACAGGCTTACTCCCGGTGCTTCTGTTTGATGTCTACAAACATCTGGGCATGACCCATCCGAGGGTCTGCTACACCCTCCACAACGTCATGCATCAGTGCGTGACCGGAGACTTTGTGCTCCGCCAGGTGGGTCTGAATCCTGCCTCTTATCACACTCGGGATCGGCTGCAGGATGAACACAACCACGGGGCGATCAACCTGATGAAAGGGGGCATCGTCTATTCCAATTTTGTTACCACGGTATCCCCTCGCTATTCTGAAGAAATTAAGCACTCCGACCTGGGTTGCGGACTGCAGCATACCCTCTGGATGCATAGCATGAAATTCGGGGGAGTGCTCAACGGCATCGATTACAGTGCCTGGAACCCGGAAATGGATCGCCTCATTGCCTGTCGCTACACCATTGAGAGCCTTGACGACAAGTACAAAAACAAAGAGGCGCTCCGCAACCGCCTGTTGCTGCGGCATGAATTCAAGCCCATCGTGGCTGTAGTGAGCCGCCTGGACCGACAAAAAGGCGTTGAACTGATGCGGCATGCCATTTTTTACTGCCTGGCCAATGGCTGCCAGTTTGTCCTTCTGGGGTCGAGCCCCGATCCCAAAATCAATCATGAGTTCTGGGAACTGAAACGCCAGTTGAACGATAACCCGGACTGCCACCTGGAAATATCCTACAATGAGGAACTGGCTCATCTCATTTACGCGGGCGCCGACATGATCCTCATCCCCAGTGCCTTTGAGCCCTGCGGGCTGACTCAGATGATTGCCATGAAATATGGGACCGTACCGGTGGTTCGCAATACCGGGGGACTCGCCGACACCGTGTTCGATGCTGATTACGCCCCCAAGCCCTATCACGAACGCAATGGTTATGTGTTCAATGACTTTGATCATCAGGGGCTCGAATCGGCGCTGAGGAGGGCAATCGGGCTCTGGTATCTTTATCCCCATTACTTCCGGGAATTGACGGTTAATGGGATGCGCTACGATTTTTCCTGGAACCATCCGGCAAGACATTACTTAAATGTTTACAATTACATCAAGGAGTAGAACTGAAGGAGGACGCAGCCATGAAGTGCTGGTTTTGCGAGGAAGAAGCACGAGGGACCTGTGCCGTGTGCGGTCGCGGTCTCTGCCATGGGCACGCTCACATTCACGATGAGCTGACCCTCACCAAGACCGATACGAGCTCAGGCTACACGAGCTTCTACAATGCCTACGGCACGCTCAAATGTTCCGACTGCCGCGTCGAGTGGAAATCAATAACACCGGGCAGTTGACGTTCTTGAACTACGAGTCGTGATTTAAGGCGCCAAGCAGGAAGGAGATATCCGCACCAACTACCAGATCGTCATTCCCGCATGCTCCCCGCCTAAAGCCTGCGGGGACAAGCTTTAGCGGGAATCCAGTCTATAGATTTTCAGAAAAATAGTTTCAAAATCTGTGGGGCAGGCTTTCCAGCCTGCCAGCGCGTTCTG
>JADGQM010000326.1 GCA_017881795.1 Syntrophobacteraceae bacterium
AAAGCAACAGCAAGATAAGCCGAAACGGGAATGGCATCCCGTTCTATGGGAGCGGCTGCATCAGCAACAGCAAGATAGGCCGAATCGGGAATAGTATCCCGTTCTATGGGAGCGGCTGCATTCTTCATTTGTTAAAGTGGGTCCCGCCTCCCTTTTTGGTGAACGGAACGAATGGCACCTTCCGCTGGCCGTGGTAGATATCTTCCCGAGCGATCACAACATTCCCGTCTTGGTCCGTATTCTTGGTCACCTTCATAACGATCTGAGCGCCAGGGGGACCAACCGGAATGACCATGCTGCCGCCAACCTTCAATTGCTTGAGAAGGGGCGGTGGAATGTGGTCGATGCCGCAGGTGACGATGATCTTATCAAAGGGTCCATGCTCTTCCCAGCCGTAATACCCGTCATCCGCCTTCCGTTTGATGTTGTTGTACTCGGGGTAGCCCGAGGCTGCGACTTCGGTGTAAATTTTGTCCGTCTCACCTGCAAGTTTATCTATGATTTCAATGGTATATACCTTGTCAGTGAGGTATGAAATCACGGCGGACTGGTATCCCGAGCCGGTGCCGATTTCGAGGACCTTTTCGCCGGGTTGGATGTCCAGTGCGGAAGTCATCCTGCTGACGAGGTGTGGGCCGGAGATGGTCACGCCGTATCCAATGTCGAGGAAAGCATGCTCGTAAGCCCTCTTGAGGTTCCATTTACGGCAGAACTTTTCCCTGGGGGTGAGCAGGAAGGCTCTCATCTCTTTTTCGCGCCAGACGTCTTTATTTTCAATGAGATGCAGGTAACGATCGTAACGCTCCTGCAGATAATGAGGATCCTCTTTCCTGTTTTCTTTCATGAACTGGACGAAGTGTTCCTCGGAGTCGTGGGGAGGGGCCAGCTTGTCCGCGAGAGACTGGCCGGCGGGTTGCTGCGGTTCCTCCGGTTTCTTTTCAGGCGCCGGCTCTTTTGCGGGGGCAGCTTTGCTATCGGCGGCGGCAAGCAGAGTGTACGGCGCGTTCTGGTCAGCAGAGGAAAAGCCTTGTGCGGGAGCACCCCAATTGAGGACGAAAAACGTGAACAAGGCCGTTGCGACAATGATTCCCACCATTCGTGATTCGCGTTTGCTTACGTGATTGGTATAAAGCTGTAAAGTTTTCACAATCGACTCCATCCCTTCGGTTCTAACAACGTGTCAAAATATGATGCAATGGTTATATTCACAATGGCTCCGCTCATCCCAGATGGTGGCAATCTCATCTCAGAGCTGAGGAAGCAAGAGTCATTTTCAAATGCCGCTTCAAGAAGCCAAAAGTACAGGGTTTTGTCAAGCGCCTTTTGCCGAGATCGATAATTCTCCTGATAAGAGTGCGGGCATATATCTTTAATCTCGTGAAAGATCAATGACTGGAGGACAAAACTATGGCCGAAACAAGAACTTCATCACCCAACCCCGGGCCGGCAGCCCCTTCCGAAAAAGTATCCTGCACCTTTATTTGCAGCCGCGACACGCTGGATGGGGCCTACCCGTCGCTCATGCTGGCGATCAATGCTCGCCGGCAGGGAATGGATGCGACGGTTTTCTACACTTTCATGGGCATCAATGTGATCCGGAAGGACCGAGCCAAACGTTCCAAGTTTATTCCGGCCGGTTTCCTGGGGGCAATTCCGGGGATGGCATCCGTCGCCACCTGGATGATGAAACGGCAGATTGACAAGGCGGGCATGCCGACCGTTGAGGAGCTCCTCGAGATGGCCCAACTGGAGGGAGTGAAATGCGTGGCATGCAAGATGACCATGGACATGATGGAGCTCAAACCGGAGGACTTTATCGAAGGCATCGAAATTCAGACCGCAGAGGACTACATCAAGCACGCCAAAGACTGCAAACTGAATATGTTTACTTAGGAGGCAGTTGAAGGTTGAAGGTTGAAGGTTGAAGGTTGATAGTTGATAGTTGATGGCGGTCTCTGGCTGGCGGCTTACATAAAATGCACCAGTCATACTGAGAAGAGCCGGTAACCAGTTCTGGCGGCTCAGTCGGGCGCCTTGTCGGAAGGCGCCGAGCTGACGAGCCTTTTCAGGTATTCTTCCCATTCCACGGGGAGGAGGTACTTTTTGCGGCTATTGCAGTCTTTGCAGGCCGCTGCCACATTGCCTCGCGTGGATCGTCCGCCACGGGCGAGCGGGACAATGTGATCCATGGTCAAATCTTCAGGAACAACTTTCCTCCCACAGTAGTAACACTCCCCTTTGGCCACCTTGCGCAGCCACCACTGGGATTTGCGGAGGACTCTGGCCTTTTCCTTCTCCCGCCGTATTGCTTCCGGAGAGGTTTCCGACAGAAAACTGAAATCGTTTGTTATCGGTTCCATGCGTCTGCAAATGCCTTCCGCCTGCCTCATTCAGCGTCACCCCGGCAAGCGCTGTCATTGGCATCAAACGTAGGGGCGGGCTTCATGCCCGCCCGCAACTTCTCTCGATCGCCATGGTTATGAGGAGGGGATAAACCCCTCCCCTACATTTGGGGCAATTGTCTCGGAGGGGGTTCCTTCCTGAGCTTGTGAGCAAATTCCGAAAGGACTAGCCACGTCACCTCCCAAGCAAATCGCCCCTTTCCGGGCAAGATCCGGCTTAGGGAGTCCCCTTCAGAGCCACATAAAACGTGTTCTTGCCGCGTTTGATGAGCAGCAGCAGGCTGTCACTCTTCTTCGCTTTTTGAAGAGCCTGGTTGTAGTCCCTGATATTCTGGATGTTTTGACGGTTTACCTGTTTGATCAGGTCTCCGGGGCGCAGCTTGGCGTCGGCTGCCGTACTTCCCGACTGAATCTCGGAAATCACAACGCCGCGCTCATTTTCGTCCAATCCGAAGCGTTGCGCCAGTTCGGGAGTGAGGTTCTGCACCGTCAGTCCCCAGGCGCTCTTTTCCTCCGCCGCCGGCGCCTCAGCCGTCTCTTCAGGCATGGTGCCGATGGTTACCTTAATCTCTTGATTCTTACCGTCACGAACTATCTGGAGCGTGGTCTTAGTGTTGGGTGGGATTGAGGCCACAAACCGTGAGAGCGAGTGAGCGTTTTCAAGCTCTTTGCCGTTAAAGGTGGTGATGATGTCGCCTCGTTTCAAACCAGCTTTGTCCGCCGGACCATCGGTGACCACATCGCCCACCAGCACCCCGTTGGTCTGCTTGATGCCAAAGGATTCGGCCAACTCCGGGGTAATATCCTGAATCATCACCCCGAGCCACCCGCGGGTCACTTTGCCGGACTTCAGCTGCGGCAGAATCTCTTTCACGAGGTTTATGGGGATGGCGAAGCCGATTCCCTGGCCTTGCGCCACAATGGCCGTGTTGACGCCGACCACTTCCCCATTCATATTGAACAGCGGACCACCGCTGTTGCCGGGGTTGATGGCGGCATCGGTCTGGAGGAAGTCATCATAAGGTCCGGCGCCGATGATGCGCCCTTTCGCGCTGATGATCCCTGCGGTGATCGTGTTCCCCAGCCCGAAGGGATTGCCGGAGGCCATTACCCAGTCCCCCACCCGAATGGCGCCCGAATCACCCAGTTGCGCTGGTTTTGGAAAGTCGGCGCCGGCCTTGACTCTAATCAGCGCAATATCGGTCTTGGCATCACGCGCGACCACCTTGGCGTCATAGTCTTTTCCCGCGTCGGTCTTGATCTTGATTTCGTCTGCCTTTTCAACGACATGGTTGTTGGTGAGAATGAGCCCATCGTCATCGATGACAAATCCGGACCCCAGAGCATGAGTCTTCATCTGGCCCTGACCCTGGCCTTGGCCCTGACCCTGAGACCCGTCCCCAAAAAAGCGTTTGAAGAACTCATCCCCAAAAAAATCGCGGAAGGGCGAATTCGGGCCGATGAAGGGTTGCATGGGGCTTTCCTTAAGAACTTGGGTGGTGGAAATGTTGACCACCGCATGATTAACCCGCTCGGCCAGGTCGGCAAAAGAAGGTGGTCCCTGCTGCCCAGACCCCGAAAAAGCAGCTTCAGACGGTCCTGCGCCCGAAAAGAGAAGCATGCAGAAGATGAGGACTAGATGACCGTAAAATTTGACCGCGTTCGACTTACCCTTTGGAAACCTCATTAGAGCTCCTTTCTGAAACGGGACACAACTCAGTGGCAAAGTATTATTCCACACCTACTATACGGAACGTTCTCATTTGATCCATTTCGTGAGCTTGGTGCCATTTTCCTTGGGCCGATCACTTCCAAGACCATGCGACATGAGTTAAAGAAACATAATCAAAATCAGCAAAAAAGCAAGATTGGGATGACGGTGAAGGGAGGATCTTCTTTGTCAGAAAAGCGTATGAGATGGATCGAGGCCTGTGAAAAGGCCCGCGCAATGGTGTCGAACCGCCAGGAAATGGCGCATCTTTATCACCAGGCACTTCGGTATTATGGTGAAGGAGAGCTCCGAACGGGAATCCAGTCCTTTGCTTGTGAAGCGATCCAGGATGAGGACCTGCGAGACGAAGTCTTTGCCAGCGAGGAAGGCATGTTGAGCTTCTTCTGTGGCATATGGATCCGGTTCCTGCTCACGGAAATCGCGGGGCTCGAAGCAGAAGAGCTACGCAGTCTTGCCCTGAAAGTATTTAAGGATTATCGCGGCGACCACGCCTTGCATTGACCCACCTTGTCTCTTAAATATTTTTCGGACGTCCCGCGCTAAGGCCTCCGGCAAGAAATATCTGTCCGTGCCCCAGACCGACGCGGTCTCTGAAACCGCGTCGGTCTCTCGATCTTGGAAGATTACTTATTGCCAGGCGCCTAAAATCTTGCCGGCACTTCTTCTCTGCCGTAATCTTCGATTGCGGAACGA
>JADGQM010000327.1 GCA_017881795.1 Syntrophobacteraceae bacterium
GGTCGTAAGGTTGATGGTTCGAGCGTGTGTAAAAAGAGAAAGTTAGTGATTTCCGAATGAGTCCTGCACCGTCATTCCCGCATGCTTTTAGCGGGAATCCAGGTCCCTAAAGCCCTGAACCCCCGCTAAAAGCTTGCGAGGGTGACGCTAAGAAAGGGCTTTTTGGACACGCTCTTAGAGAAGAGAGGGTTTAGCAATGCTCATTGTTCGATTCCTGGATGAGAAGGGCAGGGAGTGCTACGGTCATAATTTCCGAGACGGTCACGCCATGCTTCTCGAAGGGCATTTGTTTCAAGGATTGCAGGAAACGGGAATCCGGGTTTCGGTTAAAAAGCTCCTGGCTCCCTTGCAGCCGGTGGCCATTCTCTGCATTGGGCTCAACTATCGGAAGCACGCCGTCGAGACGGGAATAAAGATCCCTGAGTATCCCGTGCTCTTCATGAAAAATCCCTCAGCAGTCGCGGATCCGGGGGACCCGATTGTCCTGCCCAAGGTATGCGTTAATCCTCCGCAGGTTGACTATGAGGCAGAACTCGTGGCTGTCATCGGGAAGCCCGCCAGGAACGTCTCGGCTGCCAAAGCGCTGGAGTATGTTCTGGGGTATACCGCAGGCAACGACGTTTCGGCCAGATGGTGGCAGCAACACGCCGGCGCCTCCCAGTGGATTCGCGGCAAGAGCTTCGACACATTCTGTCCTCTTGGGCCTGAACTGGTGACCACCGACGAAATACCCGATCCACAGAATTTGCAGCTCCGCTGTATCCTGAATAACGAAGTGATGCAGGACGGCAATACCTCCGATATGATCTTCTCCGTAGCTCAACTTATCGCGTTTCTCTCCGAGGGGACCACGCTCCTCCCCGGGACAATCATCCTGACCGGAACGCCGAGCGGAGTCGGTTTCGTGCGTCAGCCGCCGGTCTTTCTCAAGGCGGGTGACGTCGTTTCCATCGAGGTCGAGGGCATCGGAACGCTGACCAATCCTCTGGTTGAAGAAGAGTGAAGGGTGAAGAGTGAAAAGTGAAGGGTGGTGTGTTGTGGATGGCGCCACGATCGAGCCGGTCCATGAGCATGGTGCCAACCCACAGGTTCGAGAACGTCGGGCGCGAGATGGATCATGTCAACCAGTGACTCAATAAAGCGGGCAGCGAGGGTGCTTCACGATGCGGATGCGATCTTCGTTACGGCGGGAGCGGGGATCGGCGTCGATTCGGGATTGCCTGATTTCAGAGGTAACGAGGGATTCTGGAAAGCCTACCCGCCCATCGCTAAGCTGGGTGTATCTTTTGTCGAAATGGCCAACCCGGAGTGGTTCCACACCAACCCGAAGCTGGCCTGGGCCTTCTACGGACACCGGCTCAATCTCTATCGTGAGACGACCCCGCACGACGGCTTTCAGCAGTTGCTTGAAATCGCAGGGCAAAAACCAGGCGGCTATTTCGTCTTCACCTCCAATGTCGATGGGCACTTTCAGAAGGCTGGTTATGACGAAGACCGGATCGAGGAATGCCACGGTTCCATCCATCATCTTCAGTGCACTGGTCCATGCGGCCATGACATATGGGACGCCCACAACCTTGAGGTGACGGTTGACGAGGAGGTTTTTCAGGCGCTGGAGCCTCTGCCGCGCTGCATCCAATGCGGCGGCATGGCTCGACCCAATATTCTCATGTTCGGCGACTGGTCCTGGAACGGCAGGCGAAGCCAGAGGCAGGGTGAACGGCTTGCGCTGTGGCTGCGAGGAATTACCGAGGAGGGCATGCACCTCGCGATCGTGGAGATGGGTGCAGGAACAGCCGTGGCAACGGTCCGCTGGAAATCCGAGCAGGTCGCCAGACGCACCAATGGCACTCTCATCAGAATCAACCCCCGGGACACCTTGCTTCCACCGGGCCCCCACTTAGCCCTACCGCTGGGTGCCGCGGAAGCCGTGGGCGCCATCGCCACATCGCTGAAGGATCTCGCGAGCTCCCGCAAGGGCTCTTGTTGGGAGTGACCTTTCACCCTTCACTCTTCACCCTTCACTTTTTACACGGTTCAACGCCATGAAAAATGATTCATTCAAAGTACTCTCGCCCACCGCTATTCTTGGTTACGGGTTCCCGGAACGCTCTTTTGTTCGGGGCATCGAGAAGCGGCCCGACCTCATTGCCGTCGATGCGGGCAGCACGGACCCCGGACCGTATTACCTTGGAGCCGGGAAGTCATTTACTAGTCGCTCGGCCGTGAAACGTGATCTGGAGCTGATGCTTGGAGCTGCCCTGGAATTGTCCATCCCATGCATCATTGGCACCGCCGGGGGCTGTGGCGCCAGGGAGCACGTTGCCTGGACTGAAGCCATCATCCAGGAGATTGCGCGAGAAAAGGGCTACCGGTTCAAGATGGCCGTCATTTACGCCGACGTCTCCAAGGCCGAGGTCTTGCGGGCTCTGGGTCAGGGGCGCGTGAGCCCGCTCCACCCCGCGCCTCAAATTGCCGCTGAAGACGTTGAGAACAGTGTGCGGATTGTCGCCCAGATGGGGGCCGAGCCCGTCTTCAAGGCCATGGAGTCGGGTCCGCAGATTGTCCTTTGCGGCCGCTGCTATGACCCGGTGCCCTTTGCGGCGCCGGCGATCATGAAAGGCTTCGACCCGGGGCTTGCCTATCACCTGGGCAAGATCCTCGAATGCGCGGCGATTGCGGCAACTCCCGGGAGCGGCCGCGACTGCGTGATGGGCACGCTTTACATGGATTCCTTCGAATTGGAATCACTCAATGAGGAGCGGAGGTTCACCCCGACTTCAACCGCCGCTCATACGCTCTACGAGAAGAGCGACCCGTTCCACCTGCCCGGTCCCGGTGGTTCTCTCGATTTGTGCGCAACGCGCTTCGAAGCCCTTGATGAACGCCGCGCCCGAGTCTCCGGGACCCGCTTTATTCCGGCCGATCCCTACACGGTTAAACTCGAGGGGGTAAAACACGCAGGATTCCGGGCCATCTCCATCGGCGGCATCCGGGATCCGATCCTCATTGGTCAAATTGATTCCGTACTGACACAGGTCAAAGGTCAGGTGAGCGAGGCCCTGGGCTCTACCGACACCCTGCTCTTCCATGTTTACGGCAAAGACGGGGTGATGGGGAAGATGGAACCGGAAAAGAATCGCCTGTCGCATGAGCTCGGCCTCGTCATCGAAGTGATCGCCGGGGACCAGGAACAGGCCAATGCGGTCTGCTCGTATGTTCGAAGCACGCTCCTCCACTACGGATATCCCGGTAGAATCTCCACCGCCGGGAATCTCGCCCTGCTCTATAGTCCCTCCGATATCCCGTGTGGCGATGTGTTTGAATTCAGCATCTATCACCTCATGCAGGTGGATGATCCCGAAGCGCTTTTCCCCATCGAAATAAGTGAGGTTGGCCCGTGACGGAAGCACCCCTTACTGACATTGCCGCCGTGATCCGCAGCAAGAATGCCGGTCCCTATGAACTGACGCTCGACATCATGTTCAAGGATGAAAAGCATTATCGCTTTCTGAAGCAAATCGATTATTTCACCAGAGAGCTCTTTGCGGGACTTTATGGGATAAGCGTCGAGAACATCCTGAAGGTCGTTTACTTCGATCCGGCTTCTGCAGTGAAGTGCACGTTGGTGCGCTCGCTGGTTTCAGGCTCGATAGGAGATTCCGACGTTTACGGCGCCCAGCAACACGCCCCCCTGCTGTTCCTCAAGGTGCCGGTGGCGGACTGACATCCGGGAAGCAGCTTTCTGCCATATCGACCCAAGTCGCCATCCACCGGCCGCATTTTGATGGTGATTCACAGAGACAGTCAGAGTAGAATTATTTCGAAAGCAAAGCTCATTTGCCAACCGGACCTCCACTCAACAGGAGTCCTGATATGCCAGAACCAGCGAAGAAGCGAGCGACCTACGAAGATCTTTATGACCTCCCTGAGGACATGACCGGTGAGATCATTGACGGTGAGTTGATCCTCGCGCCCAAACCTTCGACGCAACACTCCAATACGGCATTCACATTAAGCAGCAGGCTGGGGCCGCCCTACAGGTTCGGAGAGGGAGGTCCCGGCGGTTGGATTATTCTTGTCGAACACGAAATCATGCTGGGAGAACACCTCCTTGTTCCGGACTTCGCAGGCTGGAGCAAGGGGCGATTCCCGGGCGTGCCAAAAGAGAACTGGATTTCCATCGCTCCGGACTGGGTGTGCGAGATTCTCTCGCCCAGCACCGCGCGCGTGGACAGAGTTCGCAAGATGCCCCTCTTTGCTGCGCATGGAATCCCGCACCTGTGGCTTATTGATCCCTTCGCCAAGACCCTGGAGGTGTTCCGGCTTCAATCGGGCAAGTGGTCTATGCTCACCGCCTTTGCTGAAGACGACAAGGTGCGCGCTGAGCCCTTTCAGGAGATCGAGATTGACCTTGCTAATCTCTGGATCGAGTAGGTAATTTGGATATCGTAGTGCACGTCCATTCAATTCCTGATGCGCAAGCTTTCCTCTCCACCCTCAAACCACTCGAAGATCCCTCAGCAGCGGAGAATTGCCCACGACTCGTTTGACCTCCGCTCGGAAGGCATGGTGTCGTCGGAATTTAACCTGGGTGAATTCATGCAGGAGCGATTTGGCCTTATCCCCTTCATTTGAGAGCACATAACATTCAGCCAGTGCGCCGAGCGCTCGCGCGGCCCGGTCGTAGGCAGTGCGATGCTGGTTGGAAACAATATGCTCGGCGCGGTCCCGACCGACCTTGCCGGCCCATGCGAGATATTTCTGCTTTTCCGCTGGGGTCAGCTCAAGCGATGCCAGTCCTTTCACGATTTCAGTGT
>JADGQM010000328.1 GCA_017881795.1 Syntrophobacteraceae bacterium
GAGAAGATCGGTAGCATGCAAATATGCTTTGGAGCCCATGTTCAGCCACCAGCGCCGGAGTGTCTCAACGGCAAACTCCGCTGTGTCATGATCTACTCCCACACTCACCCATCCGCAGTTGGCTGTCTGATCGTAGATCCCATACGGGATACCCTTTCCCAACTCCTTGTCTTGGAAGTCATAGGTTCGCACTTTCTCAGGTTTACCTTTGGGCTGATACTCACATCCTTTCTGAGCAAAATCACCTATCAGTTCTTTCTTTTTTGCATCAACGGAGACAACAGGCTGTCCTCGTTCCTGAAAGAATCCCACCCGCTCGTAGATGTACTCAAACTGTGCATTCCGGTCAGGATGGGAGGATCCCTCTTTTGTTTTGCGCGTTGCTTGAAGGCTATAGCCAAGCTTATCCAGGAAATGCGAAACTTTCGTATGACTGACATGGTGTCCTTGATCAACCAACTCTCTGGCCAATCTTCGAGTGCTCTTATTTGTCCAACGAAGAGGCGACATCGGGTCACCGCGTGCCGTGGGCTCAACCAGCCTATCCAACGCCAAAAGCAAGTTCGCATCTTCATCCGTGAGCTGCTTGCGCCCACCGCCAACTTGCCGGATACGCCGTGGGAGTTCATCACTCGAGGCCTTTGGGAGTTGATGCAATTGGCTACGGCCAATCCGGATAGTACTCTCCGCCAGCCCTGTTGCCTTAGCAACGGCAGCGATGCCTCCATGCCCCAAAGCTATGGCCTCCGTTGCAGCCCACAAACGACGAGCTCGCTCATCGAATTCTTGGTGCAACAATTTGTACTTGTGCTCAATTGTTTTCACTACCACCTCAGTTATCATAAAATCATTATGAAAAATAAACTGATGCGAATCAACAAGAATAATTAAAAACAATGCGTTATTTATTTACGCGTACTAAGACATCAACGAAGGGATCCATGAGGAGATTCAGAAAGTGAGGGAGAGCGTCTTCGACCTGGTGAGTTATCTGCATGCCAACCGGATTGTTCATGCGCTGGCGCACCCGCTTTTTGCCGTCAATGATCGCTTAACCATCGAGCATTTCGAACAGTTCCTGCTGTTGTTCCGAAACTTTGAGCTGAACGGGGCGCGGCATGACGACCAAAATCGTCATTTGCAGTACATTCTGTCGCGTTTGACGCCGACGGACATCGAACGACTGGCGGAGAAGCATCGCCTCTCACCCCCCTATGACAAACCGTGGCAGAAGTACTTGACAGGCGGGTCCGACGATCACAGCTCGCTGAATATTGCCCGCCAATACACGGATATACCCATCACCGGCGACGCAAAAGAGTTTCTGGCAGCGATCGAAAGCGACCAAACCAGGATCATTGGTCGCCCATCCACGGCAAAAACCATGGCTCACAACCTGTATGGCATTGCTTACCAATTTTACAAGAATAAATTCAACCTTGAGCCCCATGTGAACAAGGACATTTTCTTGATGTTTCTCGATCGATTTCTCCAGGCCGATCAGCAAGAGAGCGGTCTCTTTACCAAACTCTATTCAATCTGGAATCACCGCAAACGGCCCAGGCACAATGGCGCGGAGCCGCACCGGGTGCAGGATGTGCTGCGTCATGAAAGCGTGAGACTCATATGGGACGACCCGGAGCTTATGGAAATGGTCAAAAATGGTGGCAACGGCGGAGCTAATCCTGACAACAAATGGTTCCAGTTTGTCAACCAACTCTCAAACAAGGTGCTTGCCCATTTTGGAAGTCATATATTGGACAACCTTTCGGGGGCGAACTTGTTCAAAATATTCCATTCACTCGGTTCCGCCGGCGCGCTGTACTCGGTCCTTGCCCCATACTTCGTGGCCTACTCCATGTTCGCAAAAGAGAAGGAACTGTCTGAGCAAATCCTGGAACGATTCACGAAAAGGCGACCAGACGGGCAGAGCGAAAGGGAAGCGATCAAGGTGGCGCATTTCACGGACACATACTGGGAAGTCAACGGCGTTGCCCTTACCCTGCAACATCAGGTGCAAATGGCCCTCAAAACGAATAAGAATCTCACGGTAATCACGTGCAATGCTGAACATCGCTCCCCTGGCAAGGGCATGCAGAATTTCCAGCCGGTCGGCGTGAAGGAGGTTCCCGAATATCCGGAGCTCAAACTCTTTGTTCCCCCGTTTCTCGAAATACTGAATTACTGCCACGAACAAGGTTTCACGCAGATCCATGCGGCGACTCCCGGCCCCGTCGGACTGGCGGCCCTGGCCATTGCGCGCATTCTCAAGCTGCCCATAAGCGGGACCTATCACACGGCTTTGCCCCAATACGCGCAGTATTTGACCGGTGACAACAATATTGAAGACCTCGTGTGGCGCTTCACCATCTGGTATTATGACCAGATGGATTATGTGTATGCTCCATCGAGAAGCACCGCCCAGGAACTGATTCGAAAAGGCATCCGGCCGGAGCGCATCAAGTTCTTCCCCCGAGGGGTTGACATCCGGCGTTTCCACCCGTCTAAGCGAAACTCTCAGTTTCTTCGCGATCGCTTCCAGATCGGTGAAGGGATGAAGTTGCTCTATGTGGGCCGCATCTCCAAAGAAAAGGACCTTCCGCTCCTGGCAGAGGTCTTTAAAGCGCTGTGGAAGGCGCATGAAGCTTTGCAGCTTATCGTTGTTGGAGACGGACCCTATCTCACCGAACTTGAAGAAAGCATGAAAGGCGCCCCTTGTGTTTTCACTGGTTACCTGGAAGGGGAGGACCTGGCAACGGTCTACGCCTCCTGCGACCTTTTTGTCTTTCCCAGTGCCACCGACACTTTCGGCAATGTGGTCCTGGAAGCCCAGGCTTCAGGAATCCCGGTCATAGTAACCGATGCGGGTGGGCCCCAGGAAAATGTTATCCCGGAAGAAACCGGTCTCATCGTTGAAGCGCACAATGCCGAAAGTCTGCTGTATGCGATCCGGTGGTTCATGCGCAGTCCTCAGAGCCGGAAGCGGATGGGCGACGCTGCCCGGCGCTATATGGAGGACCGCTCCTTCGAAAACGCTTTCGACAAAACCTGGGGAATGTATCGAGCAGAACAAATGGATGCGGAGTATGCGCTGGATGAAGCGATCTAGACCGAGAGGCTATGCCTGGATGTGGGCCGCGGCCATGAGAGTTAGAGGTAAATGACAATTTATTTGCCTCTGTCACCAAACCTTCACAGACCCTTCAAGTGATCTTCACAAATCCTATTTAGCATAACTTTCCAGATGGGAACACTTCCGAGACTGATGTACAACATTAGAGAGGGTGATCATGACAAAGATTCTGGTGGTGGATGATGAGCAGCATATTCGGGAATTGTATTCCCTGGAGTTGGCGAGCGAGGGATATGACGTTGAAACGCGAGCGTCCTGCATCAACCTCCTGCGCGACATAGAGACTTCAGCGCCCAACCTGATCATTTTAGATATCCGCCTAGTTGATGACGATGGGTTGGAGGCGCTGCTGGAGATTCGTGGGCGTTATCCCGACGTTCCGGTCATTTTATGCAGTGCGTACGATTCATACCGATACGATATGAGGACGATTGCCGCCGACGCCTACGTGGTGAAGTCTTTTGATCTCAGCGAATTAAAATCGAAGATAAGACGAGCGCTCGAGGGAAAGCTCCCGGCGAGTTTGACTCTCTTGCCGATGTTGGGTGAGGTCAGAAATGGCAAGGTGAAGGGGGCTGAAAGATTCGTGATGAGAGGGGGGATAGAATGTACTGGGTGATAATCATGGTCGCGCTTGTCGGTGGGATCGTTGCGGTGGCAGCTATCGCGCACAGGTCAGCAAGGAGCTGCGATCTATATATGCCGGATTTCGAAGATATCCTTTAGGCGAGCGCGCGCTGGAGGTGTTGTCACCTCAACCAGGCCACCAGCATGGGCCAGAACTCGATAAATCTGCCCATCTATTTCTGCCTGCTGCCGGCGTTGGGAATGACATCCTTAAATAAAAGGGAATGATTTCTATGGAGAATTCAAGTCGCAACAAACCTTACACCGGGCAGGTTCTGGCCGTCGTTCTTGATTGGGCCGGGACTGCTGTTGACTATGGCTGTGTTGGCCCGGTCGCCGTGTTTGTTGAGGTGTTTCACAATTTTGGGGTCGAGATTACCATTGCGGAAGCAAGAGCGCCCATGGGATTGATGAAAAAGGACCATATCCGGGCGATCTGCGGCATGGAGACCGTTGCGGAAAGGTGGGAGAGGATCCGTGGGCGCGAGCCGGGGGAGGATGATGTCGAAGCCATGTATCGCGAGGTGGAACCGCTTATGGAGTCAATGGTCGCCCGGTATTCCGAGCCAATCCACGGGCTGCTCGAGGCCGTGGCAGCCTTTCGGCTGCAGGGGATCAAAATAGGCTCGACCACCGGCTACACCCGTTCCATGATGGAGGTGCTGGTGCCTCTTGCGGAAGCGAATGGATACCGGCCTGATTCAATTGTCTGTCCATCGGACGTTCCCGCCGGGAGGCCTTATCCATGGATGTGCTACCGGAATGCCTTAAACCTTGAGGTTTTTCCCTTCGCCGCCATGGTCAAGATCGGGGATACCATGACTGACATCCAGGAGGGATTGAACTCCGGAATGTGGACTATTGGCGTGACGAAAACCGGAAATGAGCTCGGGCTGACTGAAGAGGAAGCATCCGCACTGGCTCCCGTGGATCTCCGCCATAGGCTCGATGGGATCGAAAGAAGGTTTCGCGATGCGGGGGCTCACTTTGTCGTCGAAAGCATCGGGGCATGCCCGGCAATCATCAATGAGATCAATGCTCGCCTGGCCCTGGGCGAACG
>JADGQM010000329.1 GCA_017881795.1 Syntrophobacteraceae bacterium
GAGGGTAGCATCTGGCCAGAGAGATCTCGCACAGAAAAACATGATTTGGAAACGTTAAGGAATTCGGCGCCGACTTTTTCAACGAGGAGGAGAGATATTTGAAATCGAAGAGCTGCAGCGCCAACAGCGCGATAAAAGGCAGTTATCTTCGCGCGTTTTCGGGAAATGCGCAACGGTCTAAGGGAGATATTTTGGTTGGGGCAATTATGCGGCAACTCCAAGTGATCAAAAAGAGTGGCATAATTATGCAGTAATCAAGTCTCAACCACAGAGCTCGCGCAGACAGGTTCCAGTCTCATCTGACACCTTTCATCATCCGCCAGGCTCAGTCGCGTTGACGTTTGCCAGTCAATATAAATAAGCTGACTTGATACAAACATTCCGGCTGGAATCTCTTATTACCTCTGCTCAACCAACAGACAGATCACGTCCATCACATTTGTGCGGGTTGGGCCTGTTATAAGAAGATCTCCAAGTATCTTGAAGAAATTGTAGGAGTCATTGTTCCGAAGGCGCTCTTCGGCGTTGATGCCCTTTTTTAGCGCTTCCTGGCAGGTATTGCCGTCAACCAATGCACCCGCTGCGTCGGTTGGCCCGTCTGAGCCATCCGTTCCTGCACTGAGCATGGCAATCTGAGGCCTGCCTTCTATTGCCAGCGCTGCGGCCAGCGCTAATTCTTGATTCCGGCCCCCCTTTCCTTTGCCCCGGATGGTCACCGTAGTTTCACCTCCGGCCAGAATGCATGCTGGTGGGGAGATCGGATTGCCGGACGAGGCTATTTCTTTCCCGATTGCAGCAAAAACCTCTGCGACATCCCTGGCCTCTCCTTGTACGAAAGACGAGAGAATCAGAGTATTGTACCCCAGTTGTTTTGCCTTCTGGGATGATGCAAGCAGCGCTGAGCGATTGCTACCGATAACCAGGTTCTGGCCTTTCTCAAAAATAGCATCTCCTGATTTGGGAGTCTCCACGATCAATCCGCTTGCTCCATCCTGCAGCAGTTTGAGGACCCGTGGAGGCAATTTTTCTGAAAGTCTGTATCGTTCCACAATCCCGATGCAATCGGAAAAAGTGCTCGGATCGGGAACCGTGGGACCGGACGCGATCACGTCGAGGGGGTCACCAACCACGTCTGAGAGGAAAAGGGAAACCACAGTGGCTGGGTAGGCCACTTGAGCGAGCTGCCCCCCTTTGCATTCGGACAAGTGCTTGCGCATGGAGTTGAGCTCGAAAATAGTCGCCCCGCACTCGAGAAGAAGTTGGGTTGTTTTCTGTTTCTCGCCCAGATCGAGGGGTGCCCGGGGGGCGGGAGAGAGTGCGCTTCCCCCGCCGGAGAATGCGCACAGGACCAGATCTTTCTCAGTGCATTCTCTCAGGTGGTCCAGAATGAATTGCATGGCCTGCAGCCCTGCCTCATCCGGCACGGGATGGCCCGCTTCCATTACGCGGACCTTTTTCAACGGAACCCCGTGGCCGTATTTTACGGTAATCCAGCCCTCCGTGAGGCGATCTCCAAGGATATCCTCGAGGGCTTTGGCCATGGGCGCTGTTCCCTTTCCGAACCCGGTCACAATGATTTTCTCAAAAGAATCGAGGGAGTACGAGCACTCTCCCACTTGCAGCCGATTTTGAATCAACCGGACATGGCGCTTGATTGCTTCTTCCGGGTCCACCGCCTTCAACCCGGCCAAAAAAATCTCTTCGAGTGTGCTCTTAGTTCTTCCATCCATGACCAAACCTCGATAGGTTCGCACCAAATGAACGCCGCCAGCCCATGGTTTCTGGTCCAACATCCCCGACGATAAAGGACAATGCTCAAATACCCGTGACTCTGCCTGATTCTAAACCCGAGGACAAGCTTTTCCTGCAGGGAAGCATACGAAGTCCGTAATAATATCGTTTGACAACCGTACCGGGCCGCGTAGAATCGCTGGGACGCAAAGTGTTGGCCAAGGCCAAGGCCAAGGCAAAACAACTCTACAAGAATCCTGTCCTTCGATCCGCATTCGCTTACGCGGATCTTTTAGACCCGCTCTTTCAAACATATATACGATCCGATCATCTGAAGCGACCCCCGTTGTTGCGAGGGTCCACACCTGAAACCCGAGGAAGAGAGGATTAAAAACCATGGAGAGCACCAAGACTTTTGAAGAAACGACCTATCGAAAAGTAGACTGGCGTCTGATTCCATTTCTATTCCTATGCTATATCCTTGCCTACCTCGACAGAGTGAACGTCGGTTTCGCGAAGCTCCAGATGCTCAAGGATTTGTCACTGAGTGAGGCGGCATTCGCGACGGGTGCGGGCATATTCTTTATTGGGTATTTCTTCTTCGAAGTTCCAAGCAATATCTTATTAAAGAAGTTCGGAGCACGCAAGTGGATTGCCAGAATAATGGTCTCATGGGGCATCGTGTCGGCTCTTATGATGTTTGTAAAAAGTGAGTGGGCCTTTTACGGCATGCGTTTCGTGCTTGGCTTGGCCGAGGCCGGCTTCTTTCCGGGCATCATCTTTTATCTGACTCTGTGGTATCCTTCCTCGCTGCGCTCTTCCCGAACGGCTTTATTCGTTTCCGCCATTGCGGTTTCCGGCGTAATAGGCAACCCAGTTTCCGGATGGGTTATGGACATGCTATCGGGTACATTGGGTTTGACAGGATGGCAGTGGCTATTCTTGATTGAAGGCATTCCCTCGATAATAGTCGGGATATGGGTAATTTTTTATCTCGATAGCAGCATCAAGGATGCAAAATGGCTTGACGAAAAAGAGAAGGCCCTGCTCATCAAGAATATCGACGAAGAGGATAAACATAAGCACGAAGTCAAACTCAGTGATGCGTTCAAGAGCGGCAAAGTGTGGGTCCTGAGCGCAATTTACTTTACCTTGATGATTGGCTTATACGGAATTGCCTTCTGGCTGCCCACGATCATTAAGGCCTTTGGGGTCAAATCATACCTGGGTGTTGGGCTCATAACAGCCATTCCTTATGGCGTCGCAACAATCGGGATGATTCTTCTTAGCCGGAGCTCCGACAGGACCGGCGAGAGGCGAATGCATTATGTCGCTAATGTGACCGCGGGTGGGCTCGGTTTGATATTCAGCGGCATATTTTCCTCCAGCCCCGTTTTGTCTGTGATTTTTCTGTCGATAGGCACACTAGGCGTTCTGGGATCGATGCCCCTGTTCTGGCCCATCCCTTCGGCCTTTCTGACTGGTACGGCCGCGGCTGCTGGAATCGGAATTGTAAACTCGATTGGAAATCTGGGCGGCTACGTCGGGCCAAATGTTCCGATATGGGTCAAGAGTTTTTCGACCGATCCCTCCGCTGCCCTGTATGTGATTGCCGGTGTCTTGTTTCTCGGCGGTTTTCTGGTTTTTGCATTTATCCCGAAGAGCGTCAACATTAAGGTCGGAGCGCCGCCCGAAGGCATCAAAGCCGAGGCGAAACCAAGTTTGCAAAGGTGACAGTGTTAATGCCGACATATTTGTAATCCGCCTGACAAACAGAAGGGGAGGCCGTCTACGACTTCCCCTTCGATTTTTTGGAGCGGGTTCCAGCGCCGATGTTAATTCTTCGACAGGAGGTGGAGACCCACAATGAAGGTTTTCATTACAGCAAGGCTGCCTGATCAAGTTTTAGAGAAGATCGCGAGAGAACACTGCTTCGAAGCCCACGGCGAAGACCCGCCAATCGAGCGGAAGAAGCTGCTGACGAGCATTGAAGACAAAGACGGGCTTCTGTGCACGATCACTGATCTCATTGACGAGGAGTTGCTTGAACGTGCTCGGGGGCTCAAAATCATTGCCAATAATGGTGTCGGCTTCGATCACATCGACGTTAGGGCTGCGACCCGGAGGGGCATTCCGGTAACGAATACACCCGGAGTTCTCACCGATTCCACCGCCGACCTCACCTTCGCCCTGATTCTGGCTACAGCCCGCAGAGTTGTTGAAGGCGACAGGATGACCAGGTGCGGAGATTTCAAATTCTGGGCGCCTCTTCACTTTCTCGGCCACGACGTAAGCGGTAAAACCCTGGGGATCGTGGGTTTCGGAAGAATCGGCAAAGCGGTGGCAAGAAGAGCGGCTGGGTTCGACATGAAGGTCATCTATTACAGCAGGACCCGGCTCGCCGTTGATGAAGAGGAAGGGTTGGGTGTTGCATTCGCTGCTCTTGATGAGTTGCTGAGGGTCTCCGATTTCGTTTCCCTGCACGTACCGTTAGGGCGGGAGACACTCCACCTGATCGGCGCCGCGGAGCTGGGGACGATGAAAAGCTCGGCACATCTAATCAACACCGCCAGAGGCCCCATCGTGGATGAAGCGGCACTCGTTGAAGCTCTGCGGACGGGACGGATTAGGGCGGCGGGCCTGGACGTCTATGAAAACGAGCCCCGGTTGAGTCCAGGGCTATCGGAGTTGGAGAATGTAGTCGTCCTGCCCCACGTTGGAAGCGCCACAGTCGAGACCCGCACCCGAATGGCGTTAATGGCGGTTGATAACCTGTTGGCTGGGCTTCGCGGTGAGCGCCCCCCCAATTGCATCAACTCGGATATGCTCGGATGCAGAAACTGAGGATTGATCCGCACGAACCTTGTTACCCTCCGGTGTTTCCAGGAAGGTCCGGAGGGCCAGGGGCAACCGAATCGCTCTTGCGGCAGGGTTTTTCACTGACAACCAGTACGGAGCACATAGACAATTCCTTCAAAAACCTGCCGGTAGGGTAATGGTTTGCGTCCCCCACCGGGACCCCGCTTGTATTCCTTGTTCGGGTCTCGGGTTGCGCGTGGTACCAAAGGCTCCACCTTTTCCT
>JADGQM010000330.1 GCA_017881795.1 Syntrophobacteraceae bacterium
GAGGCGGTAAGGTCTCTAAGAAACTGCATAAGAAACTACCCCCATGCTTAACACCGGACCGCAGAAATAGGTGTCCGGGCTGTCCTTCGTCATACCGGCGAAAGCCGGTATCCAGGGAGGTTTTCTGGATTCCGGTTGTCACCGGAATGACGCCTCAGGATCGTGGTCACTTTACTTTTGAATCCTCTTTACACGCTCTCTTAAAGAAAAATCTCCTGTACTCCGAAGAGACTTGGTGTAAGAATAGGAAGGCTTGGTATCACCCTTTGTCTCCTTGTTTGCTGCCGATCCGTTTAGCTTCTTTGTCCCCTGGCAACAGGAGGTCATCCGATGAACAGCCTGCGTTTCCGTTTAATAATGATCGTCTTGCTGGCCGCCATGCCCATGGTGGCATTGATCATTTCCAGCAACATGGAACAGCGCCAGTGGGCTACCCTTCACTATCAGCAGGAGCTTATCGAGCGGGTTCGGAATGGAGAAGCCGTCTACAGGCAAGCGATCCAACAGACGCGTGACTTGCTCAGCGCTCTATCCAATATCCCGGCTATCTCACTTCATGACCCTGCCTCCTGTAACACCATTTTCGCCAAATTTCTCATGGAAGATCCCTTGTACGGCAACATTTTTGCTGCTGGACCGGACGGGAAAATGTTCGCAAGTGCGCTCCCGCCTCCTGGCCAGCTTAATTTATCTGACCGTGTTTATTTCCAACGTGTCGTGACGACGAAGAGCTTCGCCGTGGGGCAATTGGTAATTGGTTATACTCTCGGCACAGCTACGCTTCATTGCGCCTATCCCATCCTTGACGGCGCCGACCAGCTTAACGCAGTCGTCGTTGCCGCCCTGGATTTATCGAGGCTTTGGGGCCGCATGCCGAGAGGGGATCTCCCGGCCGATGAAACGTTTACGATCATCGACAATGAAGGAAGAATCATGTTTACCCACCCGAATCCAGGGGAATGGGCAGGAAAGACGGTGTCAGACACGGAAATTGTCAAATTAATTCACGAACGAAAGGAAGGAGTAGCAACAGCGCAAGATATTGACGGGGTTTACAGGCTGCATGCCTTCAGACCTCTCGGCGGAACGACGCAGGAAGGCTTCGTGTACGCGAGCATACCCAGCCAGACCATTTACGCTTCGGCAAATCGGATCTTGATTCGCAATATTCTGTGGCTTTTGGGAGCAATCGTCCTGATGCTGGCCCTGGCCTGGCTGCTCGCCTATCTTTTCGTCGTGCGGCGGGTGACGATGTTAACCGATACGGCCAGAAAGGTGGCAGGGGGCGATCTGTCTGCCCGCACTGGTCTTTCTTACCGCAAAGGACCATTGGACACTCTGGCTCGAAGTTTCGATGATCTGGTGAGCAAACTGCAGCAGCGGGAAACGGAGCGAAAGCAGCACGAGACAGCATTGAAGCAAAGCGAACAGCGCTATCGCAAAATACTCAACAACGCCAATGACGCTATCTTCGTCTATGAAATGACAAACGACGGCATGCCTGGCAAGTTCATCGAGGTGAACGACGTCGTGTGCAGGATATTGGGCTATTCAAAAGAGGAACTGCTGAATCTAGCATCGCCCTTGGAAATATACGATCCGGAAAAACTGGGCGATCCTCCCACTATAGGTGAGAAACTACGGAAACATAAAGGTTGCCTCTTTGAAATGGTGCATGTTTCCAAAGAGGGCAAAAGGATTCCGGTCGAAGTCAACGCGGAGCTGTTTGATTTGGATGGAAAGCGAACGGTGTTGTCGATCGCTCGTGATATCACTGAGCGCAAACAGGCCGAAGAAGCACTGCGGGAAAGTGAGGAGAGATTTCGAAGATTTGCTGAGGAGGTCACCTCCGAGGGGATCATGGTTCATGACCAGGGCCTTATCCTGGATGTCAACGAAAAGTTTGCGGCCATGTATGGATATGAGCGGTCGGAGCTCATTGGGACGGACCATTTCAGGACGCTTGCACCATCGCATCATGAGCTGGTGAGGTCAAAAATCCAGCAGCAGGAGCAACAGTCCTACGAAGCCGTAGCGCTAAGAAAGGACGGGTCAACCTTTCCCATAGAGATTCATGTTACAAACATCCCCTTTCAAGGGAAAGTGGTGCGGGCTATTGCCGTGCGGGACTTGACGGAACAGAAGCGGGCCGAGAAAGCGCTGATTTCCGCGAACCAGCGGCTGAACGACATTATTGAATTCCTACCCGATGCAACCTTTGTCGTCGATGAGGACAAAAAGGTCATCGCCTGGAACCGCGCCATCGAAGAGATGACCGGGGTGAGGAAGGGGGACATGATAGGCAAAGGAGACTATGCCTACACCATTCCTTTCTATGGCACAAGAAGGCGGCAATTGCTCGACCTGCTGGATTCAAGTGATGAGGAGCTGCAATCCAAATACCAAAATTTCAAGAAGGTGGGTAATGTTCTTTACTCCGAAGCCTATGTCCCTTGTTTAAATGACGGCAAAGGGGCTTATGTCTTCGCCGCTGGAGCCCCGCTCTTTGATGCTTCTGGAAAGCGTGTCGGAGCCATTGAATCAATTCGTGACATTACCGAGCGCAAGCAGGCGGAGGAAGCGCTGAGGGCGTCCCAGCAACAACTCGCTGACATCATCAACTTCCTCCCGGATGCGACCCTGGTTATCGACAAGGAAGGGAAAGTGATTGCCTGGAATAAGGCGATAGAAGAGATGACGGGGATTAATGCGCCGGATATGCTCTGCAAAGGCAACTACGAATATGCTTTGCCCTTTTACGGGGAGAGAAGGCCCATTTTGATTGATCTTGCCCTTCGCCCGGACCAGGAGACCGAGAAGCATTACACCGCCATCAGCAGGGCTGCAGACGTCGTTTTTGGTGAATCCTTCACACCCAATTTACCTTCCGGCATCGCCCATTTGTCTGGGACCGCGTCGGTGCTAAGGGATGTCAACGGGGAAGTTGCTGCGGCCATTGAGTGTATCCGTGATAACACGGAACGCCGGCGCGCAGAGGAGGCATTGCGCAAGAGTGAAGAGGAATATCGCCGGATTGTCGAAACGGCTAACGAAGGCATCTGGGTGGCGGATGAGAACTTCACAACCACTTACGTGAATCAAAAATTGGCCGACATGCTCAGCCACCTTCCTCAAGAAATCATTGGCAGGCCGTTGAGCCACTTTGTGTTTCCCGAAGACCTTGCCGACCAAGAAGAACAGTGGTCACTTTGCATCCAGGAACTGCATGAGACTTGCGAACGCCGTTTTCGCTGTAAGGACGGCAGCGAGTGCTGGACCAATGCCTCCGCCACTGCGATCAAAGCCAATGATGGCAGGTTTATGGGGTCTTTTGCAATGTTTACCGATATCACCCAGCGCAAGCGAGCGGAGGAGGAACGCAAGAGGCTGGAGGAACGTTTGCAGCGGGCGGAAAAGATGGAGGCGTTGGGCACCCTGGCGGGTGGTGTCGCTCATGATCTCAATAACGTCTTGGGTATCGTCGTAGGTTATGCCGAATTTCTTTCATTCGAAGTGTCCGAATCCAGCGCCGTGAAAACCTATGCCGACCAAATCCTGAAAGGCGGAGAGAAGGCAGCAGCGATCGTTCAGGATCTATTGACCTTGACAAGGAGGGGCGTCCCGAGCAGGACGGTGTTGAATCTCAATAGCATCGTCCTGGAGTGTCAGGATTCCCCTGAACTAGCCAAACTTCGTTCTTATCACCCCAAAGCCCAGCTCAAGATCGATTTGGACGCAGACCTTCTCAACATATCGGGTTCCACCGTGCATCTTGGCAAATCCCTTATGAACCTGGTCATCAACGCTGCTGAGGCCATGCCCAATGGTGGCGCCATGACCATCAAGACGAGAAATCACTACCTGGACAGGCCCGTCTGGGGATACGACGAGGTCAAGGAGGGAGACTATGTTGTCCTTTCCGTCTCGGACACGGGTGAAGGGATACCTGCTTCGGATTTGATGCGCATCTTCGAACCCTTTTACACCAAGAAGGTTATGGGGAGAAGTGGCACCGGGCTGGGCCTGGCAGTGGTGTGGGGAACGGTGAAGGACCATCTCGGATATATCAACGTCGAAAGCTGTGAAGGGAGAGGAACGACCTTTACCCTCTATTTTCCGGTAACGAGAGGGGAATTGTCCCCGGAGCAGATTTCGGTGTCCGCTGCTGAATACATGGGAACTGGTGAATCACTCCTGGTTGTGGATGATGCAAAGGAGCAGTGCCAACTGGCAACGACGATGCTTACCAGGCTGAACTACAGGGTGGCCAGTGTTCCCAGCGGGGAAGAGGCGGTGGCGTATCTGAAGCAGCACGCCGTTGATTTGATCGTATTGGATATGATTATGGACCCTGGCATGGATGGGCTGGATACCTATGCCAAGATACTCGAAACCCATCCCCATCAGAAGGCGGTCATCGTGAGCGGTTTTGCCGAGACCGAACGCGTGGCCAAAGCCCAGGCTTTAGGCGCGGGCGCCTATGTCAAGAAGCCTTACGTGTTGGAAGAACTGGGGGTTGCCGTCAAGAAAGAACTCGAGCGGTTGGACAGATAGGGAGACCATAGTGAAGAATGCTACAGTCCTTCTCATGATCTTTCCGCCATGACGTTTTCCAGAGCTGAGGAATATCACCAGGAATACTACAAGAAGAATCCCTTGCGATACAAGTAGTATCATAACACTGTCGATATTTCTCTGCCGCGCTATTGGAACTTCCTTTCCAGTCTCTTGAAAACTTCTTTCAACCACCCGTCAATCTCAGTGGTCCTGGCATTTCAAAGTCTTGTTCCACATATACC